>JBDHAS010000004.1:0-65705 GCA_039588015.1 Gemmatimonadota bacterium | reverse complement strand
CTCGACGACAAGCTCCGGGCGCACGTATACGGTATAGTCGTCCCGCGCAACCTCGAGCTCCTGTAGCCGCTGCGTCTGCCAGGCGAGCGTTTGGTCATCCAGTCCCTTGAAGGTCTTGCCGAGCATGACGTAGCCCCCCGTGGCCGGATCCCGGGCGCCCAAGTGAAGGTTGCTCAGCCAGCCGCGCCGCCGGCCCGATCCCCATTCGGCAGCCAGTACCACCAGGTCGAGCGTGTGAGCCGGCTTCAGCTTGAGCCACGACCGGCCTCGGCGGCCGGCCTCATAAGGCGCGTCCAGCGCCTTCGCCATGATCCCTTCATGTCCGGCAGCTAGAGCTGTCCGCAGAAACGTTTCCGCCTCTGACCGATCGGCCGTCACGAGTCGGGGAGTGACGAGAGACTCCGGCAGCGCTTCTGCCAGAAGGCTTACCCGTTCTTCGCTCGGGCGATCGACCAGGTCCTCGCCATCCAGGTACAAGCAGTCGAAGAAGAAGACCGACAGCGGTAGCTCGTCCCTCATGCGCTCCACATCCAGCTTTCGCCCGAAACGCCGCATCGTCACCTGAAACGGCTGCGGCCAGCCGTCCGATCGAAGGGCCAGCGCTTCGCCGTCCAGGATCAGATCATCGACCGGGAGCGCCCGAACCTGCTCGACTAACTCTGGAACCGCCGCTGTCACATCGTTCAAACGGCGAGTGTAGACGCGAACGTCGCCACCCGCACTATGCACCTGTACCCGCGCGCCGTCGAACTTGTACTCGAGCCCGGCGGACTCGAGGCGATGCAACGCTTCGGGGACTGCCTCAGCCGTTTGCGCCAGCATCGGTTGAACCGGGCGGAAGAGCTGAATGGAGAAACGCGCGAGCGCCGACTCGCCCTCGATCAGCGCCGCACGTGCCACTTCGCCGATGTCGCCGCTGAACATGAGCGCGCGACGAACGATAGATGGAGAGACCCCCGCCGCCTTGGCGATCCCCTCCGCCATCACGCCTTCCAGCGCGCCCTGTCGTAGTTCGCCAAGCAGCAACCGAACTAGGAAGTCCTGCTCCTCGGCTGTAGCTCGTGACAGCAGGCCGTTCAGTGTTCGAGCGCGCTCGGCTGCCGAGCCTCGCCCTGAGACAGTCGCTATGCGCGTGAGCTCTTCATGGACTTCGCTGAGGGACAGGGCAGGTTTCGATCGGCAAGAATCGGGCATCGCCGAGCGAAGGCTAGACGGACCGATCCCGATCCGCCCTTGGGGAATGTCGCCGGACAGATAGGCGACAGCCGCACGGATTTCGTGCGGCTGTAGCTGCCGGAGCATTGCCGTGATCTGCTCGATCTTTTCCCGGCGCGAGCTCGTCCCCGCCACGCGCCGGGAGGTGACAACGATGTCTCTGAGCTTCAACCTAGAATGAGCCGAACTTGAGCGTTACCTGCCCATAGAAGGCGCTGAAATCGCTGTCCTTGAAGCCAGGGTTATCGACGCCGCTCACCCATCGATAGCCGGCGCCCGCATGCAGGCGGAAGTACCTGGTAACGTTCAGCTCGCCGTTCACCGCCGGTTCCAATACAAAGACCGACTCCTCCTGCACGACATTGCCGCTCAGGCCCCCACCGCCGACCAGCAAATAGACCGTGAAATGGACCAGCTTGCTCGAGCTGTTGATGTACTCCAGCTCCAGGCCGCCGTAGCCGAACTCGAGATCGCGGCCGGTCAGCGCCGAGCTGAAACGGATGTCGTTTGCCAGGCCGTATCCGCCGCCGCCAAGCACGAACGTGTGGTTGATGATCCAACCACCGCGGCCGCCCGCGAATACCGCGAACTTGTCCGCAACCTCGCTGAACTTGACGACGGGCGCTCCGAAACCGCCCGAATGAAACCCCCCGCCAACGAGGGTTTCCTCTTGGGCCAACGCCGGCGAACTCCAGGCAAGAAGCGCTACGAAAAACAGCAGACGTTTCATCGTTTATCCCTCCCGGGGGCGCACGAGGTCTGCCAATTCCTTCTGACTCTCGAAGGCCAGTTGCTCAAACCTATATCTGCAAGTACGACAAGATACGGTGCAGAAGTTTCGCGGACACACTTAAGGAGGAGGAATCGCTGGGCACAGCTGTTGGCACCCAGCATCTCGATGCATGCATGAGGGGATGGATGTGGCTAGAAGTTGTAACGCATACCCAGCATCAACAGCGGTTCCAGCTTCGGCTGGCCCACCGCGGCGTCAGCATCAGAGTAGGTGTAGTCGTTGCGTGGATTGACGTTGGACTCACTGTACGAAGTGTCGTGCCCGGTCAGCCGGCTCGAGAAGAAGTAGTCGAGCCCGGCGCTGAGCATCAGATCAACGCTGCGGCTGACCCAGAAGTAGGTATCGAGGCCCGCCCCGAGGCCCCAGTGACTGCTCGTAACGTCGACGTCCAGGTCGAACGACCAGGTATGGCCCTTCTCCTGAGGAACCCCGTTGGTGGCATCCGGGCCATCACTCGACGTTCTCCGCCTTCGACTCGCCGTAGCTCGGTACGCTACCGCGATAGCCCAGGTACGCTGAGATTCGTTCCAGCGGTGGCCAGTCGACCGGATCGATCGAATAGGCCACGGTCAAGTTGCCGGACCCGCCACCGCGCACACCGACCCACTCTTGAAGAATCGCCTGGCTCTTCAGCGCGGTAACGTCGTCGCGGAACTGGCTGAAGAGGAAATCGTAGGCGAGGATCGCCTCGGAGTGACGCCCGGCCAGAGCGTCCCGGTCGGCGGCCAAACGCAGCCGCTCTCTCTCGGTCAGACGGTCCCTGAACTCCCAAGCGGTCTCCAGAGCCTGACGCGCGAGCGCGCGTCGGCCATTGAGCGCGTAGGCCTCCGCCATCAAACGGTGCGCCGCCGCAAAGGCTGGATCGTGAGACGTCGCCTCTTGAGCGGCTTCAGCCGCCTGACGGAACTCGGAGCGATAGAGATGCGTCCGCGCCTTCACGTACGCCTGGGCGGCTGGAAGCGAACGCGTCAGGAACGGCCCCAGCGGGTTGCTTCCCTCGCCGGTATCGACATCACCCAGTCTTCTCGCCAGGTCCTGCGCCGCTACGCCGACCGCTTCGAGCAGGCCCGCCTCGCCGACTTCGACGGTAAGAGTGTACAGCTCTTCGCCCTGAGCTCCTTGAACCACCAATACGAGGCTCCTGACGCTGTCCTCGTGAGCCAGCTCGCCCGTGATCACGGCAGCCGAGCCTGTGGCCTCGGCCAGGCTTAACGCTGAAGCCGGTCTCAGCGCGAAGCCTGCATCCTGCTCGTCGCTGTCAGCCACGGTCAACGCCCGCTCTCTCGGTGGGACCGTGAAATGCGTTCCTCGTGACAGCTCCGCTTCCAGAACG
Source organism: Gemmatimonadota bacterium (assembly GCA_039588015.1). Lineage (GTDB taxonomy): Bacteria > Gemmatimonadota > Gemmatimonadetes > Palauibacterales > KS3-K002 > JASFMO01. The sequence continues at coordinate 62,364 of JBDHAS010000004.1, read as the reverse complement.
ACCGCGACGACTTGCCCGAGATCCTCTTCTCCATCGCCCGCCCGGTCCGTGATGTCCGCGACCAGTACTCGCGACTGCTCTTCCACAAGAGCACCCGACAAGAACCGATCGAACTTCTCCACCGGTTCCTTGACGAAGTTCGGAAGCGAGATGTTGGGCACCGTTATCAGAGGCCCGGAGAGCTTCGGCACGGAGATCTTGGGGAGAGTCAGCTTCGGAACCGATCGCTCCGAGGCTGACATGCTCGGAGTAGGAATCTTGGGTGTCACCGCCTCCGGCTGGGGCGTCGTCGCCGACGACCCGCCGCCGGTCAATCCGCCCATCATGTCCCAGCCGATGGGAGTGAGCATCAGGGCCAACAGCGCCACCGCAACTGGGATCGCTCCGTAGTGCCAGCGGCGCAACGTCCATCTTAGCGCGGGCACCAGAAATCTGAACGCACCTACAAGGCTAGAGAATAGGCCGAGCGAGGCACGCTGCGCTCTCGTCAGAACGATGCGGGCAAGCGATGCGATCGTGGCCGCGGCCTGCCAGGCCTTGGTCAAGAACCCAAACTTCCGCCGGGCCTTGCGCTCCCTCCCGCGCGCTACGGCGGTAGCACGTGTGGCGGCGGCCCGTCTCGGCTTCGTCGCAACGCTCGTAGCCGCCATTTGCTCCCGCTGGACTTGCTTACTTCTAACCTTCTTCCTTTCAGTTGGATGGCCATGCGGAACAGCCCGCTTCGGTGCCGCCTTGCCCTTCGCAGGCCCACGCCGCGGCCTCACGCCGGTCGCAGTACTTCCGCCGGCCCGTCGCTTCTGGCCTTTGGAAGCCCTCGCGGTACCCTCACCACGAGCGACCGGATCGCGAACCGGCGGCCTCTTATGGACGCGTCCCCCATCTGGCTCCGGCCGCTTGGCGCCTTTGCCATTCGGCTTGGGCCGCGTTGCCTTTGCCGGCCGAGGCGCTGTTGCACGGGGTTCACGAGTCTCCGCTGGCTGGGCTCGTGGCCCCGGCTCTCGACCGGCAAAGGTCTTACGAGTCCCTCGCTTTCTGCCGCCTACCGCTTTCCTAGTGACCCTCGCACTTCCTGCCACGGCGCTGCGGGTGGCCCGGGCTCCGCCCTCAACCACGTTCCTCGTCGCCCGAGCACCACCCGTCACCATGCTCCACGCCGCCCGGGCACCTCCCGCAAACGCGTCATTCGTCGCGCGGGCACCCCCCGCGACGGCACTCCCGGCCGTGCTACCCCGCTCGGCCAAGGTCCGCGCAGCCGCGCCTCCTACCTGGGCGCCGACCCCGGCAAGCTGAACGATCAGGGTCCACGCATGCTTGGAGATAGTGATGACGATCGCCGCCATCGTTTGCGCCGTCAGTATTATCAGAGCCACCAAGTGGTTCAGCGTTCCCTGGTAAGTCTCGACGGCGGTTCGTGAAGTCATACGTGCCCACCAGGTCTTCGTCGTGTAGACGAAGGCCGATTCGGTGAATAGGTCCGAATCCGTCGCTGACTTGCGTACGTGGTATACGGGCTTCCCCAAACGCGAAGCGGGGTCGCTTGGGGATGAATGCGTGTGATCCGACTGTCCACGCCTAGGCGTCGCCATCGCTCAGCCTCTCTCACTCGTTGTTGGCGGGAGTCGACCGGCCATCACGAGCTCTCTCCACTCGGCCGATATGCCACGCCTGCGCCGGAAAGCGGGTTCTTGCATTCGGCTCGCCTCCCGACCGGTCGTGGCACGTGTTACTCCGACCACGAGTCCGGCCACTTTCGTGCCATTCTCTAAGGTTATGAACAACAGAGAGTTGGCGAATGAAAAAAGCTGTCAGCGGGTCACTTTTTGCACGCGGGCCGAAAAGTTTGCCTGCGGCAGGTCAGATAGACCGACTGGGGTCGGACAAGATGGGCGTAAGAAGGAGGGTGCGCTCGACTAGTCCTGAAGCGCCGAAGCAGCCTGCTGGACCAGCAGCTCGTTCGACTCGGTGCGCTTCATGATCGACAGCAGCTCCGTCATCGACTCAACTGGTGAAGCCTGGGCGAGCCGATGTCGGATCGCACGCGAGACCGCGAGCGCCTCCGGCGAAAGCAGCAGCTCTTCCTTTCGGGTCGAGCTGGCATTCAGGTCAATCGCCGGGAAGATGCGGCGGTCTGCAAGTTCTCGACTCAGAACCAATTCGCTGTTGCCCGTACCTTTGAACTCCTCGAAGATGACGTCGTCCATTCGCGAGCCCGTATCGACGAGGGCCGTAGCGATGATGGTAAGCGATCCACTCCCCTTGGCCGGATCGACTTTGCGGGCGCTGCCGAGGAAACGCTTCGGCTTGTCCATCGACGATGCGTCGAGCCCCCCGGAAAGCGTTCTGCCGGTTCCCCGCTCTACATTGTTATAGGCGCGCGCAAGTCGCGTTATCGAATCGAGGATGATGACGACGTCTTCGCCGAGTTCTACACGCCGGCGAGCGCGCTCCAAGGTCAGCTCCGCCAAGCCCACGTGCCGCTCAGCCGGGAAGTCGAAGCTCGACGAGACGACCTCGCCGAAGCCGCATGCTTCCATCTCGGTGACCTCCTCAGGCCGCTCATCCACCAACAGGATGAACAGTTGCGCGCCCCGGTAGTTCTTGACGATCCCTTCGGCGACCGACTGGAGCACGGTCGTCTTTCCGGCCTTGGAGGGCGACACGATCAACGCCCGCTGGCCCTTTCCAAACGGACACAGCAGGTCGATGACACGGTTGGTGTAGTCGGGGCCACCCGCCCGACGGATGCCGCACTCTATGACGATTTGCTCGTCGGGATGAACGGCACCCAATCGGCTGAATTCGGGTCGTCCCTTTATCTCGTGCGGTTGCCGCCCATTGATGGCCTCGACCGCCGTGAGCGGTGGGCTCTTCCCACGACCGGGCGCCTGCCCCACGACACCGGTGATCTCGTCACCGGTCCGCATTCCGTACTCCTGGATAAGCTGCCGTCCGACATGAACATCGCAGTCGGAAGGTAGATAGCTGGCCTCACGGCAACGTATGAAGCCGCTGCCTTTGCCGTTCAGTTCCAAGATTCCCAAGTACCCGCTCTTGCCCTCGAGCTGGCTGTGATCGGGAGACCGATCCTTCTTCTGCGGGCGCTGTCTGGGACCCCTGCGATCCTTGGAGCCGGAGCGCTTCTTCTTGTACGGACGCTTCTTCGTCACGAGATCATTTCCTTCGACACGACGCTGTTCCGACGCGCCGCCTTCTTTCGCTCGTTCGGATCGAGCACTTGCTTGCGAAGACGCACCGCGTCAGGCGTCACTTCTATGAGTTCATCGTCCTCGATGTACTCGAGAGCGGCTTCCAAACCGATGCGGCGCGGCGGTTCGAGCAAGATGTTCTCGTCAGACGCTGCCGCACGGATGTTCGTGAGTTTCTTCTCTTTCGATACGTTTACGTCTAGATCGCCGGCACGCGAGTGCTCGCCGACTATCATCCCTCCGTAGGCACGCTCACGCGGTGCGATGAACAGCGTACCGCGGTCCTGCAGGTTGAAAAGAGCATACGGGGCGGCGGTACCCCGCCGATCCGCTACCAGTACTCCTCGCTGCCTGCTGTTCAACTCGCCCGCCCACTGACCGTACTCGAGGTACCGGTGGTGCATGACGCCCTCGCCCCTGGTGTCGGTGAGGAACTCGGAGCGGTAGCCGAACAGTCCGCGCGCCGGGACCTTGAAGCGCATTCGAGCGCGGCCCTGTACCGTGTCGCCCATCTCGGTCAGCTCGGCGCGCCGTGGGCCGAGGCCCTTCATCACGGCACCCGTCATCTCGCTCGGCACGTCGACGACAAGGTCCTCGTACGGCTCCAGCCGACCGCCGTTTCCGTCGCCCCGGACGATGACCCGAGGCCGGCTCACCTGGAACTCATACCCCTCGCGGCGCATCGTTTCCATCAGTATCGCCAGGTGCAGCTCGCCCCTGCCTGATACGGTCAACACCTCGGGCCGATCGGTCTCCTCGACCTTGAGCGACACGTTTCGCTCCAGCTCTCGGTATAACCGCTCGTTGACCTGGCGGCTGGTGACGAAGCGGCCGGACTCGCCGGCGAACGGCGAGTTGTTCACCATGAAGTCGACCGAGATCGTCGGCTCCTCCACAGCGATCCCCTCCAGACGCTCTAGGACATCTATATCGGTCAGCGTCATCCCGATCTCAACACCATCCAGGCCTGCCAGCGCGACGATGTCGCCGGCGTAGGCGCTCTCGACCTCGACACGCCTGAGCCCATCGAAGCCGTAGAGCTTGAGGACCCGGCCGACTCGGGCTTCGCCGTCAGGCGCGATCGCCGGCGCCCCCGGCGCCAACAAGGCCACCGAGCCGCCCCCCGTCACTACGCCGCGCTCGATCCGGCCGATGGCGACCCGTCCCAGGTAGCTGGAATAGTCGAGGGTCGAGACGAGCATCTGGAACGCCCCATCGGCCCGGCAGGCCGGGGCTGGAACGTGCTCGACGACCGAGTCGAAAAGCGGTCGCAGGTCTCCGCCAAGCTCCTCCTCATCGCTGGACGCCCAGCCGTCGCGTGCCGAGGCGTAGAGGAACGGCGCGTCCAGCTGAGCTTCGCTCGCTTCCAACTCGATGAAGAGGTCGAGCACGGCATCGTGGACTTCCAGAGGACGCGCATCGGCACGGTCGACCTTGTTGATCACGACGATCGGCTGCAGGCCGAGCGAAAGCGCCTTGCGCGTCACGAACCGCGTTTGCGGCATCGGGCCCTCCGCCGCGTCCACCAGGAGCAGTACTCCGTCGACCATCCGCAGGATGCGCTCCACCTCCCCCCCGAAATCGGCGTGGCCGGGTGTATCGACTATGTTGATCTTCACGTCGCCCCAGCGAACGGCCGTATTCTTGGACAGGATGGTGATGCCGCGCTCGCGCTCCAGCGGGTTCGAGTCCATCACCCGCTCTACCACCTGTTGATTGGAGCGGAATACTCCGGCCTGCCGCAGCATCTTGTCGACCAACGTCGTTTTGCCGTGATCGACGTGCGCAATGATGGCGATATTCCTGATCGGCACTGTCTCTATCCGCTTCACATACCCAGCCGCCGCCGGGTAGTCTTGTCTCAAGACTTCCTTCTGTGAGGGAACGCCCACTCTTGAACAGCCGGCGGGCCTGAGAAGTGCCTGCCTTCGTTGCTGACTCGGTTGCGACGGAACCACGCGGGCGCACAAGTATATCCAGCCAGCGCCCCGAGCACCAGTGCAGCCCATCAGCGCACGTGCTAGGACGTGCCGTGTTAGTACGAGGGAAGAAGTGCTCGATGCGGGCTCCAATCGTGGCCGGCCAAAGGTAACGCGCACGGGCCTTGGACGGCCCGCGCGCTGGCTACCACCGTTTTTCGGCCGGCCCAGTCCGGTGATCGCTCAGATGAAGATCGTCTGGGCACCCTCGGACTTCTCGAAGAAGTCCATGGCCGTGATGACGTCCTTGACCTGGGGGACCAGATCCTCCTTGTCCAGATCCATCATCTCCATGGCCATCTGGCAGCCGTACATTTCCGCGCCCGCATCATCGAGAATCTCCAACATCTCGCGCACCGGCGGAATCTCCATGTCATCCATCTTCTTCTTCATCATCTTGGTCGCCAGGCTTTCCATCCCCGGAAGTCCGGCGACCATAGCCGGCATGTGCGTCGCCGGATTGCCGACGATGCCGGCGTGCAGCTTGTCCACCCGCTTCTTGTTGATGATATCGAGACCCCAGAAGGTGAAAAAGAGCACTGCATCGATCCCCATCATGCGGGCCGCGTTCGCCAGCACCAGACCCGGGTAGGCCATGTCCAGACTGCCCTTCGAGCAGATGATGGCGATTTTCCTGTTCTGTCCGTTTCCGTTCTCAGCCATTTGTCTTCGTCCTCCGCAGGGGAGATCGGCCGCCCGCCTGCCCAATCCGGGCCGAACTCCGGTCGTCGTTGCGAATCGTCGATTAGCGTCTCCGCCTAGATACAGCTCTTCGGTTTGGACAAACCAGAGATCTTGGACGCCAGGATTCCGGGACCCTTCGGGAAGAGCTTGTAGATCTCCTTCATCGAGACACCCGTTTGCTTCGTGATGCGACGGACTCCCGGGGGCTCGCCCTTCGCGGCCGCATCGCGCCGGCAGAAGTCGATGACTTCCCAATGCTTCTCGGTGAGCGGGTCTATTCCGGCCTCGCGCGCGATCTCGGCAGCGATCTCCGGTGTCCACTGATCCGGGTTTAACAGGAACCCATCCTCGCTGACTTCGACTTCAATTCCAGCAAATGTCGTGGTGCTCATTTTCGTCCTCCTATGGATTCTCACCCTGCGTTGTTCAATTGATTTCGTCTGTGGATTACTCTGGCGCCAATGGGTCTGACCCTTGCGCGTCCTTGCCGTTCTTGCCGCCGCCGCCCAACTCGCGCAGCACCGCCAATAGCAACGTCATTCCCCTGCGGACCTCTGGATCTCGCATGGCCTTGAACAGGCCCAGCTTGCCTGACTCCGCACCCGCCTCCTGCAGAGCGGTCGCCGCTCGATCAGCCACGTTGAGCACTTCTGGCTGCGTCAGATTGCGGACCGTCTGGAGGATCTTCACCACGTTGTCCCCCAACAGCTTCACGTCCTCTCGCGTGAACGACGTAGCTATCTTCATCGCCACCTGGCCCGACTCAGCCACGAAGTCCAGCGCACCTTCCTGCTCCAACTCATGCAGCTTTCGGTAAGCGATCTTCAGGGCGCCATGCGCGATCGGCACGAGGTCTTCCTTGAGATCATCTAAGCTCTCCATCCGGCGGCCCAAGTCGTCCACTATGACGATCAGCCGATCGAGCTTCTCGTTCACCTTCGCTAGCTGTTCCGCCACGTCGCTCGCTTTTGATGTCACCGCGACGCCGGTTTCGGTTGTGCTAGTCGACATGTTCAACTCCACTTCCCTGCCATCGACATGCGTGACTCGATTCCGGGAATCTCCGACCCCTTGAGCAGCATGTTCCAGTAGATCCAACGGAACGCCATCTTCCCCCAGTGGTTGACTTCGCTCTCCCGCAACAGATCCAACGGGCCAACACCCGGGACCGGGAACTTCCCTGGAAGGGGCTCCACCTCGTAGTTGAAGTCGATCAACACGGCCTTGCCGAAGCCTGTCTCGATGAAGCAGTTGGCATGGCCGTCGAACTCATCGCACAGCGGCCGACCATCGATATAGCGAAGCAGGTTTTCCTCCAGAACCTCACCCTCAAAGTGAGCGACCGACCCCGCCTTCGAGGTAGGCAGGTCCGTAGCATCGCCGATCACGAACACGTTCTCCCAGTTATCGGCCTGGAGTGTGCTCGGATTCGTTGGAACCCAGCCCATATCATCGCCCATGTCCGAGCGGTCTATCGTCTCGCTCCCCATGTGCAGAGGGACCGTCACCAGCAGATCGTACTCGATATGCCGCTCGTCCCAGCTGGACAGCACTCGCTTCTCCGCGTCCACTTCGCCGGCTCCGAACAGCGTCTCCAGCTTGACGTTCTTGTTGTCCAGCATGTCGCCCAGCATCTCCGATGCCCGCGGCCGCGTGAACGCACCCTCCAAAGGCGTTGCGAACACGATCTCAGTCTTGTCACGCATGCCCTGCTCGGTGAAGAACTCGTCCGCTAGGAAGATGAACTCCAGCGGCGCGATCGGGCACTTGATCGGCATGTCCACCACGTTCAGTACTACGCGGCCGCCTTCCCAGCCATCCAGCGCTTTCTGCAACTCCACCGCGCCGTCCAGCGTGTAGAAATCGAAGATGTCCTTACGCCAACCCGGGCCGACCATGCCTTCCAGATCTTCCGGAACGATGCGGGAGCCGGTGGCGATGAGCAGTATGTCATAGTCGAGAAGCGTCCCATCGCTCAACCGCACCCTGTTCTCGTCGGGCTCGATCACATCGACTTCCGACATTACAAAGCGAACCCCGTTCGGTATGTAGCGCGACCTGGGCTTTAGAACATCCCGAGCGCGATACACGCCGAACGGAATGAACAGGAGTCCCGGCTGATAGATGTGCCGGTTGTCGCCGTCGACGATCGTGATGTCCCACTCGTCGGGGTCGAGCTGCCGTCTCATCTTCGCCGACATCATGGTGCCGGCCGTCCCGGCACCCAGTATCAACATCCTCTTCATTATCCCCTCTCATGCCTATCCTGCCCGGTGATTCCGTCGTCATACAAGGCAATGCCAGTGCCAGAGGTCTTTCGATACTCTAAACGTTTGCAATGAAATACTTTACGAGATCAGAACAGGCGCATGCACCCCATATGGACGCTCAAGGCGAGACACTATGCTGCAACATATGAAACATTGTGTTATATTGTGTTTCAACACCCAGAGGCGTTGCAATCTCGATGGACCATCGCTGGCGTTGAAAGAGCATGGCTCGGCGAGTAGCTGCCCTCGGAAGTGCACCTAAGCACTCAATTTGCAAGGACGAAACAGGGATATCGTACCTGCCACGGCAGCTTCGACGGTGAAACGGTATGTTTAAGGGTCCAGCGGAGGAGATGATCGGAGATGGAGCCCGATACTCAGGTTAACGACGGAAGAGCAGTAGCGCCCAATCCGAATCTCGGACCTGACCGCTTCGATCAGTTGGCGGACCTGGCCGGGCTAGCCTACTTCGAGGTAGATGCCGACAGGAATGTGGTCGCCATGAGCCCCGCACTCGAGCGCCTGACCGGCTTCAGAGCTGAGGAAGTGCTAGGGCGGTCCTGCCTGACGGCGGTGCGCTGTTCCGAATGCCTGCGAGGCTGCGGCGTGTTCAAGTACGGCGAAGTCAAAGATGCACGGTTGCAGATCTACCGTGCAGACGGAAGCGAGATCGACATCCTCAAGTCCGGCAGGGTCATTCGGGACGAGAATGGTAACATCACCGGAGCCCTGGAGGTCATCCAGCCTGTCGAGCGAGCTCTGCAGCCTTACTCCAGCCCGGCGCCGGAACTCGACGCGATGCTCTTGGGACTCGGTCGAACGTTCATCGTGACCGACGACAATTTCGATATCGTCGCCCACTCCAGCGCCCTTCCGGAAATCGTCGGCGTGGCGCCCGAAGAACTGGTCGGCACCCCACTGCAAGAGCTGCTGGGCGAGGACCTCTTCGGAGCGGACAGCTCGGTGCGGGCAGCGGTGCTGGCCGGCGAAAGACGAGAAGGATTCCGCGCGTCTCTACGGACCGCCTCGGGCGAAGGGCGCTCGGTCTCACTCAGCATCGGGCCGATCGAGGCAAGCGACGCTTGTATCAGCTCAGAGGCCAAGGTCTCCGTGATGATCCGCCCCGACGAGACTGCTCCCGAGAAGCCGTCGTTCGAGGGGATCATCGCCAAGTCGCCAGCCATGCAGCGCATCTTCAGGGTCATCGAGTTGCTGCGTGACAACGACTCGACGGTGCTCATCAATGGCGAAAGCGGCACAGGCAAGGAGCTTGTAGCGAAGGCGCTCCATGCCACGTCGCATCGGGCTGACGGACCCTTCGTCGCGGTCAACTGTGCGGCGATACCTTCCGAACTTCTGGAGAGCGAGCTATTCGGTCACGTGCGCGGAGCGTTCACGGGTGCGGTGCGCGACCGGCCGGGCCGTTTCGAACTGGCGGACGGCGGCACGCTCTTCCTAGACGAGATCGGAGACCTCGCGCTCAGCCTTCAGGCGAAGATACTCCGCTTCCTGCAGGAGCATACCTTCGAGCGGGTCGGAGACACGCGCACCCGCAAGGTGGACGTGCGCGTCATCGCTGCGACGCACGTGAACCTGGTGAAAGCGGTCGCGGAGCGGCGATTCCGCGAGGACCTTTACTATCGCCTGCGAGTCGTGCCCATCGAGATCCCGCCGCTACGCGAGCGCCGTCAGGACCTCGAGCTTCTCATTCGGCATTTCCTCGACAAGGTCGGCAAAGAGCGCGGCCGCTCGCTGCGTCTGGCACCGTCCGCCAGTCGCGCTCTGCTGACCTACCCGTGGCCCGGGAACGTGCGTGAATTAGAGAATGCCCTCGAGTACGCCATCTCGGTCTGCGAGGGTCAGACCATCCATATCGGCGATCTTCCGCTAGAGATAGACCGGCACTACGCGAAACCGAGCCCGGAACCGGACTCAGCAGGCGCCACCTCACCTGTCTCGATCGAGGCTGCGGCGAGCCTACCCCAGCCCGGAAGTGAAGCCTCGCCTACGTACGTGTCCGGCGAGCTGACGGCAACGGAGGCGGCGGAGGCCGAGCGCATCCGCGCCGCCCTCCAGAATTCGCGCTACAACCGCGGGGAGGCAGCCCGAACGCTTGGAATGAGCCGGACTACTCTATGGCGGAAGATGAAGCAGTACCGGCTGTAGTCGCGCTCCCGAGTCCGAAGTGACTCGACGAGCTACTCATTCCGTCTGATGCCAACAGCGCGCCACCTCGAAAGCTCGCGCGTGCCCCTGGTCAGCTGCCTTCATCCTGCAGGTCATAGACTCGGCGGATTTCCACCGGCTCTGGAATCGCTCCGCCCTCGAGTCGCACCCTGACGTGTAGTTGCCGACGCAGCGATGAGAGTTCATACGTGGTCGTGGCCCTCGGCCCTCTTTCTACCTTCCGCTCCACGACGAGCTTCCCATTGTCCCAGTAGGCACGCGTCTCGACATGGCCGGCACCTCCGATGGGATACTCGATCCTGCGTCCATCGGGATACAAGATGAGCCTCGAACCTTCGGCACCGACGATCGTAACGGTCGAATCATCCTGAACGATGTTGAGCGCCGCTGAGGCCTCCAAGAGCCTCTGCATGCCCTGACGCCCCTGCTCGCGACCGCCTTCTCCGCGTCGCCCGCCGCGACCGCCCGATGGACGGCCGCCCGGCGGACGATTACTCCCTTCACGCATGCCTTCCTTCGCCCCTCTCATACTCTTCTCAAAGGCGGCGCGAGGGTCGTCGCTCTCCTCCTCATTCAGCGCCCACTTGCCGCCGATCCCGCGATCCTGGGCCAAGCCCGTACTCGGTGAGACCGGTGCCGCCAGTAAGAGAAGCGCACCTCCCAGCACCGGAAGTCTGTGTATGATCATCATTTCTCCTGTTTAGGGCCGCTTTGCTGAAGCGACAGCCGAGGACAATGGAGCGTTAGAGAGGTCCAATTGGGAGGACGGTCTTGACTAACACCCTGATCGGCTTGAGTGTCTGTCTAGTGTAGGCGGAGTGAGGCACGGTTTGGGATAGGGGCCCTGATTTGTCCGATGCACTCCTGGTCGAACGAGCCCGCCGCGGTGATGCGGCAGCCTTCGAGTCGCTCGTACGCCAGCACTATCGTGCGGCGTATTCCGTGGCGCTCGCCGTTTTGGGGAATGGCATGGACGCAGAGGACGCGTGTCAGGACGCCTTCATCAAGGCGTTGGAGCGCCTCGACGAGGTACGGAAACCGGAGCGTTTCGTTGCTTGGCTGATGCAAATCGTTCGCAACCGGGCGCGAAACCTCCGCAACTATCGCCGCGTGCGAAACGCGAAGCCGCTCGAGACCGTCGCGGCGGCCGGTCCCTCGAACCCTGGCGCCGACGCGGAGCGGTCGGAATTGCGCGGAAGACTGGAGACGGCGCTCGGCGATTTGAGCGAAATACAACGGGAGGTCGTTCTGCTGCACGACCTGCACGGCTGGAAACACGGTGAAATCGCAGGCGCGCTAGATATCTCGAACGGGATGTCGCGCCAGCATCTGTACAACGCGCGCAAGCTGTTACGCGAGCGGCTCGGCGTGAGCACCTTAGAGGAGTACTCGAATGATTGACGACCGGATCGATTTCTCGAGCCTGGATCCGACGGAAGATCGGGAGCGGTTCGACGACATCGTGCACTCGATCACCGAGGCCGCGGCCGGTCAGTTGGCGGCGCGTCGCGCCCGCGCGGATGTATTCGCGCAGCTCACGTCCTGGTGGCGACCGTTGCTCGCCGCAGCCGTGATCACCGGGATCGTGTCGATCGGCGCGCTAGCGCGCTCGCAGACCGCGACGACCCCGGCCGAAACGGAAATCGGTCTTGCCGAAGCCATCGGCGTCCCAGAGCAGATCGCCGACTGGGTCTGGAGCGAGGAGGCACCGAGCGCTGCCGAACTGCTCGTCGTGCTGGAGGAGGAAGGATGAAGAACAGCGTCGAGTCACTGGGCCGTATACGCGCTAAGGGCATCGCGCTGTTAGCCGTGACGTTCATGGTAGGTGCGTTGGCGGGAATGGCCGCCGAGCGCCTGCGCCCGCGTCCGTCTCCGTTCCCGGAAGTACCCCCCGGCATGATGTCTCAGGGCAAGCCCGGGGCAATGCCACCCATGTTCGGAGAACTGAACCTCACCCCGGAACAACGGGAGCAGATCCTCCAGATCATGGAGCGTAGCCGTCCCCGCACCGAGGATGTCCTCGGGGAGATGATGCCGCGTCTTCAAGCCGTCACCGACTCCGTCCGCGACGAGATCCACGCCGTGCTCACGCCGGAGCAGGTCGCTAAGCTAGACAGCCTTACGACGGACATGCGCGCTCGGCGCGGCTGGATGCGTCGCGGAATGCGCGGTCATGGCCAAGGTGAGCCACCTCCCCGCGGCCGCCGGCCCTTTCAAGAGCGTGGCCAGGAAAGGCCTTGACTAGCGCGTGGATCTCACATGTCTTTTGGGGTGTTACTACTCGCGATTGGGTATCACCCTGGAGAGCGTCGATGGGCAGATTGATAGGACGACTACTCCCTTGCGTTGGCGCAGGAGCGCTCGCCGGCCTGCTGGCGTGCTCGGGTAGCTCGGGCATAGTACCTGAACACCCTGATATGACCGGGACCTGGGTCGTCAATCTGGAACAGAGCGATCGCGCCGGCGATCAAGAGCAGCGACAGCGGCCGCCCGGTGCCCCTGCCGGCCGGCCCGGCGCGCCGCCCGGAGAGCGGCGTGAAGGTTTCCAGATGGGGTTCGCGACGCTGCTCCAGAACTCCGTGGCCTTCAAGGTCGCGGAGGACGACTCCACCCTCACTCTCAAGGGCGCCGAAGGCATCACTCGCGTGCTGCACCCCGATGGCCAAGAGCGAGTCCAACGGATAGAAGGCCTCGGGAACGTGACGGTCAAAGCGCGTTGGAAAGGTGAGCGGCTGATCATCGAGCGAACCCTGGAGACCGGCGTGCGAATCTCCGAGACATTCGAGCTGGCTTCAGCAGGCCGCCAGCTGGTCATCGAGATCAAGATTGCCGGTGGCCGCCGAGACATCGAGTTTCGCCGCGTTTACGACGCCGGCAGCGAAGGCGGGTAGTCCGGCGCACCACGCAGCGCTCGGCACCTCATCCTTCGAGAGCCTCAGCGACAATCCGCAGAACTTGGGTCGCGGCCCGCAGATCCTCATCCGCGACGGCCGGTCCGTGCTGACTCAGAAGCGATGATTCGCGCCGGGTCAGCCCGGCAATATGCTCTTTCCCCGTTGCGGTTAGACGCACCAGGCGCGACCGTTTGTGCGCGGGGTTGTCGACGAACTCCACCAGACCTTCCTCGGCGAGCGGGTTCACCAGCGCCTGAATGTGCTGACGGCTGACCGAGTGAGCCCGCGCTAGCTGCGGCACGGCCTGCGGTCCGTACCTTCCCAACCATCTGAGCAGCACCCGCCGGCTACCCGACAGCTCACGTAGGCCGCGCTCGCGCCCCGCGGCGGCCCTCGCACGCGCGACCAGACGTACCGTCTCATCGATCAGGTCCGAGACGGCCGCTCCAGACGTACGGGTACCCCGTCCGACGGATCCGACTGGTGACACATCTAGAGGACCCTGAGCGCTACCGGGTTCCTGGGCTCCCAAGTCTCCAAGCGTGAGCGGGCCAAGTTCGATCACAGTGCAGCCTCCGGCCGCGAAAGCGAGGTGCTTTTTCCGTTATGACATATATATTGTCATTATGACATAATAATTGTCAATATGCACACGACTTTCCCCTCCCATGGACTTTTGCTCAATTCTCCCGCTTGCAGCGGAGAGGATTCGAGGTCGGCCGATCGCCGGCCCGATCACTGAACGGCCAACTCGACCCCCCGCAGGGCATGGATTTCGGCCGTATCGTAAGCGGGGACCGGTGAATCCTCGGGGCCGATCAGCAGGCCGATCTCGGTGCAGCCCAGGATCACGGCTTCCGCTCCCCGCTGCGCCAGAGCCTCGATGATACGAACGTACTCGCGCCGCGACTCGTCCAGGACCTGCCCCTGGCACAGTTCCGCGAAGATGACGCGATCTACACTCGCGCGGTCCTCCGCCGGCGGCACCAGGACTTCCAGGCCGTGTCGTTCCGACAGCCGGGTGCGATAGAAGTCCTCCTCCATCGTGAACCGCGTACCGAGCAATCCTACCCGTCCGACACCGTCCTCGTGTATGCGCGCGGCCGTCGCGTCGGCGATGTGAACGAGCGGGATCTGAATCGCATCCTCTATCGCCGGTGCAACCTTGTGCATGGTGTTGGTGCAGAGAAGCAGGAGATCGGCGCCGCCCTTTTCGAGCCGCAGTGCATCAGCCGCGAGAATCCGCCCGGCGGCGGCCCAGTCCCCCGCATCCTGCAGGCGCTCGATGCCCTCAAAGTCGACGCTGTACATGAGTATGCGAGCCGAGTGCTGCCGGCCGAGCCGCCGCCGTATTTCCTCGTTGATAATACGGTAGTACTCGGCCGTCGACTCCCAGCTCATTCCGCCAAGCAGGCCGATAATTCGCATGCGACCCTCCGGGCTGTGGGGCCTCCAGACACAATCTGCCCCACAACCACAGGCCGCGAAAAGAGGCGCCGATCTTCTCCTAGCGAAGTGCGGCTACGTTCAGGTCCGTCACGTGGATATTCAGGTTGTGGTTTACCCTCAACCCAACTACGCCATCTACACTCAGCTGCGATCGGGGTAGGCTGTTGACCTTCTCCCCATTCACGAAGAAGTCGACGTTCTCCGAGCCGCATTCGATGCCCAGCTCGTTCTTCGCCGTCCCTTCCCCTCCCTCGTGCTTGACGATGGCTTCGTGCGCAGTCCACGGCACGACCACGTGCGTCTCGGACCCGGCCCTGCGCTTGATCAGATAGCGGCCATCCTTGCGGAGAAGGAAGTAGAGGTAGGCCTGGCCGTCGCCTTCGAGATCCTCACCCCCGACGAAGATTCCAAACCCCTCGCGGCGTTCTCCAGGGAACAGGAAGATCTCGGAGCTGACGCGGTACTCGTCTTTCGCTGTGACCGACGGGTTGTAGAAGATGCCCGCGGGCCCGGTAGTGATATGCCACCCCGGTGGCATTGTTACGAAGTAGACCGCCGAGTCGGGCGCTGGCCGGTCGAAGCGCACCTTCCAATCGGCGGGTCGCTCCTGGTCTTGAGCCAGGGCTGGAGCGGTAACAAGCCCAAGAAGTAGGGCAGCGAGGGCTAATCGCATGGGAACCTCCTGCTGTCTTGGTGTGGCTAGGACTTTGAAGCCGGGAAAGCTATCCAAAGCCGCCGCTAATGCCAGTGCAAGCAAGAAGGCTGTCTGTGGAGTCGTTCATTGGGAAGGAATGGATTTGGCAAAGCCAATCTCCAACACCCTCGAAAGAAGTGGAGTGTTGAGTCGGCTCTCCGTGCTACTTCGACATTCGGTGTTCGATATTCGTTATTCTGTATTCAAGGCCAGACTTACGTCACATCCGCTTATAGCTCGGCCCACTTCCCCCCTCTCGAGCCGTCCAGCGCGGCCCCAACACGTCCGTCGCCTTGCAGTCGATGCAGTTGGGCGCGTTGACGACCAAGCTGTCGCCATCACGCTCATAGACGGCTGCCGGACACATTCGCTCGTAGAACTCCGCCACTTCCGGCGGTACATCGTCACTCACGATCAGATGAGAGGGGACGTCATCCCGCGTGGTGTTTCCCGACCTAAATACCGCATCCACCTTGCTCATCGTTCGTTCGCCATCGGGCACGAATTCCGCCGCCCGCATCACATCCCGCGGCTCTTCGGCATCCGTCGGCACCGTAATTCGGCCACCGAACAGAGCACCACGGCTCACAATCATCAGAGCCGCCTTGAGACCGCCTCCGTAGAGACCGGACTTGAACGCGAGCCGCATGTTTCGCGTCCTGTACAAGTCATTTCCCACGTAGCTGTCGCGGACCATAGCGTCATACGCCGCCAACCCTGTCGCGGTCGTGTCGTCCTGCTTCAACGCGTCGAAGATCGCACGAGCGGCGAACATGCCTGACTGCGCCGCGTAGTGAATACCTTTCAGCGACGGGACATCGACAAAGCCGGCGGCGTCACCGACGATGAGTAGGCCGTCACCATGAAGCCGATCGGGCAGCGAATAGTAGCCGCCTTCGGGTATCGTCTTCGCACCCCACTCTAGCAGTTCACCGTCCTCTAGGTATGGCGCGACCAACGGATGCTGCTTGAACTGCTGCAAGAGCACGTGAGCGTCCAACGAGTGCTGTCGGTAATCGAGGCCCACAACCAGGCCGAGCGATACGAGATCATCGGCCAGCGGATACAGCCAGGTGCCCCCAAACGCATCCTTGGGCAACGGCCAGCCCATCGTATGGATCACCGAGTCGAGCGGTCGCTTGACCTCCCACAGTTCCTTGACCCCGAGCGCGTAGATCTGCGGGTTCGGCGACCTGATCTCTTGCCACTGTAGGAATGCCTGCGACAACGGGCCGCGTGTACCCTCCGCTAGCACGGTGACCTTCGCTGTGACGTCGGTCGGAGGCATGTAGCCGCTTCCCGGTTTGCCTTCTCGATCCAGCCCAGCGGCGACGGTTCTGACACCGACGACCCGGGCGCCGTCGACGAGCAGCGAATCCGCTGGAAAGCCCGTGAAGACGTTGATCCCAGCCTGCTCGGCGCGTTCGCCCAGCCAGCGAACGACCTCGCAGATCGAGGCCAAGTAGTTGCCCTGATTATGCATGTTGGGTGGTGTGGGAATCCGACGCATACCCCGCTTCGAGAGCATGAAGACCCGGTCCTGCGGAGCAGACCGCCGAAACGGTAGCTCGTCAACGGGAACGTCGGGAAACAGCTCCCGAAAAGGAGTCGGGTTCACGATCGCTCCCGAAAGACAGTGCTCGCCCAGGCCCTCGGCTTTCTCCAGGACGCCGATCTCCAGCTCGCCCAGGCTACCGCCGTTCTCCGCATCTTCGCGTATCAGCCGCGCCAGTTCGATGGCACCTGCCAGCCCGGCTGGACCGCCACCGACGAAGAGGACGTCCATCGGAACGGCCTCGTCATCGGGGGATTCTCTGAGAATGAGTCGATCGAGTGGAAGCGCCGGCTGGTAGTCAGCAGGCTTCAGAGTCTGCAACGGTTCGTGCGTTCTTGTCATCGCTCCGCCGATCGGTTCATGAGGGCTTCCCAGCATGTATGTGATCGGCGTCAAAATGCGCTTTGCTTGGCCGCGCGTCCAGCGTGTCGCCGGTCGCAACGTAGGTCGCAATTACCGAGGCTTGCGCCGCCTCGGTGCATGGCGAGCTGGGCGAGGTGCTGACCGGAAGGAAGACGGGCCGCGAGGGTTCAGAGCTGATCCTATGCGATCTCACCGGCGTCGGAGCCCAAGACGCGGCGATCGCCGGCGTCACCTGGGAGAGATTGGCGCAGACCGAGATCTAACGCCGGTCAGACGAGCCGGAACCGGTTGGTGTCAGGAAGCGTTCTACAAGTACCTCGTGAACGCGCCCGGGATCGCCGGTCACGCATCCGGCCGCCGGCGGACCGGGCGCTCTTCATTCAGATCGACCACTCCTCGCCGTTCCAGCACATCTCCCAGAACTGCCACTCGTAGCGGCTGGAGATCACGAACAGTTCGATCAGCCTCTTGCGTTTCTCCGGCGGTGTGCCTGCCGCCAGGCGATCCATCTCGCCTCTCAGCCACGCTGCCGCTTCCGCGAACTCGTCGGACGAGTATTGGGCGATCCAGTCCGCGTATCGCTGGTCTTTCGGTGGTTCGGCATCCGCGAGTTTCTGGGCTACGAACACGTAACCCCAGGCGCAGGGCAGCAAAGCGGCTACGAGATCGGCCATGTCGCCGTCCGCCGCGGTTCGGATGAGGAAGTCGGTGTACGCACGCGTCGTCGGCCACATTGGAGCCTGCTCCAGGTCGTCTGGCGTCAACGCGAACCGGGCAGCATAGTCACGATGCAGAGCCATCTCGGTGTTCAGCGTCAGGTTGAGCACCGCCGCATACCAACTCATCGAAGTGAGGTCGTCCGCCTTGGCCACCGCCCATGCGAAGACCCTGGCGAACTCCTTCAGATAGAGGTAGTCCTGTAGAACCCAACGCTTGAACCGCTCTTCCTCGAGCGTGCCGTCCCCAATGCCCTTCACGAACGGATGTTCGAGCTGCGCTCCCCATATCGGATGCCCGGCCGCGTACAACTCATCGGTGAACTTCAACACGCCGCATCTCCTTCCAATCCGGGCCAGCGCTCGCCGCTCGCCGCCATCTCCCAAAACGCCAGCTCATACTTCGCCGTCATCTCGAACAGATCCGCCATCCGCCGCCGTTCGGCGGATCCCACCTCGTCGGCCAGTTTGTCGAGCTCGCTTTGAAGATAATCGACCCAGCCTGCGAACGCCTCGCTAGTCCAGTTGTCCACGAACGGAAACCAGATCGAGCCCTCGTCGATCCCTGCTCTCACGACCTTCCATGAATCGTAGTAGGCCTTTTCCGCCACGTAGAGCACCGTATAGGCCTCCGCGTATGACTTGCTGAACGCGCTTGCAAACAGAAACTGGACGTACGCGTGATTCGTGAAGGCAGGCTTCACGTCTGTGAGATCCACACCGGCCGCAGCAGCGCGCTCGCGGAACAACTCCAGTTCCTTCTCGAGCATCGGGAGCACTTGCCCCAGGGCCGCTCGATGCTCGACCGGTGCCTTCGGTATCAACGCGGCGATGAAGGGAATCGCCGCCTCCACGAACAGATAGTCCTGCTGCATCCAGTTGGCGAAGGTCTCATCGGCGATAGTACCGTCCCGCGTCTCACTGAGAAATCGGTGCCGAAGCATCGGTTCCCAGATGTGACGCACTCGCGCGAGTTGCTCCTCACAGAAGCTCATAACGGATCCTCCCTGCGAAGTGGAATCACAGCTTCGAATCAGCAGAGAGGGTGAAGGGGGGTTGGCTGACTCCCTGCGCCGGCATTACCCGGATCAGGTTCTCAGGGTCTGATCTCAGCCGGGTAACTCCCCAGCACCCCTGTCGCGATCTGGAAGGATAGAGGATCGGGCGCCGACCGCAAGATGGCGCCGGCCCCGTTCTGAGAAGCGCCCGAACGTCGAACATCCGACAGCCGAAGACTGAATATCCAAGTCTATTCAACGGACGAGGATCAGCCATGGGAATCTTGGCTGATCCTCGTTGTATCTGCGCTTGAGTTTCGCGTCTCGCCGTCGAGCGTCGAGAGACCGTAAGGAGTCGTGAATCGGCTGTCGGCAGTCGGATACTTGCTGCCGACCGAATCTCGGTCTAGCCCTCGACCTGCTTCTCGGCCGCCTTCTTCAGCTTGTCGTTGGCCATGATCGCCAGCTCGACACGACGGTTCTGTCGCCTTCCGTCGGCCGTTTCGTTGGAAGCGATCGGCTGCGCCTCGCCATATGCCATTATGCTGAACCGCCCGGTTGACACGTTCTGCGTTGCCAGATGGTGTGCCACCGAGTTCGCGCGACGCTCCGACAACCCCATGTTGTAGTCCTCCGAACCCGTCGAATCGGTATGACCCTCGACGAGGATGTTCGTATCCTCATACTTGTTGAGGATCCGTGCGAGGTCGGTGAGGTTGCCCTCGGCGTCATATGTCAGATCGTAGCTGTCCACGGCGAACAGCAGGCCCGAGTCGAACGTGATCTTGATTCCTTCGCCGACCCGCTCGATCTCCGCGCCTTCCAGGTCGCGCTCCATCTCGGCGGCCTGCTCGTCCATGTAGTGCCCGATGACGGCGCCCGCGGCTCCTCCAACCGCGGCCCCGATGATGGCACCGACGGCCGTGTTCCCAGCGGCGGTCCCGACGGCGCCACCCACGACGGCCCCAGCACCGGCTCCCACGATGGCGCCCGTCTGAGTCTTGGTTGCACACGAGCTTGTGCCTACGAAGAGTACAGCCATGATAGCGACCGCACGGAAGAAGGATGCACTGCGGCTCATAAGTTTACCTCGCATGTTGGGTTGAATCCGCAGGGGACAAAACATTACGAGCGGAGGGGGGGGACCCTCAAATATTACCTCTCACCCGATAGTTGGCAACGCCTACCGTTCACCCGCCACACGCCGCACGCACCGTCCCGCAGTGGATCTCGACCGTATCCTCGAATCGCCAGGCGTAACCACCGGCGAGCGTAGCTGCCACAGGCACACCGGCGGACCCGAAAGTCTCGAAGACCAACTCGTCGCGTCGTCGAAGTCCGCCGAGCGTCAAGCTGAGGCCGCCCAGTTGGTCTTGTTCGTACGGATCGGCACCGGCCAAGTAGAATGCCAGGTCTGGCCGATGACGCTCGATGATATCCGGAAGGTGGAATTCCAATAGCTCGAGGTATTCCTCGTCCCCGGTGCCGTCGGCCAACCCGAGATCGAGATCGCTCGGCGGCTTCCAGGCCGGGTAGTTGTGCTGCTGGTGCATGGAGAAGGTGAAGACCTCAGACTCATCGAGGAAGATCGCGGCCGTTCCGTTGCCGTGGTGGAGATCGCAATCGATGACCGCCGCTCGTTCGATCAGGCCTTCGTTCATCAGCGCCCGAATGGCTATGGCAACATCGTTGATCAGGCAAAACCCTTCGCCGTGATCAGGGAACGCATGATGGAAACCACCCCCCAGGTGGACCGCTCTCCCATGTTCCAAGGCCATGCGGCCGGCGATGATAGAACCGCCTGTGCACAGCCACATCGCGTCCTTCAATTCCTCCGAGAACGGCACCTCCAGAACCATCACATCTCGCAGGCTGAAGGCTCCGCTCTTGATCTTCTGTAGATACTCAGGCGTGTGCACAAAGGCCACCTGGCCATCTGACGCCGGTTCGGGCCGATGGATATCGCTCTCGGCGATGGTGCCCTCCTCGACGAGCTGGTCCCTGGCCGCACGGTATTTCAGCGTCGGGAAGACATGCGGCCCGATATCCGCCTCGTAGTCTTCGTGCCAGACAATCGGTGGTACTCCGTTCATCGTGACCCCTGCCTGTTGAACGGGCGAGCGCTAAGTGGCTAGTTGGCGGCAACGGCCGGGGGCCGCCGCATCGGCGGGGAATATAGCCCGCGGCAACCGCAGATGCTGCGGTCGGAACGCGGCGGAAACTTCTCACGCCGAGATGACGTTAGAGTGAGCGACCTGGATAACCCGTTCCAGTGTCGCACGCGTAAACTTGATATGAGACACTCGATCTATATGCGAGTTCGGAAGGAGTTCAATCAATGGGAACACAGTGGAATAAATGGGCGAGCGTATCGCTTCGCCTCATACTCGGATTCGGCTTCGCGTATCATGGTTATCCCAAGCTGTTCGGTGGCCACGACATGTTTGTGGGAATGCTGACGAACCTGGGGATTCCGACCCCCGGCCTCATGGCCTGGCTGGTTGGTCTGTTCGAGTTCTTTGGCGGCCTACTCTTGATCGCTGGAGCATTCGTAGCGATCATCTCGATCCTCGGCATCGTCAACATGCTGGTCGCGATGTTCACCTTCCACTTGCCCAACGGATTCAACTTCATGGCCAGCCCTCCGGGTTACGAAGTCAACCTGCTCTACATCGCGGGCTTTGTCGCCCTGGTGCTCGGCGGCGCCAGCAGGTTGTCGGTCGACCGCTGGCTGGCGGAGAAAAGAGCTATCCCCGCAGGATGATTCTAGCCCACACGCTTGCGGCATCGGCGGTTTGGAGGAGCCGTCAATAGTAACGTCCTGCCCGAAGACGGTCTTCGGGCAGGACTCTAGCGTTCAGGGACGTTCGTCTCGGCGGCGGTCCCGTTCGCCTTGCGGCAACGCCCCTCACCGCCTCCGAGTGGCGGCTTGGCTGGTCCGAGTTAACTTCGTTCTTGTGAAGCGACCCTCAATTACGGCGATCTGCCTGTTGCTTGCCTCCGCGGTGTGCTCGGCGTTGGCAGTGACATGTAGTTGGGAAGAGAGCCCGGAGTACGAGACCGTGCTGAACTCGCTCGTCGAGTCGGAACGGGCGTTTGCCCGTGCGGCGGCAGACCTGGGCACTCGCTCGGCATTCCTTGCCTATCTGGCGGACGACGCGGTTCTCTTCAGGCCGCGCGCGCTCAACGGCAGGCAGTTTCTGCAGACTCAGCAAGATAGACCGGGGCTGCTCTCCTGGGAGCCGGTCTACGCGGACGTGTCGGCCGCCGGTGACCTCGGGTACACCACCGGGCCGTGGAGCTACAAGCCGGATCCTGCCGGCGATCCGATCGCCCACGGACACTACTTCTCTGTTTGGAAGAAGCTGCCGGATGGGAGTTGGAAGGTCGCGATTGATCATGGCATTTACAACCCGCCGCCTGCGGAGCCAGCGGGCCCGCTGCGGACGCCGCAGCTGCACCGAGCCGATCGAGGGCGCGCCGGTCGCGAGATAGAACCAGGCGCGGAGTTACAGCGCGTATTGGACAAAGACCGGGCATTCGCTGCTGCCGCCGAATCACAGGGCGCGCTGCAGTCCGTCAACGCGTTCGTCACGGCGGACGTGTACATACTGAGAAACGACATCGACCCGCGTACGGGAATCGAGGAAGCGCGCGTTCTGGCCGCGGAGCGACCGGGCAAGCTCACTTGTTCGGTACTCGGCGGCGAAGTTGCTCGCTCCGGTGATCTCGCATTCACCTACGGGGAGTACCAGTACACGCCGCCCCGTGCGGAAGCTCCGAGCGAGCTTGGCAATTACGTCCGGGTCTGGCGCAACTCGCCGAGCACGGGAGGCATCTGGCGTGTGGCCGTCGATCTCCTGAGCCCCGTTCCTCCTGCTCCCGAGGCCGAGGAGTGACCCAGTTCACCCTAGTCAGAGATCGCTGAGGTTCAGAATAGTCTCCAAGATGCGGCATAGCGCTGTCATCGAGCGGCCCACGCCCACCCCCCCGACCGACAGCTTGGCACCACGTCCTTGCGCCAGCTCGAACCCGAGGCCGGGCTCAACGACAAACAAGCCATCGGTGCGGATTTGGCTGACATTGCGCTGGATGGCCGGTTTGCACCACATGTTCTGGTTCATGGTCGGAACGACGACTACGGGCCGGGTTGTCGCGGAAACGATCAGAGACAGCAGGTCCGAGCAGGCCCCCTGTGCCAGGCGATGGATGGCATGGGCCGTGGCTGGGAAGATGAGCACCATTTGGGCGGACTCGGCTAGTTGAATGTGGGGAACGCTCACCTCACCTTGCGCGTCCATCATGTCCGTCCACACGCGCACACCTAATGCAGCCAGGGCTTCGCGACGGACAAAGGCCTGAGCGTTCTCGGTGAGCACGACGTCGATCTCTTCAGCGAACGTCAAGCACAGTTCCCGAACATATGGAACGATGCTGAAGGCGTGGGCCGCGCCCGTGATACCCAGAACGAGTCGCTGACACACGAGCGGAGTCTGGGGAAGTTCTTCACGAGCCCGCTTGTTTGATAACTCCTCCCGGCTTCCAGCCAATATCACCTCGTCTGCGACGAGCGCATCGAGAGTGGCTTCGAGCGCCGACGCTTCCCCCTCTCCAAGGGCGTCCAGTTCTTCCGGAGAGATTGGGAAGGCCAGCGACTCCCAGATCCTCGCGAGCCGATCGGCCTCAACGCCGTCGAGCACGTGGACCGCGCCCCGCGGAGATACGAAGAGGAACTGACCGGCAGTGCTCACCGCCGCAGCATTGATATTTCGCAGATAGTAGATAGAGCGCTCCATTGCGTGCCCCGCTATTCTTTGCCGCCGACGCTGCTCGCTGAACCCAGAAGGTACTGTTTCGAACATGGTCCGGCCATTCATCCGCGCTTTCTCTGGCGGCGATTCTTAGATGTAGTCATCTTTGTTGCTTCAATCGAAAAGGAGGGGACCATGCTCGGAATCCTTCTGCCAGGGCGCGACCTCGAAGAGCATCATCGAGGGCAGCTTGTCATCAAGGTTCGCGATTCCGCCCGCAGCCTGGCACCAGCGCTCGCCTCGGCGGAGTTGAGCTCGGACACTGCGCCCGGTCTGGTGGCGCTGGCCCACCACGAGCGTACGGGGAAGCTCAAACGTGTGCAGCCGCTCAGCCCTTCCTCATCCCCTCTAGATGAGGCCGCCAAGGCGTCGAATCAGGTGGCTGACATGGCGGCCGCTGGAGGCGACCCACGCTCAAGGGACAGAAGCGTCGGCGTGATGCTGGTGCACCTCGAGCACGACCACGAATTCGACACGGTGCACCGCAAGCTGGACGCCGATGACCACATCGAGTTCGTTTCTCGGGTCCCGGTGCGGTACCTCCTGACGGCCGGCCCCGAACCGGCGGCGGCCTCGGGCAAAGCAGCACCGCCTCCCCCGTCCGAGATGTGGAACCTCGTTAAGATCAGCTGGGCGGAGGCGCGGTCCACTCCCGGTTTCAAAGACGCGGACGCCATACGCGTCGCGGTCCTCGACACGGGCTCGCAGCCCGATCATCCCGACCTCCAGAGTCGTGTCGAAGAGTACATCCACGCATACCCAGGCCCCGAGGGCTCGGGCGGTCGCGCTGCCACACCTCCAGTTGCGACAAGCGCTGACGACCCGATGGGGCACGGAACGCACGTCTCGGGAGTGATCGGAGCTCGTCCCGCTGGAAAGGTCGGAGCCACGGGAATATGCAGATGCGCCCTCGACGTATGGAAGGTGTACACCGATGTCGCCACCTACGTTAAAGTGACGGGCCAGCCCGGGGGTGGAGTGTTTGCCTACGAAGTCGACCCTTTGATGTATCGAAGAGCGCTTGCCGAGTGTCTCGAACGAGGAGTCGACGTGATGAACCTCAGCCTCGGAGGACCCGGGAAGCCCGACCCCCATGAACAGATTCTGTACGACGAGCTTATGGCCAGGGGCACCAGCGTGGTCGCGGCTATGGGGAACGAAAAGGCGAACGGGAACCCCGTGATCTATCCCGCGGCAATCCCCGGAGTCGTCGCGGTCGGCGCCACGCTTCAGGATGACTCACTCGCACCGTTCTCCTGCACCGGTGAGCATATTGCGCTCTGCGCGCCGGGCATGGACATATGGTCGACGCTCCCGACCTATCCCGGGCAGCTCTGGTTCGAGGCCAGTTCGGGTCCGGATGACAAGCCCGTCGAGGGCAAGCCGGTCTCGCGAAAGACGAGCTACGACAAATGGCCGGGTACGTCGGCCGCGACACCCCAAGTGGCAGCTGCAGCGGCGCTTCTGTTGGCCAACCGCAGGAGGATGAGCTCAGAGGACGTTCGGCAACAGCTCATGAGGACGGCCGACAAGGTCCCTGCGATGAAGAAGGCGACATTCGACCCCAGTTACGGTTCAGGCCGCCTCAACCTGTTACGGCTATTGACGGAGTGAATCGAACAAGTGTCAGGACGCAGCCGGCGAAGCATTTCATTGGTGCTGGGGGACGATATCTCGCAGAGCGCGGCGGAAGGGCTGCTCGAGACTATCGCCGATTGGGACGAGGTCGAGGCCGTTGAACGCCTGAAACCCGATTCGGTCCAGCCAACTCTTCGCCGGCTGTGCCACGTGACGGTGACGGAGGATGCCGACCCGGTCGCGGTGGCGGCGCGTTTGGCCGATCTGCCCGAGGTGGAATCGGCCGAGCCGTCGAGCGTGCGACGCCTAATCTAGCACGAGGCACGGCGGGACCGTTGTAGTCTTCCAGACTTCAAACGACGAGCCGAAAGGGATACGATGGCCGATAGCGACTCCCCAAAGAGCGCCCTTGGGCAGCATCGTCCGGGCGATTTCTCGGCAATGCCGGAGACGGACCTGGCCCGTCGTGGGCCTCGAAAGCGCATCATCGTCATCGGGGCAGGCCTAGCGGGCCTTTCCGCCGCCTACCGGCTGCGTCAGGCGGATCACGACGTGACCGTTGTGGAGGCGCGCGACCGCTCAGGTGGACGCGTTCGCACGGTTCGCGAACCATTCCCCGACTCATTGTATGCGGAAGCGGGTGCCCTGTTCATACCCAGGTATCACAACCTCACGATCGGCTACGCGCGCCGCTTCAAGCTGAAACTGGATCCGATCCCGCCAGACCTACCAGGCAGAACGATATGCTTCCTGAAAAGCACTCACGTGCCGAGCCCAAACGACCCCGCAGCCACCTGGCCGGTGAAGCTTCGCGAGAACGAGCACTGCCGGGTCGACCTCGGAGGTTTGATCCTCGGCGGCCTGATGGGGCTTTGGGAGCTCTATATCCTTCCGACGGTCGTGGCTATTCAGGACCACGCCCGATTCGAATCCGTAAACTCGGAGCAACTCGCGAAGTACGACGAGCTGTCGTTTCGAGAGTTCTTGGAGAATCAGGGGGCATCGCCCGCCGCGATCGAGATTCTAAGACTCGGCTATTTCGACCTCTGGGGCGACGGCATCGAATCGGTGTCGGCGCTAACGTTGCTACGAGATATCGCGTTGAACGGACTTCCTCCTCATTTCAAGCTGCCGCCCGCCGTCTGCGGGCCAGCGAAGCCCAGGTCCGCCGTACGCCCAGCTGCCGAATCGAACGCTGGAAGCGCGGGCCAGGAATCGGACGCCCTGACCTTCGCCATCTCCGGCGGCAACGACCAGCTTCCGAGTGCGTTCGAGCAGCAGCTAAAAGGCCGTGTTCGATTCAACAGTCCGGTAGTCCGCATCGAGCCCGGTGCCGACCAGGTCGGCTTGGTATGTGGTCGGCCTGGAGCAACGGAGCGACTCGTGGGCGACCGTGTGATTTGCACGATACCCTTTTCCGTACTTCGAGACGTCGAGATAGAGCCGGCCTTCACGCCGGAGAAGAGCAAAGCCATCGCCGAGCTGGCCTACACATCGGTATGCCGGGTTTTTGTGCAGACCGGAAAGCGAGAATGGAAACCGGCGCGGCCGTTTGAAGGGCAGAACGAACTGCCGATCGGCACGGCCAGCACCGATCTACCATCGATGTTCGTGCATGATGCCACGGTGATTCAGAAAAGCACCCGAGGCATCATTGAATCGTTCACGGCCGGCGCCCATGCCCGTAACCTGGACGGCATGGCCGAGGAAGAACGCGTCGCGTACACCCAGAAGTATGTCTCTCAGGTGTACCCAGGCCTCACGGGCCAGTTGAAGGGCGGAGCATCGAAGTCATGGGATGAGGACCCCTGGTCGAGAGGGGGATACTGCTACTTCAGGCCGGGCGAGATGGCCAGGTTGTTGCCGCACATCGAGCGGCCCGAGAACCGCGTACACTTCGCCGGTGACCATACGTCGGTGGCGCCCGGTTGGATGGAGGGGGCCCTGGAATCGGGACATCGCGCAGCCCAGGAAGTGAATGACGCCGAATAGAGAATATCCGCCGCGCGTCAAGCGCTAGATTCTTCCACGTCGGCCAGCGGCAGACTTCCCAACATGAACTCGCCGACGGAGGTCTCCACGTAATACTCGGTTCCAATCGCCTCGGCGAAGCGGGCCGCGTTTCCCGACCCGACAGCGCAGGGGGCGAGCCCCATGGAGGTTGCAACTAGATACATGGTCTGGAGTAACACGCCTACGTCCTTCAGAACCACGCTGTAGGCGATGGATTGGTACTTCCAGTTCACCCTTTCGAAACGTGCCGTCAGGACTACCAGTACCTGACGCGGTCCGGCGATCGGAACCATCCGCGTGTCGTCCAACAGCGGGTCCACGTACTCCTCACCACCCTCCAGAACCTCCAGAAGGTGTCGGAGCGGATCGTAGTGATATAGGCCGGATTCAAGGCCTCGGCAGTTTCCGACGACCACGTACAGCTCCAACTCGTAGCACGCGCCCCCTCCAGGATAGGGGCGTCGCGTGATCTCGTAGAGGATGCTCTCACCATCGGGGTCGATTTCGTCTTTCACGCGTGCGCAGCGATAGAGGAATTCTCCCAGTTGCTCCACGGTGATCGGGCGGTCGTTGTCATAGGTGTTGATCGAGCGACGGCTCTCCAGTACCCGCGTGAAAGAGCTGTCATCGCGATAGAGGGCCTCGAGCTCGGGCACGGCCAGTTCGACGACATGGTCCGACATCGGGCTCTTTACCGCGGGGAGAGGGGCAGTTTCTTCTCGATAAGGAGCGGTTGCACCGAGCGGGTAGTCGTGCCGGCCGGCTCGGCTTCTGCTGTGAAAGACGAGGTCGGCGAAGCTCCAGTGTGCAAGTAGCGCGTCCTCGTCTTCGCCACATGGCTCGCGTGCATCCACCGTGCTCAGCATGTCTGCGGCCTGGAGCAGAGACAGAAGGGCGGCGACACTCTCTGGTGCCGCAGTCGGAGTGGCGGCGGTGAGTTCGTGGAGGGTACAGCCGCTCGCCAGCGTGCACAGCAGTTTCACGGCCTCTGCGTCCCGCAGCTCGATGCGGGCGACCGAGCGTGGTGACTCGAGGCAAAGGGCCCGGTCTATTCGACGCGCGTAGACGAAGCGCGAGAGCACGAATCGGGTGTCTGGGTCTATCGGCCGCTCCAGATCGACGCGATGGGCTGGCACCATCAAGGCCAGCGTCGCAAGGACTCCATCCTCGCGGCCGACGCTGAAGCAGATCGCCCCAAGCTCCTTCAACGACTCGAGGTGGTAGTACCAGAGCGGCAAGGCATCGTCGCCGTCCTCGTCCAGGACGATGCCGCTCAGCTGGGCCTCGGTAGCACCCCCCGCTTGCAGCGTCTCGAGCGCGATGCGGACTCCAGGCGTGATATCACCGAAGGTTCTTTCGCTCTCGCCTGCACGCAGGCAAGGTCGCCCGGCAGCGCCGCTCGAAATCCGGTACACTGGATTGAGAGAGAGAATGTACTCAGCACGCACTGGGCCGCCCGGTAAGGAGGCGGGCCCCGGAGCGCTGAGACCCGCCATCCCGGTGCTCAAGACGAGGGGCGAGACAGTCGGTCAGTTGGAACTGCTTCCCCTCGATAGGACGCTAGCAGAGTGTAACCGTCGTCAGCATCGGGCCAACGCGATCAGGATTCGAGAGATCCTCGTCCGTAAGGTCGAGATCCGACGGTTTCGGGTGGAGAACGACGTGCATGACATCAGGCGTCGTCTCGTGAACCTCGACTCGCGTCCCCTCTGGCACGCTGTAGCCTTCCTCCTGCAGCGCATCTCGCGGGTTCGTTCGCAGACGGTCGTAGTACTCCGGATCTCGCCACGAACGCGCGACCACTCGTGCCGCAATCTTACGCTTCTCCTCGTGACTCGTCATAACGTCCCTCCGTAGATAGTTGGGGTTTTGGATAAGCGAACATTAATACTCGCCCAATCGGATGCAAGCAAGGTCAAAGGAAGAACGGGATCGGGTTGAGCTGCGCCTCCTGGTTCACCTGTGCTATCCAACCCATGGCGAGAGGTACGTCGTAGAGCCGCCCGGGGGCAAAGCGCGCCCAAAAGTGCCGGAGGCCCGGAGCGAGAACTTTTACCACCGGCATCTCGATGTCGGGCCGCGTTTGATCGAGCATCAGCACCTCCAAGCCTCGTGCTTCCAAGGTGCGTTGGCAGTAGAGAATGTCCTCGAGCAAATCAGCCTCTCGAGAAGAACCTACGTCGGACAGTTGAATACTTTCACCGCTCGGATACAGGTAGGTCTGATTTGCGACGGTTGCGTTCTTGAGCCACGATCGGAACTCCGCCGCGACCGTATCTTCAGCACCCGCAAATGTCTGGTACGCTGCCACCATCTGATTCATCTCCGATAGCGAGCGCATTAGAGCGATATGAGGATCGATGTGGGAGGCGAGCCCAGGCAGTATGTTCTCCCGAGAAGCGTTGAGCTCTCGTGTTATGGCAGCGAAGGTTGGGATCCCCAGGTCGCTGGTGATGTCGAGCACCCAAAACTCACGATTCAAGGACCGGTAGGCGGCCTGCAGTTCGCGGCAGTAAGGGCTATCAAGCGTCTCGAGATCCACCGCTGGGCGCTCGAGCCGATTGTACCACCAAATCGCCGTGGCATCGCGCTCTACGAGTTCCAAGAGACCCTGTAGCAGAGCCTCTTCAACGCTGGCTCCTGCCGCCGAACCGTTCGAATCCGCCCATCCAAACAGCTGATCTTCCGGGGTTGGGTAGCGATAGTAAAGTAGCATCGTGGGGATGTAACGGCGAACGTTCCCGGTCAGCGACCAGACTGGCGACCAATCGATGGCGACATCAGGCTCGAACGGAATGGGCACCGGTGTCGTGACCGACTCTCGCGAGTTCCACGCGTCGCGCTCTCGGTACTGGGCATCGCTGAAGAGCATTATCTCATTCGGAGCGATCGCCTCGGCAGCAATGTCGGTGTAGGATGCACGGATGTGTGGTTCGTCGCCTTGGAACACGCAGGAATGTCTCTCGACCGCTTCACCGAGTGCACTGGCGCGCGCTTGCGCGTCCGTTAACCCCTTCCCGCTACTCTGGTTGCGCAGATCGGCGCGCAGCGCATGGAAGTGATCGCCGGTCCGCGCGGGATTGGGTCCGACGGCGTAGACTTGAAACGACGAACCGGTTCCTACGGTGAGTTTACGAAAAGGACGCGCTACGCCTGTAATCGGACTGACGAGGTGACCGTACCGTCGCAAAAGCTGCCCAGGCGTGACGGTGCGGTATCCCCCGTCGACTGATTCGTGTCTCTTGCGCGCTCTGAGAGCGGGACTTTCGCCCGCCGTTCGCCCGTACAGGTCGGGGTCACCGCAAGCCGGACACTGCGGCCTATGGGGCACAATGTGCCGGGCCATTTCCAGAGTGCCGGTGTCCCACGAGATTACACTTCCCACCAACTCCGAACGACCGCCAGTTCCCAGCCACTTGCCGATCTCCGTGGCCAGAATCGCGATTGCCGCGTGAAGCGTCCACGGCATCTGGGCAGTCCCCACCGGGATTGGCGCATCAAGCTCCTTCTTGGCAGCGACGAACGCTTCGACCTGACGATTCATCTTCAAACGTTCGGCCAGGCACTTCCAACACCCCGTGGCGCCCGGCTTGAAGATCGGCCCGATCCAGGGCACGGTGCCGGTCGGCTTGAGCAGTACCCAAGGCAGGTTCTGCTCGAGGGCGCTCGCATTGAAGTCCTCTAACTCGCTGCGAAGGTAGTCGTCGACTAGGACTACGTTGAAGTCGGCAGCGCCGCGCACCACGTACCCCATCTGCTCGAGCAGCCTCGCGCACTCGTCGATCTGGCCCGCCCCAATGGCATGAACAGCAATCGTCGTGCTCGTGACTCGGGAATCTGCTGCCCCGGGATCGGCATTCAACGAGTGCCAGTAGGCGGTCCGCGTTCGGTCCACCGGGCCCGGTGACTCAGCGACATACCCCTTTGCTTCCAACTCCAAGAGTGCGTAGTACACCTCGGTAGGTTCGAATCGGGCCTGTAAGCGGTCGGCGATCTCATCGCTCGTCAGCCGCCCATCAATAACGCGGGCGAGTTCCTCGTATATTTCACCATACAGAACGCGGTGCCCGTGTTCGGAGAAAAGGAAGACACCATCACCTGGCACGACTTCCCAATGGATATGACTCTTCAATACAGGACGTCGGAGCATCGGTGGATCGGTCAGCGCTTGCGTACCAACTCCTCGAAGCGTGGATGGCCACGCAACGGATCGAAATTCGGGTGCACGCGAAGAAGCGGGATGGCTATTGGGGACGGCTTCTCGAGTGGCTCGGCCAGTGCATCAATGGCATCATCCGGTCGACCAGCGAGGACATAGATCAGCGCCAGATCGATCTGCCAGAATGGAGCGGCGGCCGCGTCGACGGCGATCGGCTGTAGCTGGGTCGCTCGCTCACCGACCTCGATCGCTTCCTCAAAACGACCGAGCCCGGCGTACGCCAAACCAAGTCTGCTGAGAAAACGAGCCTCCCCGGGTAGCGCCTCTACTCTGGCATTCCAGATAGCATAAGCCGAGTCGTAATAGGCCTGCGCTTCCAACGTGCGATCCATCCATCGGTAGTGATCGGCTTTGGCCAGATAGTATTGCCCCGGATCGATCAACACCGGGCTGTTCGTGAAGCGCTCGAACGCGGATCGCAGTTCGCTGCTGAGGAACGGAATCTGCCACGGAAAGCCGGCGAGCGTGGCAAGCATCGTCGCAGTGTCGGAATACTGGAGGGCGTCATGGATGACATCCTGTGCTTGCCCGACGTCACCGGTTGACATGAGATGGAGGTGCGATTTGGACACATACGGCGGCATCCAGTCCGGGGCGAGCTCGATCGCCCGATCGAAGGCGCGCTCGGCCTCATCGTAGCGTCTAAGGGCCTGGTTTGTGACGCCTATTTCCAGCTGGTATATCTGGTTGCGTGGGTCGAGTTGCGCGGCGCGCGTCATCGCGGCGAGAGCAACATCCCATTTGCCTTGCCGCCGCTGCACCGAGCCGATGGCCGACAACAACTCACTGTTGTTCGGCTCTTCCTGACGCACACGCTCGAATTCCTCCAGCGCACGATCGTAGTCCAGCGCGCTCCAGTAGTGGTAGTAGCCAAGCGCCAAGTGCGCCTCGTTGAGCGTCGAGTCGATCGCGAGAGCCTGGTCAACCGCGGCCCTTGCCTGCGAAAGTCGTTCCGCGCTCCGATCGAAGAAGAAGAAATAGAGGCTGTGCGCTCGAGAGAGTTTCGCGTGGGCCATAGCAAAACTCGAGTCGAGAGCTACCGCCTCCTGATAGCTCTCGATGGCCAAACGCGTTGGCTCCTCCGCGAAGCCGTGAGAGGCGTAGACGTTGCCCCGCATGTACGCCTCATACGCTTTCAGATTGTCCGTTAGCCGCTCTTTGAGCGCGAGACGCTCCGGTAGTAGCAGCGTGACGTTAAGGGCATCTGCCACACCCTCAGCGATCGCTTCCTGGACCTGAAAAAGTTGGCCGGGCACGAACTCGGCATCGTAGGTATTCGACCAGAGATCCAGGTCGTCGGAAACGCGAAGCAGGTGAGGCGTGACCCTTACGGTCCCCGCCCCTTCACGCCCCCGGTCGGTACGCACAGATCCGGCCAAAACGTAGTCGACGCCAAGCTCACGCCCGATTTCCTTGATCGGCGTTTCGGATCGATCGTATTGGCTGGCGCTCGCCGAGGAGATCAAACCGAGTCCGCTGATCCGGGAGATCCGGCTTGCGATCTCGTCCGTCATGCCATCGGCGAAGTAGCCGTCCTCCGGCGGCCCCACGTGCTCGAACGGCAGCACGGCAATCATCGGTTGGCCACTTCCAGCCGGCAGCTCCTGTCGTTGAAACAGCCGCGTTCCGATCGCCACGCCAGCGACAATCGCCGCCAGGCCGAGACCTGCGAAGGCAGCCGCGCGGAGCCGAGACCTGCGCGGTCGGGCCGCCGTGGCTTCGCCCGCAGCTTCTGACGACGTGAGCGCGCCGACGAACTCGTCGACGCTCGCGAAGCGATCCGCCGGCGCCTTTTCAAGCGCCCTCATCACCGCCGACTCCACATGCTCAGGAACGGCTTCCCGGATGGTGCGGATACCGGGCACCGGGTCGACCAGGTGCCTCATCATCACCGCACGAGTCGAAGGGCCGGTGAAGGGGACCTGACCTACCAACATCTCGTACAGGACACAGGCAAGACTGTACAGATCACTACGCGTGTCCAGCTTGTCTTCACCCGTCGCTTGTTCGGGGCTCATATAAAAGGGCGTCCCTATGGACACACCGGTTTCCGTCAAACGGGTGCTACCCGCCTCGGAGATGGCCCGCGCAATACCGAAATCCGAGACCACCGCGGTCCCCGCGGAGAGCAGAATGTTGTCCGGCTTGATGTCCCGGTGGATAATCCCTCTTTCGTGGGAGTAGCTTAGAGCCTGCCCGATCTCACGAGTGATCTTGACCGCATCCTCTAGCGGAAGCTGCGTTTCGCGGTCGATCCGCTCACGCAACGACACCCCCTCGACGTGCGGCATGACGTAATAGAGGAGTCCGGCGGCCTCACCCGAATCGTAGAGAGGCAGAATATGCGGATGCTGAAGCTGCGCCGCGATCTGGATCTCCCGGAGAAACCGTTCCGAGCCGAGGGACTCAGCGATCTCGGAACGCAGCACCTTGATGGCGACGCGGCGTTGATGTCTGCTGTCTACGGCGAGATAGACAGTCGCCATCCCACCGCTTCCCAGGTGGTCCTCCACAACGTAACGGCTGGCAAGCGCCGCCTTGATCCGCTCCAGCTGATCAGTCATGTGAGGCCGGATGCTATCCTGTGTTAACCCTCGCGAAACCCGTCACGAAAGGTGCCGCTTACCGGTGCGAAAGCACTCGGAGTAGTGGAGAATATTTTCGCAGCTCAACCCAGAGGGACGCCGTTTGACGCCGGCTCTGCCCCTTTGCACGAAGACGAATCCAAACGTCATGGCAAGGGATCAACGGGGGGAATATGGCGTTCGTTCCGAACCTGAGCAACTTGCCGAAAGGGCCTCTGGCCCGGCGAGCTTGCAATAATCACGGCCACCCTGCCTAGCAAAAGAGCCTGTACACCAGTAGCTTTTCAGCATCATGCACCAGGGTGAGACACCACGCCGTCGCTACGGCGACAAAGAGGTCGGCCTCATACTGAAGCGAGCCGCCGAGCTACAGCAGCAGGCGCCCAGTTCGGGGGTGGAGGGTGGCGGCTTCTCGCTGGCCGATCTCGAAGAGATCGCGGCTGAAGCGGGGATTGACGCGCGCTATCTGCGGCGCGCGGCCGTTGAGGTGGAAGCCGGTAGCGCGGCGCTGCCGTCCGGGACG
Organism: Gemmatimonadota bacterium; assembly: GCA_039588015.1. Taxonomy (GTDB): domain Bacteria; phylum Gemmatimonadota; class Gemmatimonadetes; order Palauibacterales; family KS3-K002; genus JASFMO01. The sequence goes on along the minus strand of JBDHAS010000004.1, from coordinate 27,640 downwards.
GCCTCTCGGTTCCTGGGGGCCCCCCTCGTGATCCAACTCGAGCGCACGCTGACTGGCAACTTCCCCACGGATAGGTTCGAGCAACTGGTACCCGACATTCAGCACGCCGCCGAGGGGCACGGCCATGCGAGTGCGTTGGGACGGACACTCACTTGGCAGTCCAATTCACCCCAGGGCGATCGTTCCCTTCAGGTCACTGTGACGACAGGCGATGAAAGGACACGAATCCGCATCGAGGAGCGACTTGGAAACCTCGCCGGCGGGCTGTTCGGCGGTATAATGGGGGGCGGCGGCGGCGGTCTGGGCCTCGGTGTGGGCTTCGGCGTCGGGATCGGAGCGCTGCAGTCGGTCGCCTTTGCCATAGCCTGGCCCGTTGGTGTCGTGGGTGCGGCGTACCTTCTCGCCAGATCGATCTACACCTCGATGGTACGTCGGCGCCAGCGCGTGCTGCGTGACCTGCTCGACCGGCTGACCGATGGCATCGAAACGGTTGGCTCCAGCCAGACTCTCTCGTCCAGCGAGGGACCTGCCGGGTTACCGAGACCATAGCATGGCGAATCGAGGAAACGACCTATGGTAACCACCCGGATAGCGGCCGTCGTTTCAGCCGCCGCGGCGAGCGTCGCCGCCGCCTTGGCGCTTCTTGCAATTCTGCCTTCCTCCGCGTTCGCACAACAGATCGAACAGCCCAAAGGGTTCGTCTTGGAGATCACCCCGTATTTCTGGACGTTCGGTATCTCCGGAGAGCTGACCATAGACGGGACGACCGTTCCTTTGGACTACAGCATCAGCGATATGCTGAAGATCACCGACCCGGGTTTCGCGGCGGTGCTCGAGGTCAGGCACGGCAATCTGACGGCTGTCATCAGCGGGCTGTACGTCGACGCGTCGGAAGACTCATCCGCGACCAGATTAGATTTCGAGTTCCTGTCCGGCGATGCCTTCGTGGGATATCGGCTCTTCGAGCATCTCGATGTCATGGTCGGCGGTCGATACTACCGACTCGATGCCACGATTCGAGAGGACGGCGCCATCATCGCCGACGGCAAGGACGACTGGCTTGACTTGCTGGTAGGAGCGAGGCTCGACTACGACATCTCACGCAAGTGGTGGGTCCGCTTGCGGAGCGACATCGGCGGCTCCACGGCGGGGTCCGATATTGCGTTCAGTATCCGTGCTGCCATCTACTACCAGTTGCTGGAACGCCTCTACCTTGGCGTTGGCTACAGCATCTTCAGGGTCGACTACGAAGAGGGAACCCATTTCGAGCGCTTCGCCTACGATGTGACACACACGGGACCGGGTCTGGCGGTCATGTTCCGGCTGGAGTAACGGAGGCGAATTCCTCGCTCGTTTTTCGGTGGAAGTCCGTGAGGCTCTGCATAGATTAGCCAACATGAACAACGCATCCAGCCTACCGACCGAGCGCGAGATGTACCGCGCGCTGTGTGACCAGGACCCTTCGTACGAAGGCGTCTTCTTCGCAGCGATTCGCACCACCGGCATCTTTTGCCGGCCAACCTGCAGCGCCCGAAAGCCTCGCGGCAAGAACGTCGAGTACTACTCGACCACGCGGGATGCCTTACTGGCGGGCTACCGACCGTGCAAACGCTGCCGACCTTTGGAACCTGACGGGGCCACGCCCGAGTGGCTCCGCCCGCTGTTGGATGCTGTTGAAAAGGACCCGTCTCGACGCTGGAAGGACATCGACCTGCGAAATATGCAGCTGGACCCGGGCCGCGTACGCCGTTGGTTCCAATCCAACTACGGCATGACGTTCCACGCCTACCAGAGAGCTCACCGTCTCGGGCTCGCGCTCGGGCGCATCCGACACGGTGACGACCTCTCGCGAGCCGCCTATGAGCACGGCTACGAGTCGCTGAGCGGGTTCCGTGAAGCGTTCGGCCAGCTGTTCGCCCAGACGCCGGGCCGAGCTCAAGACGCCGCCCCCGTCTACGTAACCCGAATCCTCACCCCGCTCGGGCCCATGGTGGCGGGCTCAACGGACGAAGGTATCTGCCTGCTCGAGTTCGCCGACCGCCCGATGCTCGAAACGCAGCTCGAACGACTCAAGCAACGAGTCGGCGGAGAGGTCATTCTGGGCAGCAACGAAGTCAGCGGATTGTTGGCCGATGAACTCGACCGCTACTTCGAGGGCAAACTGAGAGAGTTCACGGTGCCGCTACTGTACCCAGGAACGGATTTCCAGGTCGCATGCTGGAAGTACCTACTCTCGATACCCTACGGCGCTACGCGATCCTACGCCGACGAAGCGCGCGCCATCGGCAAAGCAGGGGCACAGCGAGCCGTCGGCCGTGCCAACGGCGACAACCGCATCTCGATCGTCATCCCCTGTCACCGCGTCGTCGGTAGCGACGGACAACTGTCCGGCTATGGGGGCGGATTGTGGCGCAAGCGCTTTCTGCTTGACCTCGAGCTGAAGCACAAAGAACAGCTACTCGACTTCGAGGCGTGACCCGGGCGGTTTACCCTGTCATCTGTCTGGGGACAGAGCCGCGATAGCGCGTTGTGCCGACTCGAGCCGGGGCTGCAGCTCCGGGTCGGCGTCCTTCCAAAGTTCGAGTAGCTTGCCGTAGTAGTACATCGCCTTCTGCGTCTCGCCGCGTTCCTCGTAAAGCTGACCCAGTCGCTCGTACGCCAGGGCGAGGGAGAAGGAGTCGGTGCCTATGCGCCAGAGCCACGGCGTCTCCAGATAGCGCTCGTTGATCGCGATGACCGAGTCGCGCTCGCCGGCCAGATCGTAGGCCATCGCCAAGTTGGGAAGCGCGCAAACGATGCAGGCAGTCTGCTCGTCCCAAGCTCGGAACTCTGCGATCGCCTCCTGCGGTCTGTTCTCAGCCAGGGCTATAGCGCCCTTCACGTTGTGCGAAAACGACTCGCCGCCACGCAGCGCGTCCTCATCCAGCGAGGCCTCCCGTTCCGCCACCAACTTGCGCGCGGTTTCCGGCGACCCAGCCCAAGCGTAGAGCTGGGCTAGGCGCAGATACGGACGGTCGAGAGGATCGAACGACTCGAGCGGATAGCGCTGGAGCGCCGCGTCGAGCCCGCGCAGACCTCGCTCCGGATCGCCTCGGAACCACACATTGAGCGAGGCGAGTTCAACCAAGTCCTCCAAAACCTCTGTTGGCAGACCCCGTTCCTCGTTGGCAGTCAACGCATCACGCACATAGCGCTCCGCCTCCGCCAGCCGACCCCGGACTCTGGCGAGCGCCGCCAGACCACCACTGGTGGCGGCCCGCGCGCTGAGGCTTCCCAAGCGAGACTCTCGCGCTCTCTGTATGTGCGATTCCGCCGTCTCGTAGTCGCCGCGAGAGCTCGCCAGGGCGCTTGCGTTCCACGCGGTCGAAAAGTGCCTCGGCACCTTGCCCTGCATTGCCTCCTGCGTAGCTTCCGCCACATCGTACTTGCCCTGCGCGACCTGGTTGATGATCACGTTTCCCCAGGTCACCGCGACCGACGAGTCCGTCGCTAGCGCCCGAAGCATCAGTTCTTCCGAGCGAGCGAAATCCCGCAGCTGGAAATACAACACTCCAAGATTGTTCAGCGCCTCCGAGTCATCCGGATAGGTCTCCAGAGCGGTTTGATAGGCCGCGATCGCTTTGTCGCGCTCTCTCGTTACATCGAGATGGTAGTTCCCCACCATGATATAGCGCTCCCGGTCGGTAAGCCGGTCGCGGTACTCGTACGCCTTGGTGAACGCTCGAACCGCTCGTGCCCGCTCCTCGCGCCGATTCGACAGCGCCGTCGCCAACTCCGAGTAGGCCGCTGCGAACGTCGTGTCGAGGAGGATCGCCTCCTCGAGGAGATCGATACCTCGGTCGACTTCACCCAGCGTGTACACGGCACGCAGCGCCTGTGAGTACTTCTGCAGCGCCTGGAGCGAGCTTGTCGTCACGCTCTCCAGCGGAGGGTTTGCGCGAATCGTCTTGAACGACTCGCCGATACGCTCGCGCAGTTTCTTGGACAGTCGATCGATGGCCGCAAGGATATCGTCGGACTTCTTCGCCGTCTCACGAAAACCTGCGAGCACCTCTCCTGTCTCGGCGGAGATGATCTCCGCCGAAAGCACATAGCTGCCGCCGACGGCCGCGACCTCACCCGTGATGACCACCCGCAGCCCGTCTCGAATTGCGACCTCCCGCGCGAGCGCCGGGTCGAGCGCGGTCCCCGGGTCCCTATCCATCCGGGCGAGCACCTGGCTCACATACTCCGGTTCCGCAACCGCCACCATGGGTGACTGGGAGAAATCGATGCGAAAAGCCTCGGTGACGACGACGGCCAGCAGCGAGTCGCCGGTGAGGTTCTCGAAGTCCGCGAGGATGATGCGCTCCCGCTTTTCCATCACACCCGCCGCGACCAGCGAGCCCACGGGTCCGATTCCCATAACGCGCATCGCCATGTATCCGGTGACGATCACGCCTAGCAGCGCAAACGCGAGGACACCACCGAAGATCGCCTTCCTCCACGTCAGCCAGCCTTTGGCCGCGACCGCCGCATCGGCGGCGGCTGTCGGTTCGACACTCGCTTCGACTGCCGCTCCGCTGCTGGCCAGCCCGGCGGCGTTCTCCGTCCCCGCCGGTCGAGAGAAACCCTGCACCAGAGCCGTTGCCACGATGATGGGAAGACCGAGAAAAAGGAGCACGAGAGAGCCGGGAAACACCCAACCCGGCAGGCCGATCTTGTCGGAGATGAGATCGACGGCCTCCAGGACCGCGAACGACGCACCCAGGTAGAACACGATCACTCGTAGCATACGAGCGTTGCGCACTGCAGTCAGAATGTCCTGTGGCTCCCAACCAGCCATTCATTCCTCCCGCTGTGACGAGGGCGAAGATACCGAGAATCCTGACCCTCACCACCAATGAGGTTTAGAAAGTGATCTGCCTAGTCTTCCGGCCTGACCAGACGTTGAAAGCGCGGATGATCGCGCAGAGGGTCCCAAATCGGATCGACGTGCAACCACTCACGCGACAGGACACCCGGCACCGACAGCAGATGCTCGATCCCGTCAATCGCCGCGTCGTAGTCTCCCACCATGACATAGATACGCGCCAGGTACAGCAGCCAATCCGTGCCGTCGTAGGCATCCTTACTCGTAGGAAGAATCTCAACAGCCTCTTGCCCCTCGCGTATCGCGTCCTCGCTGCGGCCGAGCCCGGCATAGGCGACGCCGAGCTCGCTGTGAAAGCGGGCCTCGTCCGGGCGGGCTGTTGTAAGCCGTTCGAGAACCACACGCGCTGAATCGTAGTACGCCCGCGCTCCATCCCGCTCGCCCAGCAATTCGTACAGCTCGGCTCGAGTTAGGAAGTAGGATGCCGTGTCCGTCCCGAACGTCCCCGCGCTCAGCCGCTCGAGGGCACTTTCATAGTCAGGTCCGATGATACGGTGTATCGACCAGAGCCAGGGTTCGTTCGAGGCATACAGCTCCGGACGACCGCTGAGTGACCAGACTTCCTCCAAGGTCTTCAGAGCGCTCTCGCGGTCACCCTCGGCCGCGATATGCAGAACCGCTCTCCACCATCTCGCCTCGAACACGTCAGGCGCCATCGAGATTCTTCGGTCAAAGGACCGTGCCGCCTTTTCGTATTCTCGCATCCGAAGCGAGGTGATTCCCAGCTCCGAAGAGCCCAGCCCGTTCAGCGGATCGAGCTCGATAGCGCGCTCGTAGTTTGCGGCCGCTTCCGCCCACTGCCCCCGTCGCCTGTGGACAGCGGCGATGCCCGCGAGCAGCTCGAAATCGTCAGGGCCGACCTCGCGAGCCTTCGAGAAGCTCGCCAAGGCGCGGGCATAGTCCAGCAGGCCGTGATAGTAGTAGTAGGCTATGGCGACATGACCTTCTCGCAGGTCCGGTTCCAGCTCCAGCGCCCGTTCCGCGGCGCGCCTGGCCTCCTCCAGCCGTTGGTCGGTCCTGTCGTAGAACCACCAATACATGCTCTCGTGAACTCGAGACAGGTGTGCATAGGCGAGCGCGAAATCGGGATCGGCCTCGATGGCCGCCTCGAACATCCGCACGGCTAACTGCAAGTTGTTCGCCTGTCGCCCACCGAAGAAGTACTCGTTCCCTCTCAGGTAGTAGACGTAGGCATCGGTGTTCTCGGTAGGTTTGACCTCGAGCGCCTCCCGCTCCGCATCGAGCAGCGTGATTTCCAAGGCGTCCGCGACTTGTCCAGCCACGTCAGCCTGTATCTGGAACACGCCAGCCAGCACCGCGCTGTAGCGTTCCGTCCAGAGGTGAGTGTCGTCGGAGACTCTTATCAGCTGGGGAGTAATTCGAACCCGACTCTCGCCGGTCGGCTCTCGCTCCCAACGGACCGTACCCTCCAACACATAGTCGACGCTCAGTTCTTCGCCGATCTGCTGGGTGGGCACTCGCCGGTCTTTGTAGACCATCGCGCTGTTGCGGGAAATCACGCCAAGGCCGGGCAACTCGGCCAAAGTCGATGTGATCTCCTCGGTGATGCCATCCGCGAAATACTCGTCCTCAGCGCTCCCCAGGTTCTCGAAGGGAAGCACCACCAACATCTTACGCCCCGAGGATGATCCGCCTGCCCCAACACCCTCGGACGTCAGCAGCCAAGCTGTGACGACGATCCCCCAGAGCGCGAACGCGATCACCCCGCCCGAGAGCGCGTTACGCCAGGTGAAGAGTCCTCGGGCACCGCCCACGCTCCTCACGGTGGCATTACGTGCGGGTTCGCGGCCGCTTTCAACAGGTTTCGATGCACCGCCCTGGACCAGCGCCGTAGCGACGATGATCGGAAGGCCTATCAGCAGCAGGACGATCGCTCCATAGAAGACCCAATCCGGGAGAGCGATCTTCCCGCTGAGAAGGTCCACAGCCTCGAGCACCGCGAACGACGCGCCGAGATAGACGAGCAGAACGCGTATCAGCCGCGTCCGCCGTATGGTTCCCAGAAGATCTTCAGTCCCAGCCATCTTTGCTGGCTATCGATCGGTTGAGAGAGCCTGGATTGCGCGCCGCGCCGACTCGACCCGCGGTTGAAGCTCCGGGTCGGCGTCTTCCCAGAGATCGATCAGCTTGCCGTAGTAGGCCGCCGCTTTCTGAGTATCGCCACGCTGCTCGTACAGCGAGCCGAGACGCTCATAGGTCCGGGCAAGTTGGTACGAATCCGTGCCCACGCGCCACAGCCATGGCGTCACAACGTAACGCTCATTCAGAGCAATCGCCGAGTCCGGCTCTTCGGCAGCATCGTACGCCAGGCCGAGGATCGGAAGCGCGCATATCGTGCACGCCATGTCTCGGTCCCACGCGTTGAAGTCGGCGATCGCTTCTTGGTAGCGACCCTCGGCGAGAGCGATGGCGCCGTCCACGGCGTGAGCGAACGCGTCAGGCGCGTTGAGCGCCTCCTGATCCAGGCTTGATTCCCGTTCCGCCAACCAGGCGCTCGCGCGCTCAGGTCGCCCCGCCCATGCATAGATGTACGCGAGTATCAGGTAGGGCCTGTCTAGCGGATCCAAGGAATCGAGTGGATGGCGATCGAGCGCGGCCTCGATCTGTCGTAGACCGCGCTCGGGTTGGCCCCTGAACCACACGTCCAGCCAGGCGAGATTAATGGAGTGTTCCAGGTACTCGGCCGGGAGGCCGCGTTGTTCCTCCGCCGCCATCGCATCCAGAAGATGCCTTTCCGCCTCGGCGAGCTTACCCCGCGCCCTGGCGAGTGTGGCAAGATTGGCGCTTGTATTGGCACGCCAGAGCAAGCTCTCGCTGCGGTCTGCTCGGAGGGCGCGCACATGTGCCTCGGCACCTTCGTAATCGCCTCGCGCGCTGGCGAGGCCGTACTCCGAACCCTCGATCCTCCAGTGCCCGGGGGTCTGCTCGCGCATAGCCGCAAGCGTCTTCTCGGCCGCCTCGAACTTGCCCTGCGCGACCTGCACGCCGATCAAGTTCTGGAACGTGATCGCGAAGCTTGAATCGATCTCGATCGATCGGCTGTAAAGCTCCTCCGCTTCACCAAAGTTGCGCAGTTGGCCGTAGAGCAGCGCCAACTGGTGCAGAGCGTCATCGTCATCCGGATAGGACTCGAGCAGCGTGCGGTACGCGTTGATCGCCTTCTCGCGCTCATGCGTAACGGACAGATAGTACACGCCCATAGTGTGGTAGCGTTCTTGCTCGGGCAGCCGATCGCGGTACTCGAACGCCTTGGTCGTCGCCTCCATCTCGCGCGCTCGCTGTTCGCCGCGATTTCCCAGCGTCGTACCGAGCTCGCTCCAAGCCGCCGCGAAGGTCGAGTCTAGGGCTAGGGCCTCCTCGAGCAACGCGATGCCACGAACGTCATCTCCGTCGGTGTAGATTGCACGCTCCGCCAGTGTGAACTTGCGTAGCGCTTCCAGCGAACTCGTCGTTACGTCCTCGAGCGGCGGGCTACTGCGGATCGTCTTGAACGACTCCCCAATCCGTTCGCGGACTTTCTTCGAGAGATTGTCAACCGCCCCTACAACGTCGTCATCTCCCTTGGCCGTCTCGCGTAGGCCCGCGATCACTTCGCCGGATTCGGCGGATACGATTTCGGCCGAGAGCACATAGCTGCTGCCCAGCGCGCCGACTTCGCCGGCAATCACGACCCTCAAGCCGTCGCGAATTGCGACTTCGCGCGCCAAACCAAGGTCGAGCGGCGTACCCGGCTCTCTCTCCATCCGCTGCAGCACCCCTGCAACCCACTCGGGTTCCGCCACGGTGACGATAGGCGACTGCGCCAAATCGATGCGGAACGCCTCTGTCACCACCTCGGCCATTAGCGAATCGGTCGTCTTGTTCGTGAAATCCGCCAGAATGATGCGCTCGCGCTCATCCATGACACCGGCCGCAACCAACGAACCGACGGGGCCAACGCCGAGCACTCGCATGACCATGTAGCCTGTGGTCGCCAGCCCTAGCAGCGCGAAGGCGAGCACACCACCGAGAACCGCCTTCCGCCAAGTAAACCAGTGGCTTGCTACACCGCCGGTCTGGGGGCTCGTTGAAGTGGACGCTTCGGACCGAGCTGCGGCTGGCTCGGAGACCCCGGCTTCCTTTCCCAGCGTTGGAGCACTCTGGACCAGCGCGGTGGCGATGATCACGGGCAGGCCGATGAGAAGTGCCACGATAGCGCCTGCGAACACCCAATCGGGCAAGCCGATCTTGTCACTTAGTAGATCGACGGCCTCCAGCGCAGCTAACGAGGCGCCGAGATACACCGCGAGAACCCGGATGAGGCGGGCCCTGCGCACCGTGTTCAGAAGATGTCGGGGTGTCAAGGAATCCAAACGACCCTCCGCTAAACCACACCAGTGAATGACTAGTAATTCTAGTTAAAGACAGGCGTTAGAACAAGAAAGCGTTACCCGGCTAACAAAAAGCCGGACGAAGACTCGCAGGACCTGTCCGGCGACAATCCTCGTCCTGTTCCGCGATCACGCTGAAGCAAAAAGGCTCTCCAACTCCTCGCGCGGCACAGCGCTTGTCCGTCGGTCTAACTCCTTGCCGTTCTTGAAGATGATGAGCGTGGGGATACTGCGGATGTCAAAGGCCTGCGCGGTTTTCGAGTTAACGTCCGTGTCGAGCTTCGCCACCAACGCTTCGCCGATATGGGAGTGAGCGAAGTCATCGAGGATCGGAGCCATGATCTTGCAGGGGGCGCACCAATCGGCATAGAAGTCGACCAAAACAGGTACGTCCGAGTTCTTGATTACCTGTTGGAAGTCGTCATCGGTGACCTTGACCGGCCGATCCAGAAGGATGGGTCTGCCGCAGTCACCGCATTTCGGGCTGTGACTGATCCTGCTCACTTCGACGCGGTTGAGAGTCAAGCAGAACTGACAGCTCACCGTGACTTTGCGGTTTGTGTCTTTCGCTTCCTGCGTCATTCCCACCTAGCCTTCGGCGGTCGCAATATGCGAATGCTTCTGGAATATATCCCAACGATTGGGGCCTGGAATGCGGCTCACCGATCCGCCCTACAAGTCCAGCTTGGCTCGACCCGTCTCCGTGAGCGCTAGCCACCCGCTTCGGGGGTCAGAAAAATCCAACATCGACATGGGGCATGGGTTCGTTTCGTCACCGCTTGGCGTACATCCCGTCGAAGAGGACCTGCCAGGTCTTCCCAGCATCCGCCGACAACTCCCACAGCTGGCGTACACGACCGCCCTCATGAGGGATCCAGGTGATCCTGTCGATCACCTCGCCTTGCGCGGTCTGCCGAGTACCGGAAAGTACCATGTTCCCGGCTTCGATGCCGCCCTCGAGCCGCAGATAGAAGCCCAAGCCGACCCATCTCTGGTGCCATCGACCGGTCTGGGCGTCATACCAGTTGAGGCTGTTTCCCTCGTATCCGTTTGCGGCGCTGCGCCAGCTCTCGAGCACGCCGCAACCGCTGGCTACACGAGTGATCAGGTTCGTGCCTACCACCGCACCGGTCGTGTCGGTCACCTCCCAGTCACCGAGCCAGAAGTCGAACTGCCTATGCTCCGCGGAATTGCAGTTCTCCAGGATTGAAGCCTGAGCCGCCGGGGTTGGCTCCTGGCCGAATGCGCCCATGACTGTGAGCGGGCCCACTAGCAGGCACGGGACGAGCAGCAGCAGGTGATAATAGCGCAAGGATGGCCTCCTGTCCGTGAAATCGGATTATGTTGCTGGATCGGCTTCGAATCTAGGCGATCGGCCCGAACGGCTCTACCGGCTGGCGGTAGGCTTGTGTCTGCGCGCGATCAAACGCGGCTCAGCCAGGCCGAACCGCTAAGAACCGATCGACTTCGCCTAGCCCGTGTCGTCGCCGCTCCGCTTCTCCCTACGGACGATGACCACCACAATCAGCGCGAGTACTCCGAGGAGCAGATTCCCAAGGAGGAAGTAGACAAGGACCTCTTGAAAGTAGTTGGGATCTTCGAAGAACAGATCGGCAAAACTGGCGTCACCGCCCGTCTTGCTGGGAGTGATGGGCATCGCCAAGCCGATGAGTAGCGCAATCCACTCGACGATCAGGAAGCTCTTCCACGGCGTCCACTTCCGCTCGCGGTCTGGGCTCATGTAGCACGCTGTTGGAGTTCCATGCCGCGGTCTTTGGCAGCTCGAGCGGCCGTCGCCCGAAGCGTGAAAGCGAGCACCAGTGACACGACTGCGAGAAGTACGAAGATGACGAAGCCGGTGGCGTAATAAGCGGGCGTCACCGGGAATCGATGGACGCTCAAAGCCTGGCGAACACCACCTCCCGCTACGGCTAAGTTGGCGAAGGACCCGCTTTTCAGCACCTCACATCGGCGTTCTTCCTTCTGTACCACCACCAGGTAGCGGCGACGCAGGTGACGTAGTAGGCGATGAAGACGTAGAGAGCGGCCTCGGGCCCACCGGTCGCGCTGATCGAGATGCCGTAACTTCGTGGAACCAGGAAGGCACCGTAGGCGGCCATCGCCGAGGTGAACCCGAGTACCGCCGCCGCCTCTTTGCTGGCATCCTTTCGCGCCTGTTCCTCCGCCGCAGGCCCTTCACCCGCAGCCTGGCGCTGCAACACGGTCCCGAAGATTACCGGGATCATCTGGAAGGTAGAAGCGTTACCGACACCAGTCGCCGAGAAGAGGATCATGAACATCACGAGGAAACCCCAGAAGGCGCTCGGGTGAGCCTTTATACTCAGGAAGAACAGCACGCCCGCGGCTGCCGCGACCATGACGATGAAGGTCCACAGGGTGACCCGACCGCCGCCGAGCTTGTCCGAGAGCCAACCGCCGGGCGGGCGGGTGAGCGCACCGACGAGCGGTCCGAGGAAGGCGTAGCTCAGCGCGTCCACCCCAGGAAACTGAGTTCTGATGAGGAGCGGGAAGCCGGCCGAATAACCGATGAACGAGCCGAAAGTGCCAATATAGAGCCAGACCATGATCCAATTGTGCTTGCGCTTGAAGATCACGGCCTGGTCCTTGAAGGAGGCCTTAGCGCTGGCGATGTCGTTCATGCCGAACCAAGCCGCTATCGTCACGGCGAGCAAGAATGGCACCCAGATGAAGCCGGCGTTTTGTAGCCACAACAGCCTGGTGCTCTCACCCTCCGTCCACGTCTGCGGATCTCCACCGAGAGTACCGAAGACGCCAGCGGTGATCACCAGAGGCACCACAAACTGCGACACGCTGACCCCGAAATTCCCCAGGCCGGCGTTGAGCCCGAGGGCGGCGCCCTTCTGCCTCTTCGGAAAAAAGAAGCTGATGTTAGCCATAGAGGAAGCGAAATTGCCACCGCCGAAGCCGCAGAGCAGTGCAAGCACGAGGAACAACCAGTAAGGGGTGGATGGGTTCTGCACAGCGAAGCCCATACCGAGGGCGGGCAGCAGCAGCGAGGCGGTGCTCAGCGCCGTCCACAGGCGGCCACCGAAGATCGGGATTGTGAATGAATAGAAGATACGGAGCGTCGCGCCGGACAGACCCGGAAGCGCCGCCAGCCAGAACAACTGATTCGTGTCGAACTCAAAGCCGATTGCGGGCAGGTTTACCACAACCACGCTCCAAACCATCCAGACGGCGAAGGCGAGCAGCAGGGCCGGTATGGAGATCCACAGGTTGCGCCTGGCGATACGCTGGCCGCGGCTTTCCCAGAAAGTCGCGTCTTCCGGATCCCAGTCCGTGAGCAAGTGACGCGGGCCCTTCACAGTTTGCAAGGTCATTTGTCTTTCTCCGTTGAGCCGCCCGTATTAACCAATCAAGCTTACCCGATTTCCACAACTTCCGTCAGCGCAGTGCTGACTTGCGGGCCTTTCCCATCACAATAGCGGAGCCGAAGATCCCGGTCGCGGAGTGTTATGGGCCGGCCGAAACCGCCACGGCCGGCTCCTCTTCCTCGAACGAGCCCTCGGGTTCTCTGAGAAAGACCAGACAGTAGAACACTGAGAGAGCAGCGCCCGCCGCGAGGATTAGGAAGAAACTGCGAGCGTCCACTATGGAAAAGACAACGAGATAGACGACAGCACCAACGTTGCCGTAGGCGCCTGCCATGCCGGCGATCTGGCCCGTCCTTGGCTTGTTGATCAGGGGGATGATCGCGAATGTTGCCCCCTCCGCTCCCTGAACGAATACCGAGGTGATGACGGTCACAGCGACGGCCAGATATAGGGGCCAGGAAGAATCTATCGCCGCCATAGCTAGGAAACCCAGCGCGATCCCTGACATGTACGCTAGCATGACTCCTTTACGGCTGGCGAGGACATCGGAGATCAGGCCGCCGAGAGGGCGCGCCACCAGGTTCACGACGGCGAAGGAGGAGGCGAGCAGGCCGGCCAGCGTGGGGGAAATCCGGAACGTTCCCTCGAAGAAGATCGGGAGCACAGAGACGACCGCTAGTTCGGCTCCGAAGTTGGCGAAGTACGTCGTGTTGAGCGCGGCCACACTGTTGAACGGGTACCGCTCACCCTCCGGGACGCCCTTGCGCAGGTAAGGAAGATTGATCCGCAGTGTCTTCGCCACGTGGGCGATGAAGATCAGTGCGAGGGCACCGTAGATGAGGTGCAGCATCTGCTGCGTCAGCGCGGGCTCCTGCGAGTTCCCGCCGAGGCTAATGCCGGAGGCACGCCAAGCCAGAAGCCCCATGGCCCCGAACAAGGGGAACGACCAGAGAAGGTACTGGATGAGATCGCCTCGTGAGCTGACGAGCAGCGGCTCGGTCTTCGACACGCCGACGAACGCCTTGCCCTCCGGCATGTCCCGGACGATGAACAGGTAGACGACGCCGTAGATCAAGGACACGGCACCGTTGATGGCAAGGGCGTAACGCCAACCGTGCTCCAGATGTCCGAACAGCTCGAGGGCGATCCAAGGAAGCGTCATCGCGGCCCAAGCGGAGCCGAAGTTCCCCCACCCGGCGTAAAGGCCCTCGGCCCGCCCCACCATCTTCGGCGGGAACCACTGGGCGACCATGCGGATCCCGACCACGAACCCGGCCCCGATAGTGCTGAGGACGAGGCGGGCGACGAGGAGCTGCATGAAACTGTTGCCGAATGCAAAAACGAAAGTGGGGATCGACATCACGATCAGCAGCCCGGCGAAGCACCTGCGGGGCCCGTATCTGTCGATGAGCGCACCGATAGCGATGCGGGCCGGAATTGTCAACGCCACGTTGCAAATCGCGAACAGGTTGAGGTGGTCACGTGTCAGCCAGCCTTCCGGCCCGCCGAGGTCGCGCAGCATCGTGGTCGCCAACGGCGCCATGTTGAACCAGATGTAGAAGCTGATAAAGAAGGCGATCCAGGTGAAGTGGAGTGTCCGGATTCGCTCCTGCTTGATGTCGATCAGTTCCGGAATCTTGCTGGGCATCACGGAGTCTCTTCCTCCCCCTAGCAGTGACGGTCAAGAACTTCCGAGGCTCGAGCGACGACGCCCCTAATGCCGCGGGAGTCACGGTCCTCGCGTGCAGCGCTCACCTGTTATCGGGCCCAAACCTTCTTTGACGGGACAGGGGCCTGGACTTCACGCCGGGGGGACGCGCTCTTGCCCGGTCCTCCGGTTCCAGATGACAAGCTGGTAGGGGCGCCAGAGGTATCCCAGTGGAATGATCAGGAAATGCACGAGCCGAGTGAACGGAACTATGGCGACGAGCAACCAGGCGTTGAGAATATGGAGCCGCACCGCGAGCGGGAGCGCGGCTATATACTGAGGCTCGGGCGAGAGCTTGGCCAGTGACGCCAGGTAAGGGGTCGTCGTATGAACGGACCAGGCGGACCCCCAACGGTGGAAGATCGCCACGAATACTCCGGTTGCCACCTGGGTGAGCAGCAGAGCGAGAAGGACGATGTCCATCCGCGAAGTCACGACGCGGACGCGACTGGTGGCCGCTCGACGGAAGACGAGCATAACCAGCCCGAACAGCGTCAGCAGTCCAAAGGCGAGAGCCGTGGTCTCAAGGATAAAGAGACGAACCGGAACCCCGTTGAACCACACCAAACTGCGGGGAAACAGGAACGCGACCAGGTGCCCTGCCAGAACAATCAGGATCCCGTAGTGAAACGGGGCCGAGCCCCAGAATAAGCGTCGGCCTTCCAGAAACTGCGAAGACAACGCCGAGAACGAATAGCGATTCGAGCGGAACCGGTATACGCTCCCGACGATGGCGAGCAGCACCGCCATATAGGGGAACGCCGCGTAGAGGATGAAATCAGAAGTGCTTCCCATCGTTCCATTCCCCAGAGGTTTGGTCGATCGATTCCAGGACGGGTAGCGCCCTCGAGTCATCACTTGGATGGACGAACCCAGAGGGTTCGAGGGCGAGCAGAACCAGTTGTACTAGAGCTGCATATACATTGCCGGTGCCATCGAATCCCTTGGCTATCTTCGCGAGAGCCGGCAGAACCGCGTCCTCCAGCAGCGAGGACCGCTGCTCGGGATCTTCGAGCGTGGCCAGGTAGCGGAGAAGCACGGGGAGGTGATCGGGAAGTTCGTTGCCGGGTTCGAAGCCACACTGCCTATACTCTGCGTTCAGCCTCGCCATGAAGGCGCCCCGCTTGTAACTCTCACCGAAGAGGTGATAGCCGACGTACAGACAGCAAACGGGATTCACGTCGAACGTGGCGGCGTAGATCTCCTCCATGCGCGATAGCGGAAGACCGTTGATCGCTCTCCCAAAATCCTCTATCGCGTGCGCCGCGCCCGGGCGCTCTTCTTCGAGCAGCCGGCTCAGTGCAGTGCACTGTTCCCCGAGGTCACCCGCAGGGTACTCCAACACATCCGCCAGGCGGGCCAACAGTTCTCCGTTCACGGACCACGCACCGGAGCTTCGCGACGACCGACTCCGGTCCCCTGTTTTCGAGAAAGCGGATCTTCCATCATCTCGATGGCCATCTCTCGGTGATACGGCGGAACGACGAAGCGGTCGGCGAAGGTAGGCAGCGAAGTGAGCCTGTAGATCGCTTCGGCGGTCTCAGCGTCGAGTCCGGCCTCCGCCAGGGCGCGCTCGACCTGCTCTGGACCGCTATCGCCAACCGTCTCCTGTCGCCTCAGCAGCCGGACCGAGATGAGCTTTCTTATGACATCCTCGACGATCGACTCCCTGCCTGCCGCGAACAGGCGTGCCATGTAGCGAATCGGTATGCGCGCCTGGTCCAAAGATCCGAAGTAATCATCCCCTTCGATCTCGAAGCTCCCGTTCTCCCTCGTCCCCATGACCGGAAGCAAGGGAGGAACGTAGAAGAGCATGGGGAGCGTGCGGGCCTCCGGATGAAGGGGCAGCGCCAGCTTCCACTGCTTCACGAACTTGTAGACGGGAGATTTCTGAGCCGATTCGATCCACAGGGGATCGGTTCCGTTCTCGGCGGCGGCCGCGATGACCTCGGGATCGAACGGATCCAGAATGATGTTCCGGTGCGCTTCAACGAGTTCGTCGTCGGGAACAGCGACCGCATCGGGAATCCGGTCCGCATCGTAGAGAAGCAGCCCGACATAGCGGATACGACCCACGCACGAGTGGAAACAGGCCGGAGCCTGCCCGCTTTCCAGTCGCGGGAAGCAGAGGATGCATTTCTCCGACTTACCCGCGCCCCAGTTGTAGTAGACCTTTTTGTACGGGCAACCGGAAATGCACATGCGCCAGGCGCGGCACTTGTCCTGGTTCACCAGGACGACGCCGTCCTCGCCACGCTTGTAGATCGCACCTGCCGGACAGGCGGCCACGCATCCCGCGTTCAGGCAGTGGTTACAGATGCGTGGAAGGTAGAGGTGAACGAGACGCTCGAGCTCGAAGAATCCCTCGCGCTCTTGCGGTGTCAGGTCCTGGAGGTTGAAGTCGTTCTCGGCGTAGAGGGGTGATCCTCCAAGATCGTCGTCCCAATTGGGGCCCGCCTCGATGTCCATCTCCTCGCCGGTGACCATGGAGATGGGTCGAGCCGTCGGCTGATCGTCCGATGCCGGGGAGTCGAACAGGTCCTGGTACTTATAAGTGAACGGCTCGTAGTAGTCGTCCAGCACCGGCAAGCTGCGGTTGTAGAAAAGGTTCCCAAGGGTCTTCTTCTTCCCTTGGAGCCTGAGCCGCAAATTGCCATCCTCGAGCTTCCACCCTCCTTTGTACTTCTCCTGATCCTCCCAGAGGGTGGGGTAGCCGGTACCCGGCTTGGTCTCCACGTTGTTCCACCACATGTACTCGGTGCCTTTACGGTCGGTCCAGATGTTCTTGCACGCCAAGCTGCACGTGTGGCACCCGATGCACTTATCCAAGTGGAAGACCATCGAAACTTGAGCGCGTACGTCCATGTTTTCCTCGTCTACCAGGTGGGTCGTCCCTCGAGCTTTCGCACGAGGACGTGGGTATCTCTATTCACTCCGGTGGGCCCCCAATAATTGAACCCGTATGTGAACTGCCCGTATCCGCCCATCATCAGCGACGGCTTGAGGCGCGTGCGTGTGAGGCTGTTATGCCCTCCGGCCCTCCGGTTCCCGCGAAGCGGCGACTTGGGCACCGAGATGGTCCGCTCCGGAGAGTGGTAGAAGAAGCAGGTGTTACGTGGGATCCGAGCGCTCACCGCGGCCCTGGTGACCACCACCCCGTGATCGTTATGGACCTCCAGCCAATCGTTATCGCGGATGCCGACGGAGTCCGCATCCTTGTCGTTGATCCAGAATGGCTCGATCCCTCGCGACAGGGTCAACATCCGGTGGTTGTCGTAGTAAGTGGAATGGATGTGCCATTTCCCGTGGGGCGTGAGGTAGTTGAGCACGAGTGTCGCGTCGTCCTTCTGG
This sequence comes from Gemmatimonadota bacterium, assembly GCA_039588015.1. Lineage (GTDB taxonomy): Bacteria > Gemmatimonadota > Gemmatimonadetes > Palauibacterales > KS3-K002 > JASFMO01. The sequence goes on along the minus strand of JBDHAS010000004.1, from coordinate 9,922 downwards.
CTCTTCACGAGGTCACCGTAAACCTCTGGGGCAGGCGTAGGCTTGTAGGTAGGTAGATGTTCGCCGAAGGCCAGGTATCCCTCGTGATCCAGATAGAAGTGCTGCCTTCCGGTCAGAGTCCGCCAGGGCACCAGCCGCTCAACGTTGTACGTGTACGGTGAATAGGGCCGACCCTCGTTCATCAACCCCGACCATATCGGGCTCGTCAGCAGACGCCGGGGCTGAGCGATGATGTCATCGAAGGTCATGCGCACGCTCCGGTACGGCTCGGCCAGGTCGGCCAACGGCAGACCGACCCTCTCCTCCTGAGCTTTGAATGCCCGGTACGCTGCTTCGCCGTTCGTCTCGGGAGCAAGAGCCAGAATCACGTTCGCCGCGTGGACCGCGTCTTTCAGAGACGGGTAACGCTCGCCGTTCCACTCGACGCTGGGGTTGGCCTTCACGAGTTCGTCGTACTGGTCGGCTATGCCCCAGGCCGTCCCGTGAGCGCCGATGCCTGCCCTGGCGGCAGGCCCGTAGGAAATGAAGCGTTCGTATAGGTTCGCGTAATCGCGCTCCACCACCTTGAGGTGCGGTCCCGTCACCCCCGGGACGTACTCACACTCACCTTTCGCCCAGTCCTGTACGGACGGTTGCGCCAACTCGTCCGGGGTGTCGTGCCGGAGCGGTATGGCGACGACATCTTTCACCGGCTGCGGGATGTGCGTTTTCGCCAACTCTCCCGTCTTTTTCGCGAGGGCCTTGAAGATGTCCCAGTCGCTCCTCGACTCCCAGCAGGGTGCTACCGCTTGTGTCAACGGATGGATGAAGGAGTGGAGGTCCGTGCTGTTCAGGTCGTTCTTCTCGTACCAGGTCGCAGCTGGAAGAACGATGTCCGAGTAGAGGGCCGAGGTGTCCATCCGGAAATTCAGGTCAACCACCAAGTCGAATTTCCCGCGTGGCGCCTCCGCAGCATAGGTGACATCGTTGGTCGACCCTTCGGCGACTTCCTCTCCTATGGCGTTGTCGTGCGTGCCCAAGTAGTGCCGCAGGAAGTACTCGTGCCCTTTGGCACTGGACATCAGTGCGTTGCCCCGCCAGATGTACCAAACCCGGGGCCAGTTCTCCGGGGCATCGGGGTCTTCGACCGAGAAATGCAGGGTGCGGCTTCGTAGCTGCTCGGCAACGTACCCCGCGATCTCTTCGTCCGTCGTCGCGCCAGCCGCGACAGCATCTCGCGCCAGATCCAGACTGTTTCGATTGAACTGCGGAAAGAAAGGAAGCCATCCCAGCCGGACGGCGCGGACCTGATGATCGATCGCATGACCCTTCGCCAGATCGTCATCGGGCACCGGGTGGTACTCGCCGAAGCCGCGCTCGTACCGCCACTGGTCCGTGTGCACGTAATGGAACGATGGTGCGTTCTGAAGTCTGGGCGGTTTCAACCAGTCGGTAGCGAAGGCAACGCTCGCCCAAGCGGCCACGGGCGCAAGCTTCTCCTGTCCCACATAGTGGGCCAGACCCCCGCCCCTCGTCCCCACCGAGCCGGTGAGCATCAGCCCTGTCGTAGGTCCTCTGTAAATCAGGTTGTTGTGGTACCAGTGATTGATGCCCGCACCGATGATCACGGTGCAACGACCTCGCGTCGCCTCTGCGTTCTCGGCGAATTCCCTGGCGAACTTTATGACCGTGTTGCGCGAGACACCGGTCAACCGCTCTTGCCAAGCCGGCGTGTAGGCGCCGTCCTCCTCATCGTAGCTCTCGGGATAGTCACCCGGCAGACCGCGAGAGACTCCGAACTGCGCCATGAGCAGGTCGAACGCCGTCGTGACGGGAACTCGTCCGCGAGTCGTCTCGATGTAGCGTACCGGCACGCCGCGGCTCAGGCGCCTATCTCCAGCGAAATCCGAGAAACCGACCTGAAGGACCTCATCATTGGCATCCAGCAGCGAGAGAACCGGCTTGATCTCCGAGTCGTTCTGCCCGTCCTTCAATGCGAGGTTCCACTTCCCGCCCTCTTCATCCCAACGGAATCCAAGCGTGCCCTTGGGTAGCTTCAGTTCTCCGCTCTCATCCAGCATCAAGAACTTGAAGTCCCCGTTCTCCACACCCCCATAACCATCCAGATCGCTGGCGCGAAGCAAACGGGACGGTTCCCAACCGTCAGCACTCTCCCGCAGCGTCACGAGAAACGGCGAATCGGAGTAGCGCTTCAGGTAATCGGTGAAGTAGGGAACCTGTCGATCGGCATGGAACTCCTTCAAGATCACGTGATTGGCCGCCATCCAGAAGGCACCGTCCTGCCCTGCGTGGGCCGGGATCCACCAGTCCGCGTAGCGCGAGACCTGGCTCAGGTCCGGAGAAAAGACGACCAGCTTGGTGCCGTTGTGGCGGGCCTCGGCCGCGTAATGCACATCGGGGGTCCGGGTCATGTTCAGATTCGAGCCCATGACCACGATGTACTTCGCGTCGTACCAGCTCGCGCTCTCGCACACGTCGGTCTGTTCGCCCCACACCTCCGGAGAGGACGGCGGGAGATCACAGTACCAGTCATAGAAGCTGAGGTTCACTCCGCCCATCAGCTGCAGGAACCGCGAGCCGCCAGCGTAGCTGAGCATCGACATCGCCGGGATGGGTGAGAAACCGATGACCCGGTCCGGGCCATACTTCTTGATCGTGTAGATGTTGGCCGCGGCCATGATCTCCAGGGCCTCGTCCCAGCTCGCCCTGCGGAAGCCGCCCTTCCCTCGCGCCTGTTGGTAGCGCGTCCGAGCATCTGCGTCTTCAACGATGGAGACCCAAGCGTCCACGGGATCCGGGTGTTCTCGCTTCGCCGCTCTCCACAGATCCATCAGTACGCCGCGCAGATAGGGGTACTTCACGCGAATGGGACTGTAGAGATACCAGGAGAAGGACATCCCTCGCTGGCACCCCCTGGGTTCCTCACGCGGCAGACCGTCCTCGAGTTCGGGATAGTCCGTCGCCTGCATCTCCCAAGTGACGATCCCGTCCTTGACGTAGATCATCCAGCTGCAGCCGCCCGTGCAGTTCACGCCGTGGGTGCTTCGAACCGCCTTGTCGTACTGCCAGCGATTACGGTAGAACTCCTCCCACAGGCGCGTCCGCGGATCAACAACGTCCTTGATCCAGCTCATGTGTGCTCTCCGATCAGAGGCTTCCGAACGCCGCGCAGGCGACCTCTCCACAGCAACCCAGACAGAGCCGCGAGGAGTACCATCCCCCCAAAGCCTACCGCTGGGAACGGGAACCGAGACTGGGCAGAAGTCCCGCTCTGCCCCGCCTCGACAAGAAAGGCGGAGAGATTCGAGACCTCTCCCGGCGTGAGCGGCCGAGTGTCATAGATGGCCTGCATCGCAGGATAAGGCGGCGACTCTAGCAACGCCGTGAGCCCAACCCCGTAGAGGGTGGCAGCGGCGCTCAGATCATTTGATAGAGTGCCTCCACCCAGCGGCCCGAGGCCTGCGACGGTGTGGCAGGAGATGCAAGCCGCACCGCCCCCTTCTAGACGGCTTCCGCCTGTAAAGAGGTCGCGTCCAATCGCCGCATTCCCTTCGGGAAGCCCAGCTTGTGGCGTCGAAGCCACCGGCGACGTCGCATCGGCGCCGCCGAGGTATTCGAGGATGGACTCGGCCTGGGTCTCTGTGAGCCCGAGGTTAGGCATCGGCATCTGATATTCCTCCATCAGGCCGATGGCTATAGAGTCACCCCCAGCAACCATTTCATCGGGAGCGACGATGAACGCCACGAGCCAGGCCCGATTGCGGCGCTCGGCGATCCCTTCTAGGCCCGGACCGATGACGCGGTCAGCACCGAGGCTGTGACACACGCGGCACTGAGTCTCGAAAAGGGCTTCGCCCTCACCGGCCGATTGGGATGCTGGGATCGCGACATCGGGGGGATGGCCCGCAGCAGTCAGCAGTACCAACATCATGGGCACGGAGACTGAGACCAGCATTCGCTCTCCTCCTACCTGTGCTACGCTTGTATGTTTAGCTCACTGCCTTTGGTGTCAGGTCAGCGAGCGTAGTGCCCTCCAGAAGTGCCTGCAATTGTGGCTTGATCTTCGCCCAGCGATCGTGCAGTAGACAAGGACTCGACCCACCGCAATGCCCCCCCCAGAACAGGCAGTGGTCCATGTAGCCCGATCCCTCCACCGCCTCGATGACACCCAGGACAGTGACTTCTTCAGGCACCTTCGCCAGGCTATACCCACGGCCCGCACCTCTACTAGCCTGCACGATCCCGTGGCGAGCGAGCTTTTGAAATATCTTTGCGAGGAAACTTCTGGGTAGATCTTCGGCGCCGGCCAGCCCAGACAGAGCAACGGCGGTGCCATGAGGTTGTCGGGCCAAGGCGGTCAGCCCGCGAAGCGCGTACTCGGTCTCTTTCGTAAGTCGCACCGGCTAAAAGCGAGTTAAAGGATCTCTTTTATCCGATATCTTCATACTAACACCTTCTTCGCCAAAATCCAAGCTTTTCTTTTCGGAGTCTCGCAGGGCGGGATCTATCTTAGTTGATCACCCGTCGACGCATCTCGGCGATGTCTTCTGGGCCGACCCGGCAACAGCCGCCGATGCCGACCGCGCCGCCTTGAGCCCATTCGACTGATGCGCTTGCCAAGCTGACTCGTGCCGGTTCCCCTTCCCAGGTCCGGTGCGCGACGTCGTACTCCTCCCCCGAGTTCGGGTAGACGATAACCGGCTTCTGTGTCGCCTTCCGCGCTTCGGCGATCAGAGGTGAGATGAACTCGGGTGACGTGCAGTTGATGCCGACGGCCGCCACTTGGGGTTCGGCATCGCAGGCACGCGCCACGTCGCCTAGCCGGGTTCCATCCCACAGGTGCGCTCCGTCACCGCAGCTGAAGCTCAGCCAAGCCCACCTGTCTGGCGTTTCCCGAAGCAGCCTCAGAAGCGCTCGCGCTTCGCTTCCCGAAGGGATTGTCTCGCAGGCCAGCAAGTCCGCCTGACTATCGGCGAGGACATGCCAGCGACTCCGATGAAACCCGTGGAGTTGGTCGTCGTCGACGCCGTAGTCACCTGTGTACTCCGATCCGTCGGCGAGAAATGCGCCGTACGGCCCTACGCTGGCGGCGACCAGTGGTCGGAGACGACCTCGCCGGTTGCCGGGTATGTTCCAGAACGCGTCGCGCGCTTCGATCGCCAGACGCACCGAATCCCGAAGAAGGTCGACTCCCTGCGCCTCACTCAACCCACGTTTGCGGAAACCTTCCAGGCTCGCCTGGTAGCTCGAGGTGGTGATGCAGTCGGCGCCCGCGGCGAGGAAATCCAGATGGACCTGTCGAATCGCGTCCGGTGCTTCCAAGAGTACCTTCGCTGACCAAAGCTCGTCGTCTAGATCGAACCCACGCGCCTCAAGCGCTGTAGCGAGGCCTCCGTCCAGCACCATGACCCCTTGGCGCAGCACGAACTCACTGATCGGGTTCTCGCTCAAGGGTTCCACGTCAGGTCACTTCTGCAGTGGCTACTCGCTGTTGTCGGAACTTACCTCGCCTCCGAAGACTACCGTTCACTCCGCCATCCTCTCGACACCTTGTCGAAGCGGACTTTCCAGACCCGTGAACTGCTGATCGTGCATCCGTCGACACTCCCGTCAGCCTGCCGGCTGAACGTCATGTCGAAATACCTCGCCGCGAACCCATCCTGGTAGGTTGCCCTGAGAGGCGTGTCACCGTGCTTGTTGTTCCAGAGAACAAGCTGGCCATCCTGCAGCTTCACCGTGTACTCGAATCCCAATTCGTCGCTGTAGTATGTGCCGGTGTAGGCCTGCAGCGCTTCCGGCGTGGTATCCGCGGGCGAGGATTTCGTGTAGACCCACTCGGTTCCCGAAGCCGGCACGCGGATCGTCACGGCACCTGCGTCACCGACCTCGTAGCGTGCGGGCGCCCCTGAGCCTCGAAGCCACAGCCGCTGGCCCTCGAGGACGACGAGTTGGCGGCCGTTACCCGGCCCCATGTACAGCTTCCCTTCCCTCAACTGAATCCTCACAGCATCGTCCGCATGCGATGCGGCGTAGACGCCGGCCAGTAGCTCTAGCTCATCCGACGAGAGTCCCGCCTCTTCTCGTTCTTCCGCCTCTTCATCAGACTCCTCGAAGCGATCCGCCAGATAGACGCCCGCAGCCGCTCGCGACTTGCCACTCGGAGAGCTGTGTGGATAGTTGCACAGCACAGCGACGGAGAGCTCCTGTTCCGGGAACCGGACGAAATCGGACCTGTAGCCGGCATCCGCGCCACCGTGTCCTACCGTTGGCAGCCCGCGGTAGCTCCCGTGGGACAGACCGAAGGCGTAGTTGATCTCATCGCCGTTGTTCAGAACGCCCTTGGTCTGTAGCTGCGCGATGACTTCGAGGCCGCCCACTTGGCCCGTGTAGAAGTTCCGATCCCACTTGGCCAGGTCCTCCACCGTAGTGAACAGACTGGACGCGCCGACGATGGCGAAGTCGGGGATGCTGATCCTGAGGCCATAGACCGAGTCTGGGGCGTAGGCATACGCGCGGTTGGGGACAATCCGCTGATGATCGTCGTGGAAGTGGGTGTCGTACATCCCGAGCGGCTTGAAGATGCGCTCTTCGGAGAACTCCCGGAGGCTCAGCCCGCTGACGCGCTCCACGACTACGGCTAGAAGCGTGAAGCCGGTATTACTATATAGATACGTCGTGCCCGGGTCGAAGTTGAGGGACTTCTGGCGCGAGATGATGTTGAGCACGTCCTCCTGCCGTACGACGTCGGCTTCCCAACGCCACCCGGCCATTATCAGCAAGCTCCACTGATCACGTATGCCGCTGGTGTGATGGACGAGATGTTCCAGCGTGACCGTCTTGCCGTGGTCCGGCACTTCGGGCACGTATTTTCGGATGTCGTCGTCCCAAGCGACTTTCCCCTCCGCCGCCAACAACGCGACCGCCATCGCCGTGAACTGCTTCGACACTGACGCGACGTGGAAGATCGATGATGGTGTGATCGGTACACCATACTCCAGGCTCGCCATCCCGTAACCGCGCTTGTATATGATGGCGCCGCGGCGCATCACGGATACGGCGCAGCCCGCAGAGTCCGGAGTATCCCTGCTGGCGAATATGTCGTCCACCTGGCGTTCAGGGCTCTGACCTTGGGCCAATACCAAGCCCGTTGAGATGAACGTCAGTGCTGCGACCGCGACGAGTGCGCCGACCGACAACGTGAGCGTGTTCCTGCCGTCCATCGTTCTTGCCTCCTGAGGGGTTTTAGGCCGTTCGCCGTCCAAGCAGGCTCCCGGATGCGAGCATCTACTGCGGTTCGCCGGACTGTAGCTCTCGCTTGAATCGCTCGGCCTCGATCAGGCGTTCCAGTTGCTGACCGATGAGCTGCTGACCTTCCTCGAGCTCCGTCAGCCGACGCTCGATCTCCGGGCTTAGCGGTTGCTTGGCGGTGCGGATAGCGTCGGCGATGTCACGTAGCATCGGCCTGAACACCCAACGGACCGTCAACGCTGCCGCTGGAGTGCCAAAGATGATGAGCGCCAGAAAGATCTCGATGAGGTTATCCGCACTCATGCCGGTTTCCTCCTCGTGGGCTGTTACCCCCCTGACGCGGTTCGCGTCGCGGCGGTTTCGCGGTCAGGTCCGTCCCAGCGGCAGGAACGGCCATCGATGCGTAAGGCGAACGCGCGCACAATGGCTGCCGACGGTCGGGAGCCGGCGGCAGCCATGCACGGAGGGATTAACTATCGCGCCAACCCGTCTCAGTTCTCTGGCTTCAGGATCTTGTCAATACGCACGACCGCGTCCTGCAGGTGCAACCGCGTGGCGCGATCGAGGCCTCCGCGGGCCAGCGCACGGTTGATATCACGCTTCAACCTCTCCAATTCGCCTCGTACGAACGGCCGGATGTCCGACTGCGGGACATTCACACCGGTAGCGAACCCAGCACCGAAGAAGGACGGCGCCGGCGGTGGCTCCTCGGTCATCAGCCACCCCATCCGTTCCAGGTAGCCCCGCTGCAGGTTGCGGCGATAGACATCGATGGAACGGCCGCCGGGCAGCTCGCTCCACACTGCGCTACGAAGATCGCTCAGCATCTCACCCAGGGTATAGGCGTCATCGCCGTTCCGGACCTCCGCCTCGATCAGCCGCTGCATTCGGCCCGGGTTCAGCACGAGATTGACCACGCGCACCTGTGCCCCGCGCATGCGCTCCACCGTTCCAACGTTTTCGATCCGGCGCAGGATGTTCTCGTCGATCATCCAGGTCGGCGGCGAGAATGCCTGCTCGGCGAAGAACTGCATGGCACGGCGTTGAGTCGCCTCCGGAACGAATTCATATACGAACCCGTCCTGGCCATACGTCCTCCGTGTCTGAATCACCCCACCAATGTTGGCCCCGACGTGCCCCATGTAGCGATTCCACTGGCCGAGCACCTGGCCATACAGCTCCTGGAGCTCGGAGTAGTCCTCCAACTCCTGGTACGACCAGTCGATGAGATTGGGAACGATACGCTTAAGGTTTGCAATGCCGTATTCGCCCGCTCTCATCGCGTCATCGCCGACGGCCTCGGTCAACGAAGTCGGGTCTGTTCCGCTTGGGTTGCCGAAGTAGTACATCGGATCGTCGTAGCGCTCGCGGACCCAACGGTCCAGCGTCGTCCGCTCGTCGTCCGACTAGCCGGCTTCAACGATCGGCCGGTAGCCCCATTTGATCGAGTGCTTGTCGTAAGGTCCGATGACCGGCATGAAGCATACGCCCTCATCCTCGGGTTGAGCGACGTAGTTGAAGCGGGCGTAGTCCATGATCGATGGAGTCGTACCCATCGCGCACGTGAAGCTAGCCGAGCGTAGCGAGTCGACCGGATAGGACGAGCTTGCCTTCATGTTGTGGGGTAGTCCGAGCGTATGTCCTACTTCGTGTGCCGCCACGTAGCATACGAGCTCGCCCATGACCTCGTCTTCGAATTCCACACCGCGCGCCTCGGGATTGGCGGCCGCGGTTTGGATGAGATACCAGTTGCGCAGCAGGTTTAGTACGTTGTGAAACCACCCGATGTCGCTCTCGAGGATTTCGCCCGTGCGGGGATCGTGCACGTGCGGCCCGTAGGCGTTCTGCACCGGAGACGGGAACCAACGGATCACAGAGTAGCGCACGTCTTCGGGACTGAATTCGGGATCCTCCTCCGGCGTCGGCGGTTCTTTCGCGATAATCGCGTTCCTGAAGCCGGCCTCTGCGAAAGCTACGTTCCAGTCTTCGACGCCCTGCTTTAAGTACTCGCGCCACTTGTTCGGCGTCGCCGGGTCGATGTAGTAGACGATGGGCTTGACCGGCTCGACCATTTCGCCGCGATTGAACGCCGCGGTGTCCTTCGGCTCTAGCCGCCACCGCGTGATGTACCGCCGAGTCTTTACCTTCTGATCGCTGCGTCCGTAGTCCATCTGTCCGACACTGAAGAAACCGACCCGCCGGTCTGCGATGCGCGGGCGCATTGGTTCCTCGGGTAACAGGATCATCGAGTGGTTCATCTCGAGCGAGATGGCACCCGTAGAGGAATTGGCGGGCGGTTGCGTCGCGTTGTACGTGAGTACTGCACGAGTCTCGACGTTTCGGGGGAAGCTCTTGATCCAGTTGATGAAGGTCCGGTCCCTGTCGAGGTTCCGTACCTTGTATCGGTCCCGGCTCGACCTGCTGAGGCCGAGTACGGGTACATCACTGGTGAACAGACCGGTGACCTCCACTACGACGGCCGCAGTATCGGTCTTGGTCGAGTCGACGCTGAACGCCTCGATATCGAGCGCCCTCACGATCGGCTCGAAATTGGAATTGTGGACGGCCTCGTAGATGGGCAACGAGTCGGCCGCCACGTTGGTGTACGAGACGATGCGCAGAAGGACCTTGTTGTCGTGCTTCTGCCAGCGGACGGTTTGAGTGTTGTTCTTCT
>JBDHAS010000003.1:0-49125 GCA_039588015.1 Gemmatimonadota bacterium | reverse complement strand
TATCTCGGCCGCCAGGATGATCGCCTGGGGATCGAGATCGATGCCGCGGTACCTCGGTCGGACATCTTCGCTCGTCAGCTTCTCCTTGTGGCCGTCGGGCCACATGGCCTCGGCCCAGATGACGCGCTGCCAGATTCCCTCCACGGCGGTACCGGCATTCATACGCAGGGCGCCGCCCATACTGCCGGGTACCGCTTCCAGGATCCAGAGGCCCTCACGCCCTCCCCGCCGAGCGGCCTGAACGATGGTCGCGATGAGCGCAGCAGCACCGAATCGGATAGTCTCCGGGAGCATCTCGAATTCTCGGAACTCGCCCTCCAGTACGAGCACAGGCTGGCCCGGGCCATCGTCCGAGACGAGCAGGTTCGCTCCCTTCCCCAGCACCAGGGCTCTTCGGCCTCCGAGCTCCGCGAGCAGCGCTCGCAGCTCTTCCTCAGATGACGCGCGGCCGAGGTCCGACGCGGTGCCGCCGATCTTCCAGCGCGTGAACTCGGAGAGAGAGACGTTACTCATCCACATCGCTCGCCTCGAGCAGTTCGGATATGGCGTGAGCGACGGTGCCAACGTCGCCGGCGCCTAGCGTTATGAACACGTCGCCGGCCTCGAGCTCGCGTTTCACCGCTTCGGTGAGCGCGGCGAGGTCCGGCACGAAACGGACTCGGTCATCCCCGATCACATCACCAGCTGCATCTACCACCAGTTGGGCCGTGACACCCGGGACAGGCTTTTCGCGGGCGGGGTAGATAGCCGTCACAAAGACCAGATCGGCTCGTGTCAGCGCCTGGCCGAACTGTCGCGCGAAGGCCTGGGTTCGGCTGTACAAGTGCGGCTGAAAGGCCACCACCAAACGTCTACCGCCGAATGCCTGTCGGGCCGTCTCCAGCGTCGCCGACACCTCCGTCGGATGGTGAGCGTAGTCGTCGAGCACCGCTATGCCACGCGCCGATCCGATCGGCTGGAAGCGTCGCTCGACTCCCTCGAAGCCGGCCAACGCCGGAGCCGCCGCATGCGGCTCCAAGCCAAGCGACAGCATCACGCCGATCACGGCGAGCGCGTTGCGAACGTTGTGCTGCCCTCTCAACGCGAGATCAAATTCGCCCAGCGGATCGTCGCGCCAGCGGACGGAGAAGCGGGTCCGCTCCGCCTCCTGGACGATTGAGTCGGCCCGAAGCTCCGCATCGTCGCTCGTCCCGTAGCCAAGACCCCTGTCGCCGGCCCCGTGCAAGCAACGCCGAGCACCGGGATCATCGACGCAGGCAATCACGCGACCGCCCTCGGGAACGCGACCGACGAACTCGTCGAAAGCGGCCTCCATCTCGGCGAAGGTGCCGTAGGTGTCGAGGTGCTCCTGTTCCACCGACGTGACCACGGCATAGTCCGGCCACAGAGTCAGAAACGAGCGGTCGTACTCGTCGGCCTCGACGACGTAGTTCGCGCTGCCTCCTATACGAGCATTTCCACCCCAAGCGAGCACCCGGCCGCCCACCAGCGCCGTGGGGTCGAGACCGGACGCTTCGAGGGCCAACGCCGTCAGCGCGCTCGTGGTGGTCTTCCCGTGGGTCCCGGAGATGGCGACGAGCGAACCCTGGTTCACCAGCTCACCGAGCGCCTGGCTCCGCTTCATGACCGGCAGACCGCTATTTCGAGCGGTTTCCAACTCCGGATGCGTGGCGGGCACCGCCGACGTATGCACGACGGCCGCCGCACCCTCCACGTGCCGCGGGCTGTGGCCTTCGTAGACCGCGATGCCGTGCTCCTCCAAGCTCCGGGTGGTCTGGCTGATCTCGTTGTCGCACCCGCTCACCGCGCCACCGCGAGCGCGCATGAGCAACGCGAGCCCGGCCATACCGGCTCCACCGATCCCCATGAGGTGGACCGCAGATCCTCGCTCTACCAGCTTGGCCAGTCCAGCTTCGCTCACCGATCCTCCATCAGCCGCCAGAGATCAGCGGCAATATCGTCCGCGGCCTGCGGATTGCCGCGGGCACGTGACGCCTCGGCCATGCTCTCGAGCTCCCACGGCTCGTTGAGCAGTCGAACGACGTCCCGCCAAAGTCGACCGGGATCTTCTCTGACCAAGTGCTCTTCCAGTACCGTCGCCGCGCCATCCGCCTCGAGGGCCCTCGCGTTTCGCCGCTGGTGATCGGCCGCCGCGTGTGGCAACGGCACGAGCAGGGCCGGAACGCCCCAGGCACACAGCTCGGACAGCGCCAGAGCACCCGCCCGGGAAACCGCCATGGTCGCGATCGAGAGCGCCATATCCATGCGGGCGATATAGGGAGTGGTTCGAACGGCTATGCGGTCGCCCAACTTCCCGATACGGCCCGTCACTTCTGCATGGTGCGCCGGGCCCGTGCACCAATAGAGCTGAGCGTCCGGCGGCAGGGGCGGCAGTTCTCCCTCGTGCACCGCTTCCACCGCAGCGACCAGCGCTTCGTTCAACGGCGCAGCGCCCTGGCTGCCTCCCACGACAAGGACGACTCGCCCGGGTCCGAGACCGAACGCGTCGCGTACGGCGTCGGGGTGCGGCCTTTCCTCCGGCCAGCGAATCGGGTTGCCGTGGGCGTGCACTTCGGCGTCCTCACTCGGCCACAGATGAGTCATCGCTTCCTCGTAGCCCAGGTGAAGCTGATCGACATAGGGAGCCAACCAGCGGGTTGTGAGTCCCGGGTAGCTGTTCTGCTCCTGCAGCGCCGTCGGTAATCCGAGAGCGAGTCCCCACGCCACCGCGGGGCCCGCCGCATAGCCACCCGTGCCAACCACCAAGTGGGGCGCAAACGACTTGTACAGGCGTCGCAACTCCCGACCGCTTCGGATCGCAGAAGCCAGGAGTCGCCAGTTCCGCCACGGCCGACTACGGTAGATGGGCTCCGACGGTAGCAGGCGGTGCGGCGCTCCAACTTCCGGCAGCACCCTTGCCTCGACTCCCCGTTCTGCTCCGACCAGCAAGACCTCGATCCCATCTCCCAACAACCGCTCCAATGCCTCGGCCAGATTCAGCGCCGGGTAGAGGTGGCCGCCCGTTCCACCGCCAGCGATGATTGCACGGTGGCCCACGTCGTTACGCTCGCCAACTTCCGATATTCAAGAGAATCCCTACTGCTGCCAGCGAGACTACCAGGCTCGAACCGCCGTAGCTGATGAACGGCAGCGTGTCCCCCATCGTCGGCAGCATCCCCAAACACACGCACACATGGATCAGCGCGCCAGCAACGATCAGCGCGGTGAGCCCGACCGCCAGCAGGAACCCGAACGAATCCGGCGCGCGGCGCGCGATCCGCAGCCCAAGGAACCCGAACACAGCGATCGCGCAGACTATCACGGTGGACCCAATCCACCCCCACTCCTCAGCGATGATCGCAAAGGCGAAATCGTTGTGAGCTTCGGGCAAGAAGTAGTATTTCTGCGCGCTCTCCGCGTAGCCGACGCCAAGCAGGCCACCCGAGCCTACGGCGATCAGCGCTTGCGTGAGCTGGTACCCGGCTCCGTCAGCGTCCGACCCGGCGTTGAAGAACGTCAAGATTCGAGCGAGACGATAGCTGGCGGCGACTAATTGGTCCCACAGGAACGGAACGGCCAGCATGCCCAGCAGGACGAAGTGGCCGATCCGCGCCCCAGCCGTGAACAGCACGATGCCGCAGAGCAGCCCGATCATCGCCGCCGATGATAGGTCGGGCTGCAGGATTATCAGAAACGCGACACAGGAATAGACGACCGCGAACGGGCCGAGCCCCCAACGCAAGCTCCTGACGTGCTGGCCTTTCCTGGATGCAAGGGCCGCTATCCATATCACCATCACCAGCTTCGCCGCTTCCGACGGTTGAAAGCGGACACCGAATGCCTCGATCCAGCGGTGGGCTCCGTTTCGCGCTGGCGCGATGGATTCCGTTCCCGGGACCACCAGCACCAGTAGAGCCAACAGCGTCATCCCCAGCAGGAAGTACGAAAGACGCGCGTACTTCCTGTAGTCGACCCGTGCCAACACATAGAGAGCCAGAAGCCCGACAAGCGCCTTGCTGGCCTGTTGACGCAGGTAGTAGTGATCCGGAAGACCTTGCTTCTGGGCCAAGAAGGTGGTCGCGCTGTACACCGTCAGCAGGCCGACAAGCAGCAGGAATACCGTGACGGCCAGCAGCATTCCCGCGTCACGTCGCGCGCTTCCCGCGGCCGGGACGTAGGAGTCAACGGTGACGGTCGCAGCTAGGTCTTTCACGAAGCCCCTCGGCTCACCAGTTCCATGAAGCGCTCTCCGCGCTGCTCGTAGTTGTCGAACATGTCGAAGCTGGCGCAGGCCGGCGCGAGCAAGACCGCGTCGCCCGGCTCGGCGAGACCCGCGGCACGGCCAACGACGCTTTCGAAAGGCCCATCCTCTCTTTCCAGCCGGACGTGCTGGCCCAGCTCGTCCTCCGCTTGACTGGCCGTCTCGCCGTAGGCGACGACCGCTCTAACCCGACCCTCGATGGCGGGCAGCAACGGCGCGAACGACTCGCCTTTGCCGCGACCACCAAGAAGGAGCACGACGCGGCGATCCATCGATTCGAGGGCGACACGCGCGGAGGCAACGTTTGTCGCCTTCGAGTCGTTGATCCAAAGCACGCCGCCTATCTCGCCGACGGGCTGCAGGCGATGCGGCAGCGGCTCGAATTCGCGCAGTCCGCCTCGCACAGCGTCGAGCGATGTTTCGGCGAGATCGGCAGCCAGGCTGCTGGCCAGCGCGTTAGCGACGTTATGTAGACCCATCAACTTCAGTTCGTCTTTCGATACGAGCTTCCTGTCAGCGCCGTCGTGGCGTTGCATCAGCATTCCGTCGGGCGCGAGGTAGGCTCCATCCTCGCCTTCGGGTGCATGCGAACCGACCCAGAAGCAACGTGCGTCGCCAGGCTTTCCGTCGGCCACGCGCAGGACCTCGTCATCCTCTCCGTTCAAGACCCAGCGACTGTCCGAAGTAGCGTTGTCGAACAGCCGCGCCTTGTCCGCGTAGTAGCTCTCGACGCTCCCGTGCCAATCGAGATGGTCCGGACACAGGTTCAAGAACACTCCGATCGCCGGCCGGAAACGGTCGACGTACGCCAGCTGAAACGAGCTGACCTCAGCGACGACCCACTCGTAGCTCGCGTCGCGGTCGGCGGCGATCTCCGACAACGCCCGCCCGATGTTTCCGCCGACGCCGACTCTCATGCCCGCGCGCTCGAGCATCGCGCCGATCCAAGCCGTCGTCGTCGTCTTCCCGTTGGTGCCCGTGACCGCGATCACCGGCGCGTCGAGGAAGCGGAACGCCAACTCCAGCTCGGAAAGGATCGGCCGCGCGAGAACGCCGGGAGAGCGGAAGACATCCGCGTTGGGCGGAATCCCCGGACTCACGACGAGCAGATCGCAGTCCTCGAGTTTCTTTGTGTCGTGCCCTCCCAGTTCGAGATCGACACCAAGGCCGCGGAGGCCCTCGGTCTGCCTCTGCAACGCTTCGTTGTCCGCAGCGTCGCTGGCGTAGACGGACGCTCCCGCCTGGGCCAGCAGCTGTGTCGCCGCGCAGCCGCTGCGACCCAGCCCGAGCACTCCGACGCGCAACCCAGACCAAGAAATGGAAGCGTTCACCGTACCTTCAGCGTGCTGAGCGCGATCAGCGAGCAGAGTATGCCGACGATCCAGAACCGAACGACCACCTTCGCCTCCGACCAGCCGAGCTGCTCGAAGTGATGGTGGAGCGGAGCCATTCTGAAGATCCGGCGGCCCTGCCCGGTGCGCTTTCGTGTGTACTTGAACCAGGACGTCTGCAGGATTACCGAGAGCGCCTCCGCGACGAAAACGGCGCCCACGATCACGAGCAGGAACTCGCCCTTGATCAGTACGGCAACGACACCGAGTGCACCTCCTAACGCGAGTGAGCCCGTGTCGCCCATGAACACGTCGGCCGGGTGACTGTTGAACCAGAGGAAGCCGAGCGCGCCGCCGGCGAGAGCGGCGCAGAACACGGCCAGTTCGCCGACACCCGGCAGGTAGAACAACCCCAGGTAATCGGACGAATCGACCCGACCGATCAGATATGCGAACAGTCCGAACGTGCCGCCGGCTATTGCGGCGAGTCCGGCCGCCAGTCCATCGAGCCCGTCGGTGAGATTCACCGCGTTTGCGCTTCCACTCACAACGAGTGCGACGAACGGAATAAAGAACGGTGCCCATACCACGAGCCTAAGGTCCTTGAAAAACGGTAGGCTTGTGTGGTTCGCGGGATATTCGCTTAGAGGGTACTGCCATAGCAGAAATCCGAGCAGAATGCCCAAGGCCAGCTGACCCACGAGTTTGTAGCGTGCCACGAGACCCCGCGCCTCCCGTTGGACGACCTTCAAGTAGTCGTCCACAAACCCCAACACGCCCATGCACGCGGTCATACCTAGAGCGATGAGGACATAGGCATCGTCCAGACGCGCCCACAGCAGAGTAGGTATGAGCACCGAAGCGAGTATTATCAGCCCTCCCATAGTAGGTGTGCCCGCTTTCGAGAGATGCGCATGCGGGCCATCGAGCCGGATGACCTGGCCAATTCCCTTCCCCCGCAGCCACGAGAGAATGGGCGGCCCGGTCACGAAGGCGATAAGCAACGCCGTGACCATCGCCATTCCAGCTCGGAAAGTGATGTACTGGAACAGGTTGAATACGATATGCCTGTCAGCCAGTGGAAACAGGAATTCGTAAAGCAATTCAGCCCCCTGTTCCCTTGTAGTTATTCGCACCGCTCGCCGTTGCGACTCCGAAATCGCGCTCGAAAAGCGGAATCGCTCGCTCGAACTTCATCCCGCGCGAGGCCTTGAGAAGCACGGCTTCATCGCCACGCAAACGCTCAGCGAGCTCGCGGTAAGCATCCTCCAGTTCAGCTTCGAGGATCAAGCCCTCGCCCAGGCGTACGGCGAAGCGTTCAAAGGCCGCGGCGAATTCGCCCGTTGCCGCGATCAGTTCGATGCCGGCGGACACAATCGCACGCGCGATTTCCTCGTGCAGCTCCGCCGAGCGCTTTCCCAACTCCAGCATCGTGCCGGCCAGCACCGCTCGTCTGCGTTCGCCTGCCAGTCCTTCTAGCGATTCGATCGCCGCCTGAAAGGAAGACGGATTCGCGTTATAGCAATCGACGAGAAGGAGCAGTCCGCCGACCCGGCGCACTTCGCCCCGCATCGGCGGCAGTTGCACAGCGCTGATCCGTTCCGCCGTCTCCCGCGGTTTAACTCCCAACAGGTCCGCGACGGAGACAGCGAACAGTGCATCCTTGATCAGGTGGGCACCGAAACCGGGCAGTCGAAAATCAACACCTCGCCAACTCCACGCGACACCATGTTCCGACACGGTCCAGCTGTCCGGATGCTCATCCGCCGAATCGTCGAGACCGACGGTGCGAACGTCCGAGCACCGCTCTCGCGCCTGCTGAACCAGCTCGCTCGGCTCGTTGGCAACCAGCGCGCGCCCTCCGGCCCGCAGCGAAGTCAGCAGCCCCAGCTTCTCGTTCAGCACGCCCTGTATGTCGCCGAGTCCCTCGAGGTGACCTTCGGCGACCGACGTGATCACGGCATGATCGGGCTCGGCGATGCGCCCGAGCCGCTCGACTTCGCCGGGACTATTGGACGCGATCTCCAACACCCAGATCCCGGCGTCTTCCGGTGCGGCCAGAATCGAGAGCGGTAACCCCACGAGGTTGTTGAAGTTGCCGGGACTGGCGTGGGCGTCCTGGCCCAGTGCCGCTGCCATCAACTCGCGAGTCGTCGTCTTCCCGCTCGTCCCCGTGATAGCGACCACAATCGGGTCCAGCTCCAACCGCCTCGCCGCTGCCAGCCGGCCGAGCGCACGAAGCGCGTCGTCGACGATGAACAGTTCGAGGTCAGCCGGGGCCCCCTCCGGGCGCCGCTCGACAACCGCGCCGCTCGCCCCCGCGGCGTGGGCCGCGCGCACGAACTCGTTCGCATCGAAACGCTCACCGCGTAGGGCGACGAAAAGCTCTCCCTGCTTCAGCGTTCGCGAGTCGGTAGAGACGCCCGAGTATCGACGCGCTGGCTGCGAGCCGTCCGGCAGGGACAGGGCCGCTCGGACCCTGTCGCTCGTCCACACGAACCGAGTCATGGCGACGGCTCCGCAGACCGCGAGAGGGTCTCCTGCACCACGTCGGCTTCGTCGAAGGGCCTTCTCTCGGTCCCTATGATCTGGTAGTCCTCGTGTCCCTTTCCGGCCAACAGGATCAAGTCTCCGGGCTCGGCCATCGCGATCGCTCGGGCGATGGCCTCGCGGCGGTTCACGATCTTCTCGCACGGCACCCCCGCGACGCCCGGCAGGATATCCGCGATGATTGCGTCCGGCGCCTCCGTTCTCGGATTGTCCGAGGTGACGATGACGTAGTCCGCCCCCTCGGCGGCCGCTCGGCCCATCATCGGCCGCTTGCCCGGATCGCGGTCGCCGCCGCAACCGAACACGGCGATCAGCCGACCGGCGACCAGCGGCCGCAACGCGGCCAAAGCGCGGCGGAGAGCGTCGGGCGTGTGGGCGTAGTCGCGCAGCACCAAAGGTTCGCTCGCAATGACCTCGAGCCTTCCGGGAACGGCCGGAGTCGACGCCAGCGCGCTCGCGATCGTCCGAAGGTCCGTGTCGAGGACGGCCGCCACCGCTGCCGCGGCCAGGGCGTTCGCCACATTGAACTCACCGAGCAAAGGCAGTTCGATGAAGGTCGATCCCTGGGGCGTCACCAGCGTCCAACTCGAGCCGGTCGAGCCCAACTCGATGTCGGTAGCCATGTAGTCGGCCGTTGCCTCGAGCGCGAAGCGAATCGTGCGCCTCCCTTCTGCCAACCCCGTCCACGCCGGCTCGTCGGCGTTCAACACTAGCGTTCCATCACCGCCCACGAGCTCGGCGAGCCGCAGCTTCGCGGCCAGGTACTCCTCATAGCTGGCGTGGTAATCGAGGTGATCGCGACTCAGGTTGGTGAAGACCGCCAAGTCGAACGTCACGCCATCCACGCGAGCCTGTGCCAAAGCATGAGACGAGACTTCCGCTACGACGCACTCGGCGCCGTCATCCTTCAGTTCCGCCAGGCGACGCGCGAAATCGACTGGCCCCAGAGTCGTGAGGTCCGACGAGACTCGCACACCCGACGCGGTCACCATCCCCAACGTCCCCAGCGACCCGCAGGAGCACAGCTGTGATAGGATGTGGCGGGCAATGTGAACGGTGGTCGTCTTACCGTTCGTGCCAGTCACACCGACCAAGCTGAGACCTGCAGCTGGGTCGCCAAAGACGACTTGCGCCGCTATTGCTGCGGCGCGGCGGGAGTCGGCGACTTTAAACTGAGGCAGATCGACGCTGGTCTCGGGGTCCTCGACCAGCGCAGCGACCGCTCCTGCCTTTTCAGCTTCCTTTAGGAATTGATGTCCGTCATGGACATATCCACGAATCGCGCAATAGAGATCGCCAGCCTCAACCTGCCGCGAATCATCGCTGACCCCCGAAACCGTGAGCTCGGTCCGGGGGACAGGTTGGGCCAATAGTCCGTATGCATGAAGACGTGCGAGAACGCCGGCGACCGGGATCACCCCACGCCAGACCTCTTCCGCCGCTCGCCGGGTGGACCGCGACCACTGCCAATGAGGAGCACTCGCTCGCCGCGCTGTAATCGCGTGCCAACCGACGGCTGCATCGACACCACACGTCCACCTCCCTGTACCTCGACGCGCCAGCCAGCGGCGTGCATCCTGTGAACCGCGGCGCGCAGAGAGACGCCCCTGACATCGGGCAGCACCGCCGCATTCGGCGAGCCGACACCGTCCTCGTCGAAGGATCTCTGCAGCGGCGCGTCGAGCGCGAAAACGTATGAACCACCGGCCGGCGCCAGACCCGCTGGTACTCCCGCCTGTTTATCCGGAATCTCCGGCTCCCCCATCAGCGGCGGCGCCGACCAGTAGCTACCTGCAAGCGCAGCGCGTACGGTCGTTCGCATGACCGGTGCGGCGGTTGCTCCGCCGTAGTACGCTCCGCTCGGTTCATCGAGTTTCACCAGAATCACAAGTTGTGGATCGTCCGACGGTATCAGGCCAACGAACGACGACGTATACGAGCCGCTCGCGTATCCTTCCTCGCGGTCGAAACGCCAAGCAGTTCCTGTCTTGCCGGCGACCCTGAGACCGCGGACACCCGCACCCTGTCCCGTGCCTTGAGTGACCGCATTGGTCAGGACCTCTCGAAGTCGAGTGGCGATATCCTCCGACACAACGCGGCGAATGGGTTCCGGTCCCTCGGTCCAACGAACCGCGCCGCCGTTGTTCCGCGCCTCTAGCACCAGCTGCGGCCGCATCAGCACACCACCGTTGGCGAGCGCGCCGTAGGCCATCACCAATTGCAGTGGGGTAACCGCCACCTCATAACCGATGGCAAGCGATGCGCGGCTCTGAGCCGACCACTCGGAGGGGCGACGCAGCAAGCCGGCGCTTTCGGACGGATAGCTGATCCCAGTTGGCGTCCCGAACCCGAACCCCCGCAGGAAACTGAACTGCACTGCTTTAGGCAGGCGCTCTGCGAACTTCGCCATGCCAACGTTGCTCGAGACCGCTAGCGTGTTTTCGAGAGTAAGCCAGCCGTGCGCGTTCTCATCGTGAATCGTGCGACCCGCTGTTCGGAATATGCCCCTACCGGTGTCGACGCTGTCTGAGAGTTCGGCCAACTGCTCCGACAGCAGCGCCGCGACCGTAAACGGCTTGAGCGTCGAGCCCGCTTCGTACGGCTCGGTCGCCGCGGTCAGGCTGGCAATCGAACTGGCCCGGCCGCGCCGGTAGCTGGCCGCCGCCAGCAGCTCGCCGGTCTTAGGGTTGAGGATCAGCAGGTCACCACCGGTCGCCTCGGACTCGTCCACGGCGTCTTCCATGACCGATTCGGCGAGGGACTGCAGCTCGGCATCGATAGTGAGATAGAGGTCGCCACCCGGAATCGGCTCGACGACCGGCGTCAGCAGCCAGTCGGTCGAGCCGCCGATAGCGTCCCGACGCTGGATACCGTAGCCGGGCTGGCCCGCCAGGAGCGAGTCGAAGGCCAATTCGAGGCCGCTCTGTCCCCGACCGTTCGCATCGACGCGGCCCACGATCTCGCCCGCCAGGCGTCCGCGGGGATAGAAGCGTTTGACGACCGGCTCGAGATAGAGCCCAGTATGGACTCTCTCCTCGAGCTGCTCCTTCTGCAGCGCCGAAAAGGTCCCCGACAAAGGCATCCACCGCCGGTTCCCCTCCGCAATTCGGCGTGCCGTCTCCCGGGGCAGACCCAGGACATCCCGCAGTATGCCCGCCGCTTCCTGCCGATCGGAGAGCTCGAACGGTGCTACCGAAAAACGGTAGGTGGTTCGGCTGACGACAAGCTCCCGACCCTCGCGGTCGAAGATCGTACCCCGAGGAGCCGGCAGCGAGACGCGCTCCTCGTGCTGGGCGAGCGCGCGAGCGCGCCAGCTCTCGCCGTTCAGCACTTGCAGTTGGAAGGTCCTGCCGAGCAGTGTGACCGCAGCAACGATCAGCGAAGCCAGGAGCAGGCTGTGCCTCACCTGGCGACGTCGCGCCTGACGCGCCGCGGACCTCACAGCGCTTCCCCTGTTCCGGCGTCCGCGCGGTCACGGAGGTCCAAGATTACGAGCTCGTCCTCGCTGGGCAGATGCAGCCCGAGCTGCTCTGCCGCGCCGATCACACGAGTGCGGCTTCGCAGATACTCGATCTCTTGCCTGAGCTCGTTCTGCCGCACGTCAGCCGTCTCACGCTGGTCGGTTGTGGCGCTGATTCTCTCCGCGATCCCTCGGCCACGCGCCCCCCTGTGGACGGCGACGAACATCCCGGCCAGCAGTAGGATGGCGGCAGAGGCCGTGAGGATTCCCCTCAGCCTCATTCGCCACGCTCCCAGGCCCTCAGCAACGCGCTGCGAGCACGAGGGTTTCTCGCGACTTCGTCGGCAGAAGGCCGCACAGGGCCCCGTGTCAGAGGAAGTCCCAAGGGCCGGCCGCGACATCGGCAGACGGGCAGGCCGGGAGGGCACACGCAGTCCCTACTCCAGTCGCGGAAACTGCGCTTGACCTGACGGTCTTCCAGGCTGTGATACGAAATCACAACCATTCGCGCGCCGGGTCTGAGTAGCCGGCGAAGCGACGGAAGCGCGCGCTTCAGCGAGTCGAGTTCACGGTTCACTGCGATCCGCAGCGCTTGGAAGATCCTGGCAAGATCGGAAGCCGCCGGCGGCCTTCTCCACACCGCCTCCATCACCTTCACAAGATCGTCGCTCATCCGGAATCTCGAGCACTCCCGGCGCTCAACGATCCCGGCCGCCAGGCGGCGTGCTCGCTTCTCTTCTCCATAAGTGCGGAAAATCTCCGTAAGCTCCTCGGCAGAGAGCGTCTCCAGCAGTTCCGCAGCCGTGCTGCCCTGCCGGGACATCCGCATGTCCAGCGGTACCCCAGAGCGGAAAGAGAACCCGCGTTCGTTGGAATCGATCTGGTGGGAGGACACCCCCAGGTCCAACAGTACTCCAGCCAATGCGCCCTCCCCCAGACCGAATATCGAATCCGCATCTGCGTAGTCACCCTGACGAAGCAGGAGCCGCTCGCCATAGCCCCCTAGCCGCGACCGCACAGTCTCCAGCGCTTTCTCGTCCCGGTCCAAAGCCAATAGGCGTGCGTCGTCGCTTGCCTTCAGATGCGCCTCGGCGTGTCCTCCCCCGCCGGCGGTCCCATCCAAGTAAAGACCGCCACGCTCCGGCGAGATGAAGCGGAGCACCTCATCGATCATCACCGGTTCATGGAAGGAATCCGCGCTCAAGGCTGACGTGACCCACGTTGCGCTCGCACCGAGCGTGGCCGGCGCGACTGACTTTCGAGAAGACAAGACGGTGGACAGACGGCTTTGCCCTACCCCTAGGCCCCACACAGCCCTCCCCCTGCCACCTGTCCACCGTCCCATTACAAATGTTCGGCGAGTGACGGCCGGTGCCCTCGCGACCCGGGCAATGCGTTTCCCCCTCGATCCGCCCATCACGTCACCCTCGACCGTCCTCGCCGAACTCACACGCTACACCAGTATCTGACGAACGAACTGCTCTAATCCAGGCTTAGCCTCCCCGGTGGCTCCCTCGAATACTTCTGGATTCCAGATCTCGATCTTGTCGAGCGCGCCCACGATAAGGGCCTCACCGCTCAACTTCGCCGACCGCTGAAGCCGCTCCGGTATCAGAATCCGGCCCTGCTTGTCGGGAACCACCTCTGCTGCGTTAGCCGTCAGGCTGAGAATCGAGCCGCGCGCATCGGGCTGCCGCCGCATGAACTCCCTCAGCCGCTCCTCGACCTCCGCCCACGTCTGCGCTGGGTAGAGAAACAGAGCCGGTTCTAGCGCATTAATCAGCACGAAGCCGTCGTCGCCAGCGCTGCGGCGGTAGGTAGCCGGCAGCGCAATCCGACCCTTCTCGTCCAGCTGGTGGAGATAACTCCCCAGAAAGCCGGTCAAGTAACCTCCCGGCAAAATTACTTAGACCCGTTGGCGGGATCGGGCGCATCAAGGAGAGGCGGGCCGTCTGTTGCCCCCACTTCTCCCCACTCCGCACCCATACTAGTGACGTTACCCCACTTCGTCAAGTACTTGATGCACAAGACCCCACGAGGCCGGTCCAGCCTGTCACATCGAGGCTTTTGGGGAGGGAATAAAAAGGCCCGAGCTTCCGCCCGGGCCTTTTGCGCTCCAAGTGAAGAACGCGCCTAGCTGTTCCGCTGAATCTGTCTGATCCTCGCGTCGATGTTCAACAGCCACCTATCGGAGGCGTCTTTGAGCTGCGGGATTTCGTTCCTTACGCTGCCGGCCCTGTTGAAGTGGGTCATCGCCGCCTGGAAATGCCTCTGCGCGCGCTGCAGCTGTGCGAGGCTGGCTTCTTCGGGCTTGGCCAGCTGCTCGCCGAGCTGGTAGTACGTGTACCCCCACCAGAACTCAACATCCTGCTTTCGGTCCGGCGGCGCGAACTGCGCGGCGTGCTCGAAATAGCGGGCGGCCTCGCCGAAGTCCTTTTCGTTCCGCGCTCCATGCGCGGCGCCGTAGAACAGCCGGTAGACATCGTCGGTAGTCGAGCTTCCGGACTGAATGGCCTGGTTGAAGTCGGCGACCGCCGCTTCCTCCTGCCCGCCCTGCAGCTTGAACTGGCCACGCTTCAGGTAGCCGTTCTGGTAGGACGGATCGAGCTCGATCACCCTGTCCATGGCGGCGCTGGCATCGGAGAATCGCCCCTCGCGGCCCAGCGCATCGGCGTAGAGCGACCAAAGCCGCGGGCTATCGGAGAACGACTCGAGCGCACGCTCGGCGAAAGTGATGGCCTCCTGCGACCTATTGGCGCGCGTGTAAGCGGCGAGCGCGTTCTCGATGATCTTCTGGTCGGTTTCCTCGCCCTTGATTGCGAGAACCTTCTCGTACGCCTCGAGAGCGGTATCGACGTAGGTCGTGTCTGTCTCTGAGTAACGTAGCGAATAGTCACCCAGCGACTGCAAGAGATCGACATTCTCCTCGGAGTACTGCAGGCCTTCCTGGATGATCTCGATCGCCTCGGCCATGAGGTCTGCCTGCGCGAGATCGTAGGCGACCTTGATCCGGACGGGCACGTTCGCCGGATCTAGCTCCAAGAACTGCTTGTACAGCTCGCTGGCCTTATCCGCCGCACCGACTTGCGAGTAGATGTAGGCGGCATTCTGTATCGCCTCACGCCGGCCGGGATCCTGCTCGAGGACGGCCTCGAAGTAGTGGACGGCGGAGTCCGCCCAGCCGTTGGTCCCCACGGTCTCCTCGCTCTCGAACAGCTGCCGAAATGCCAAACCCTTGTTGAACAAGGCCGGCACGCTCGTGTTGTTGATTTCGAGAGCTTCGTTGCAGTTCCGCAACGCGTTCTCGGGCTGCTGGCTGCCGACGTAATCGGCACAGAACTGCCTTGCCCTGACGAAACGCACCTGCTCCTGGAAAGCATCCACGGACGCCGCCGCGACCTGCTCGACGGACTCATCGCTCTTGTCGTTGATCGTCAGGGCCAGGACCTCGACTTCGTCACCGGTCTTCACATCGATGAAGCCAGCCGCCACCGCGTGCGAGGCACCTGAAGCCGTACAGGTTCCGTAGTACACGACCTGAGCGCCCATCAAGTTCGCGAGCTGCCGCGCCTTGATCGCGTTCAGATCGTCCTCCTTGATCTCGTAGCGCTTCAAGGCACGCTTGTACTCGTTCTCGGGGATCGGAGCGTGCGTGCTGAAATCCTCGAGAGAGTTCCGAACCTCCTTCGCGACCTTGGAACCGAACTTCTTGTCGAGCTCGGAGCACTCCAGCGGTACGACGAGCACGCGAAACCGGCCGCCCGGCTCTTGCTGGACCGTTGCGGCCTGCGTATCGATCGCGATCGGAGCAGACAGGACGAGCATCAAGGTCACGCCGACCAGCGACCCCACCCCTGTCTTCGCGAATCCTGTGCTGCGAGACTTCATGGCGAATCTCTCACGCTTGGTGTTCCAGATTACGAGCTATGCTCGCGCCAACTCACGTCCTAGCTGGCCCGCCCTGCGTTACCGACCGCAAGCACCGGGCCAGTGATAACGAAATCGCATTGTGCTTACTACTTGCCCGCTCGATGGGCGCGCCTGGACTCGAACCAGGGGCCTCTGCCTTGTAAGGGCAGCGCTCTCGCCAGCTGAGCTACGCGCCCGCATCACTTGCAGTCAGCTACCTCTGCCTCGGTCAACCCGACATCGACCGGTCGCTCAGAGGATAATCCCAAGCGGTATTAATACCGCGTAGGCCGCCACCAGCAAGATCGGCGCGAGTACCGTCGACACGACCGGTGAGCTGCTTGCAAGCGCTGCATAGCCGACTACGATGCATACAGCCGCGGCTGCCAACAGTAGCCAGTTCAGCCGCGTAAATTGCAAGGCCCGGGGCCCATCGGCCGTAGTACCAGCCATCGACGCGCCCTCTACTATTCCGCCCTATATACTCCGCGGGCCGCGTGCGGCCCGCGTACACTTTCTAACGGGGATTTTTCTCATGGCATGAACCGCTTCAAGCTATCCGTTTCGCTGCCCGCCGTCAATCACGGGGTCAATGTAATCTTCCTCACCTGTCTCGGTCCAGCCATCCCCCGAGGGTAAGCCCTCGCGCGAGACCGCATCCATTGCAGCGAGCTTGCGTTTATCCCGCCGCTTCTTCCAATACCCCATAACCAGCAAAAGGATCGTCAGCAGCGTCCAGTACACGGTCGTCTGTGCGAGCACGAGCAGCCAACCGAAACGCCTGCCGACATCCTGCCTCCACATCCGCTCAAACTGTCCCAGCGTGACCCCATAAGTGCGGCGAATGGCGGCGTCCAGGTCGCCCTGCTCTCTCCACGCTTCCAGCAGCCGGGTGAAACCGCGCGTTCCGCCTAGCCTGTACAGGTATTCCACGGCCGTGTAGGAGAGCATGTAAGCCTGTTCGGCGTCGATGCGACCTGTGCGGAAATCGAGGCTGAGCGACTCGAGTGAAGGCGTTCGACCGATGAGTATGGCGAACCGAAGGGTCCACGCGTTGCGCGCTCCCCAGCTTCGCGAGGCGAGTTGGGCGTAGCCCTCATGGAACCAGCGCGGGGCTCCGGCGCCGAGGTGCCTATTCAGCGCCACGTGAGCGAGTTCGTGCCTCAGCACCGTAGGAAGCGGTACCCCACCGGCGCGCGGCGCAAATGTAGGCAAGACGATCCTATCGCCTTCCGCAAAGGCGATAGCGCCGCTCCAGTCCGGCACGCCGGGCGCCAGCGAGTCGAACGCCGCCTGGTCCGGTGCCAGATAGATCAGGATCTCGCCGTCGGACAGAATGTCGGAGGGTAGTCCCGGCAACGGCGGGGCCCGCTCGACGGCGCTCACCAGAGCCTCCGCCGCCCTATCGTTTCCGGGCCAATATACGAACGTAAGCGCACGGGTCTGGATCGACTGTTGAGCGGCAAGGGCGCCGGGGCTGCTGCAGATCGCGAACGCAAGCAGCGGTGTGAAGGCAACGGAACTTAGCCGACGACCTTTCCTCGCGAGATCACACAGTCTCTGGCCGCTCCTCAACGTTCCCGTTCGGGTGGGATGGATCAGCCGACGTGTCCTAGACCGTATCCATCATCTGTTCCAGCTCTATGCGTTCGGTCGAGCTTAGAATCTCGTCAAGATCGAGCAGAATGACCAGGCGGCCGTGCAGGTCCACGATACCGTGAATGAATCGACTCGCCAGGCCCTTGAAGAAATCGGGTGCGGGCGCGATCGAATCCGGGTCTACCCTGACAACTCCCGGAACCTCATCCACCACGAGTCCAATCAGTTTCCCGGCCAGATCAACGGTTACCAGCCTGTCTGCAGCGGCGAAATTGTCGATCGTGAGGCCAAAGCGCTTGCGCACGTCGATGACCGGAATCACCGATTCGCCCACAGACATCAATCCCTCGACGAAGTCCGGTGCGTTGGGCACCGTGCGCAGCTGCGGAACATTGAGCACGCGTTGGACCTTGGCAACATCGATGCCGAAGTCTTCACCGCCCACGCGGAAGGTGATCAACTGCAGAGCCTCACGTGTTTCGCGATCGCTCTCCATCGATCCTCCTTTCTCGCCACTGAACTCCGATCCCGGTGGGACCAGCTTGGCCGGGTCTACGTATCGTACCAGGTCGCCATCGACCTCGATCAGATCGTCGAGTCCCCGCTCGCGCGAGATCTTTTCGCCATCAATCTGAAGCACACCGTCGAGCGCAGCGACCCCAACTGCCAGCAGCGCTCCGTCCAGCCCGAGAACCAGCAACGCGGCATCTCCGCCACGCCCGAGCGGCGCGACGCCTGCAACCAGATCAGCCAGCTCGACCACCGGAACCCACCGCTCGCGCACCCAAGCCAGGCTCAGCGAGTTTCCGTCTGCTGCCGGAACCTCGTGGGTTGTCGGCATCGGGTCGACCAACTCGCTTATCACATCGGCCGGGATCGCGTAACGCGACTCCTTGACGCGAAAGGTGAGAAGCCGCTGCAGACGGGCTACCATGTTTCCGCGGCCGGCAGCGCGCTCAGGCAATCGACGACCGCCGCCGGAATCTCGTCCAACGGCAATACCATATCCACCGCGTCCTCATCGATCGCCCGAGCCGGCATGCCGTATACCACGCAACTGTCGCGGTCTTGCGCCAGCGTTCGCCCCCCCGCCGCTCGAATCGAACCCAGTCCCGATGCTCCGTCGCGTCCCATGCCCGTCAAGACCACGCCGACGCATCGCTCACCGTACGCGTCCGCGACAGACGGAAAGAGAGCGTCGGCCGCCGGCCGAGTACCCCAGATCGGTTTCTGCTGATCGAGTACCACCCTGACGTCCGACTCGACCCGCATCACTCGCATGTGAAAGTCCCCCGGCGCGATCAGTACCTGGTTCGGCTTTACCACCGCATCGCCGGTCGCCTCGGCCACCGATACTCGCGCCAGAGAATCCAGTCGCGCGGCCAGCGCCGCCGTGAACCCGGGCGGCATGTGTTGGACTACGAGTACCGCCGCACCGAGGTCGGCCGGCAGGGCACCCAGTATGCGCCCCAAGGCATGCGGCCCACCCGTGGATGCCGCAATCGCCACCGCGGCGTTTCTCGCACCCGTCGGGGCGGCCACCGCGCGGGGCCACGCCGCCGCCGTGCCCGCAGTCAATCGTGCGACATCCGCTGCGCGAGCCGCCTCTAGAGCAGTGTAGAGTTGCGCCCTCACCGCAGCGACATCGAACGACACCGGGCCAGAAGGCTTAGGCACGATATCCACCGCGCCCAGTTCGAGCGCCCGCATGGCAGCTTCGGAGCCGTGTTCGGTGTAAGCGGATATCACGACAAACGGGCGAGGCCGTGTCGACATGGCGCGCTCGAGGACGCCGAAGCCGTCGAGCCGCGGCATCTCGATATCCAGGGTGACAACGTCTGGGTCGAGCTCTTTGATGCAGCGAAGCGCCTCTTCGCCATCAGCGGCGGCACCGACAACGCTGTACTCCGAGAAGCCATCGATCATGTCGGAGATCATGCGTCGCATGAACACGCTGTCATCCACCACGAGCACTGTGGCGGGCGCGCCCGGCGAATCAGATCTCGACATGGCCGGTGCCCTTCCACGTGATGCGAATTCGGCCGTCTCTCAAGTCGAAGTGCAGGGAACGACCGTTATCGCCGCCAACCTCTTCGGCAACGACTGGTACTCCGTCGACCGCCAAGGCAGCTCGCGCAGCCTCGACGTTCTTCTCCCCGATGTGAGTCTTGCCGGGGGGCATCAGGTCTTGAAACATGCAGGCGCCGCCAACCAAGCGAGCGGTGATGCGTCTGCGATCGGCGCCCGCAGACTCCAGTTCCGCCAATAGGTCGGGCACTGCGGTTTCGGCAAAGCGTCCGCGTTTCTCGGGGTCAGAAGAGCACGTCGGATCGGGTAGAAGCACGTGAGCCAGTCCCCCGACGCGGACACTTTCGTCATACAAGACGATGGCGACACACGACCCCAGGCCGAGGACGGATAAGACCCCTTCCCCTTTGCCCACGCGACGCTCACCCGCCAGGACGAATTCCCTCACCGCTTCTTGTAAACCCTCTCACCTGCGTCCATGACGTCGAGCAGCGGCCGGATGTCAGCTGCCACCGTCTCTACGCGCCCAAGAACGAGATAGCCTCCCGGCTTCAGTACTTCCGCGAAGATCTCGAAGACTTTCTTCTGGGCCGGCCGATCGAGATAGATGAGGAGATTGCGACAGATGATGAGGTCAAAGTCGAGATTAGGGCGACCGGCCAGGATATCGACCTGCTCGAACTGAACCCGTGAGCGGATTGATTCCTTTAGCCTCCATCCATCGTCCCGAGTGAACCATCGGTCGCGAAGTTCGTGTGGTGTCTCCGTGAGAGCGACGTCAGCGTAGACTCCGGCGCGCGCGGCCTCCAGGCTGGGAGCGTCGATATCGGTTCCGACGATACGGATCTCGCTCCAGCGCTGCATGCGCCGCGAGCCTAGGAGTTCTGCAATCAGGATCGCCAGACTGTAGGCCTCTTCGCCCGCCGCCGATCCGGCGCTCCACAGTACGAGCGAGCTCCGCCGGCCGAGCAAGTCGGGCAACACGCTTTCGCGAATCACGGTCCAGGTTTCCGCGTTGCGAAAGAACTTGCTTACGTTGATCGTCAGGGTGTGGAGAAGACGCTCGAACTCTTCGGGATCCTGGTCGAGGATGACCAAGTATTGCCCGAAGTCGGCAGCTCCTCGCGCCCTCATCCGGACGGCGACGCGCCGCTGCAGACATTTCTGGCGGTAGAGGCTACCGTGGAAACCGGACTCGCGCTCGAGCTTGGTGAGCAGGGCCGCATACGCCGAGTCTTCACCCGTCACTCGCTGGGCCTCTCACAAACTCCAAGTTCGTGCGCACCACTTCGTTGGAAGGATTGAGCTTCAACGCACGCGACCACATGTCGATCGCCCTTTTGCGGTCTCTCCTCCTGTAATAGACATTGCCCAACCTGGCATAGACGTCGTCGCCGAGCTCCGGGTCCGCTCGTACCGTCCGTTCGTAAGCCGACGCCGCATCATCGTAGCGGCCGTCGCGATAGAGAAGATCGCCGAGGTTCTTCGACGCTTGCGCCAGTCCCGCATCGTGACGCAGGGCCTGAATGTAGAGTTCTCTCGCCCTTGCAAGGTCGCCTTTGCGCTCCTCGATCACGCCTGCATTGTTCGCCAGCGCCGCGCACGTCGGATATTTTTTCACCCCCTCTTCCACAACTTGCGCCGCCGCATCGATGTCTCCCAGCATGGCTTCCGCCATGGCGCGCACCGAGTAGTACAACGGCGACAAGTCATACAACGCTACATCCGCGTATTCCTCCAGCGTGCACTTCGCGCCCGCAGGATCTCGCAGCTTGATCTGGAACGCCGCACGCGTCAGATACAGCTTCGGGTGACCGTTGGTCTTCGTCGCCGCTTCATCCAGTAGCGAAACGGCTTCCGCCGTCTTCCCCAGCCGGTCCATCACAAGCGCCAGGTTGTTGAATACCGATGCCTGGTTACTACCTCGATCCAGTATCTCCTTGAACTGCCGCTCGGCGGCACCGATCCTGCCCTGTCGAAGTGCCACTAGGCCGAGATAGAACTCAGCATCGAGCGCGTCGGGCGACAGCTCGAGAGCCTGCTTCAGCTCTCGAACCGCCTCGTCGAACATTGCGGTGCGGTAGAGAGCCACGCCGAGATTGCGATGCTCCTCCACGCGGCCCTGCAACTCCTCGAGACCAGACTCGCGCTCGCGCCTGCCCCTCCGCCGGACCAGCCCGGCGGAGAGAAGGCCGTAGAGAGCCTTGCCGACCTCGAACTCGCTCATCGCCGTCCGATCGACTATGTCCCAAGCGCTATGCTTGCCGTCCAGGTACTGAAGAATCCTCTCTTGTTCAGGTGCGAGATCGAGAGTGGAGATCGAGCCGGACCGATCCGCATCGAGCGTGAAGACGAGCTCGAGGGACGGGATCTTCTTCTCGATCAGACTCCACTCGTCAATCCGCTTCGCCCCTTCGAGCAGAAGGGTCTCTGGATTGATCGACACTAGGATCTGCTCTCTGTCCGGGGCCTTGCCCGGTTCGAACAGGAACGTCCCTTGCCGCCAGGTAAAGAGATGAAGGACGGCTTCTCGAATCTGGCGCTCTACGTAGTGCTGAAGCGTGTCCTGATCGATCAGCCATTTGTCCCTGAGAATCTCACCCAGTCGTCGACCGTCCCGGACCTTTCCCTGCTCTTCAATGGCGCGGTCCAACTTTTCGCGTGTGATCACGTTTTCCTGCACCAAGACGTCGCCGAGCCGGTCCTGGCGGTTGAGCACGGACGCGTAGGTGATACGGCCGTCCTCGAAGAAGACTTGTCCCAGGCTGCGCCGATTCGTAACGGACAGACATCCGGTCTTCGCCCCCGCCGATAAAAGCTGTAGAACGTCGGGGAGGCTCGCTTCCTTAAGGCTACCCTTGATTGCCATTTTCCCAGCCCTCGATGAGCTGCTCTTCAATTGTCGGCCAGGTCCACACTACCTTCTCCGAGTCGAAGAAGAAATCGTCGATCGGTACCGTTTCCCGCCGTGCCCCCTGCACTAGTTCCCGGACCTCGTCGATTCGGTCCGGATCTCTGAGCGCCATCTCATCCGGACAGGCAACATCCAGGTGTAGAAGCTCACGTTCATAGACCTTGAGCCTGCCGATGTCACGCTCATACGCGGAGATTACCTGTTCAGGATCGACCGCTTCGTCGCGATCCAGGAAGGTCTCCAGGCGCTTCGTCACGTAGCCTTCGCCTTCCCACTTGAGAATCGCCCGAGCCAGATCCTCTCGCCATTTCGGCGATCCCAGAACGTTCTCGACCGCCGATGAAACCCGGCTGACGAATTCCTGAAATTCGCCGGGTTGCATCTCGTCGCTCAGCCAAGGAGGGTCGGCTTCGGCAACGACATCCACGAGAAGTCTATCCACTTCATCGGCTTCCACGTCGCGCGTCTCTGTCTTCTGCGTGGCGAGGATGCGATTCAGCGCACCGTTCAGCTGCCGGACGTTCTCGATGGCCATGCGGGCAATCGCGTCGATGACTTCGGGCCTGAGCTCTTCATCGATTACCGCAAGGCGCCGCTCGATGATGGTTCGGCGCGTCTCGAGGTTCGGCCGCGCGATGTCTACGACCAGTCCACCGCTGAACCTCGATAACAGCCGATCGTCCAACTCGTCGAGTTCCAGGGGCGGCCGGTCGCACGCCAGCACGACCTGTTTCCCGGTCCTCAACAACTGGTCTATGAGATGGAAAAGAATCCGCTGACCCTCGACGTGCTCGACGACGAACTGGAGGTCGTCAACCAACAGAGCATCCGCGGTCCTGTAGTCGATCTCGGCCTCGGCCGGATTCCCCAGTTCGCTGAGTAGATCTTCCAGCGGAGTGTAGATCGCGCTGACGCTCGCACGCAGCTCCTTGAGCCGGTTGGTGATGGCTGTCAGCAAGTGGGTCTTTCCCAGCCCGGTCGCGCTGTAGATGAAGAGCGGGTTATAGGCCGACCCGGGTGTCTCCGCCGCTGTGCGCGCCGCCTGCCACGCGAGCCGGTTCTCCGCTCCCACCACGAACGACTTGAACGTCATCGAAGGGTCAAGTACGGCTACCACCTTTTGCCTCCAGAACTTTTGAACTGAGCCGGGATCTCCAGCTTGTTGGCCAGCTTCCTCAGCACGCCCTCGCTGACCGACCTCAGCGTGTTGAAGACACCTTCGCCGAGCAACGCCGAAGCGGGGTGACTCGGCACGTTCCTGAAGTTCAGCTCTTCCTCCAACATCTCCACACTGAAGACGTTGGGCAGATCTCTCTTGTTGTACTGGATCACCACGGGGAGTTCGCGAATGTCGATGCCGTGCTCCACGAGATTCTCGTGCAGGTTGCGGTAGGACGCGATGTCAGCTTCAAGCTGAGAGCGCTGGCTGTCGGCGACGAATATGATTCCATCGGCGCCCTGGAGAACCAACTTGCGCGTCGCGTTGTAGTACTCCTGGCCGGGAACGGTATACAACTGGAAGCGAGTTGTGAAACCCGAGATCTTGCCGAGTTCCAGCGGCAAGAAGTCGAAGAAGAGCGTCCTGTCCGCTTCAGTAGCCAGCGAGACCATCTCGCCTTTGCGATCCCAGGGTACACGGCTGTGAATGTACTGCAAGTTCGTCGTCTTGCCCGAGCGTCCGGGCCCGCAGTAGACGATCTTGCAGGTTATCTCCCGTGTTGCGTAGTTCACCAGAGACATAATCAGCTGCCTATCAAGTCCTGAAAGAAGCGGTCGAGGCTCGACTCGAGTTCAGCCTCGAAATCCCACGCGCCCACCGCACCGGCAGCGCCGTCGAGCTCCGGAAGGTCCCTTATCCGCGCCACGAACTCCTCGAAGAAGAGACGTACAAGGCCAATTGAAGACCGTTCGTCAAAAACCGTGACGAGCATCAATTGGCCGGCGGCCGAATCGAAATGACCTAGGAACAGCTGGCGCGAATAGCCCGCGTGATGAAGGTGTTCGAATTCCTCCTCGCCCAGCTGGCTAGCCAAGGCCCGACTGGATGCGTTGATGCCGGCTGCAAGAGATGCGACGCCCACGAGATCGAACAACTTGTCGAAGCCGTGCTGCGCCAGGACCTGGCCGCTTCGGTTTACCAGCACAGCCAGACGGACGCCGGCTTCGCCTACGAAGTCCTCGAGCGGACCCGCAAAGGCGTCCTGAATCTCCTTCAGGTTCAACCGATCCATCTACGCTTCTTCCTCCGTTGCCTTCAGGTCTGCCGCAGCCCTCAGAACGGCCAGGCGCGCCTGGCCAACGTTGGCCCGTCTTTCCACGACCGCCATGAGGGCCAGTTCCCCGGCGCCGGCGATCATTATGCGGCCCTGCTCGGCCTCGAGTTCGACGAAGCGGCGGTGCGCATCGCCGTCACCGGTCGCCCGGCAGGCACGACGGTAGAGCGAGGCGGCAAGTGCCGCCACGGCCGCTCCGCGCACGCCTACGTGGACCCGGCCATCGACGACGAGTCCATCACGCACCGCGACAACAAGGGCTCCCCGGATGCCCGGCATCCGCATCACGGTCTCGAGAGTACTCCTAAACGCGCTTCCTCTCATCTCGCTTCGCTGCCCAGAAACGCCTTGGCCAACTTCGCTGCCTTCTGCCTCACCCGCGTGGCCTGCCCCGCGGGCACGTCGCTTTGCGTCGCCACCACTATGGCGTTCTCTTCTACAGGCGACACGGTGATTCTCGCTGCCGGACCCTCCACGACCATACTCCGCAGCTCTCCCAGCTGGAGGTACGACGCGACCCGATTCGCCTCTTCCCTTGCGTCACCCAAGTTGGCTGCAAGAGAACCGTCCGCCTCGGCCTGCTGGTCGCGCATGCGGCCGGCTACGATCTGGCCCTCCCGGTCCAAAAGCAAAGCGCCCAACGTGCCCGGGTAGTCTTCCACAAGAACATCGAAGACGCTCTGCGAACCGCCGGACGGCACCGGTCCGCTCGCCTTGAGCTGCATGCGAATCCGCCCCAAAGCCGGGTTTTGCGGTGCCAACTCCTGGGCAGCATGCAGCTCACGCTCGGCCTCGCCGCGGCGGCCTTCTTCCAGATAGATCTGGATCAGCGCGAGGCGCGACGAGACGTGGTCCGGCGCGAGCTGGCGTACAATACCCAGCTCATCGAGAGCCAGCTCGCGTTCGCCTCGCTCTTCGTAGATACGCGCGAGCTCAAAGTGGGCTTCGACGTGAGTGGGGTGTCGCTGGAGCCCGCGTAGACAAAGCCAGAGCGCCCTCTGCAGGTCACCCCGATCTCGGTACGCGGCGGCCAGCTCCACGAACGCCGTCGAGTTCGGGTTCGTGGCGACCTCGGCGCTCAGTTCCTGCAGTGATCTACCGGTGCCCCCAACCATCGAACTCGCCCATGATTATTTGAAGTTCACGCAACGCCGTCATCGCGCGTTCCACTCTTCTGCGATCGTTCGTGTCTGGCGCCTGACGCAAATAGGAGGTCCACTCACGCGCCGCGCCATCCAGATCACCCTGCTTCAGCCGTACCAAACCCAGACGCTGTCGTGCCTCACCGCCCTGCGGGTCGAGGTCCAGCGCGAACTCGTAGCCCTCCAGCGCTGCAGACAGTTCGCCGGCCCGTTCCCTAATACGCGCTGACAAGTAGTGGGCGCGCGGTTCCTCCGGGTCGGTCTCGAGCATCGAGTCGAGCCGCGTGCGCGCCGAATCCAGCTGGTCGCGCTCGATTTCCTGCTCGAGCAGATCCATTAGCGATCCCGGCGCCGGGCTTGTGTAAGCTTCGTCCTCCGACTCGATCTCGATTAGACCTTGTTCCGCCAGTCCGGAGATCACCTTGGCGATCTCGAACTCACTGCGCCCGAGGGTCCATGCTATCGATTTCACGTCGCCCACGCCGTCGACACGCCCCACAACCTCCCACTCCTCCGGCGACAGATCGATTATACCCCCGTCGGTCGCCGCGCGCTCCGATAGCCGCGGCACCGCGCTCGGGCTGTCGATGGCTGCGGCGAGGACCGACAGCTCGTCGGCTCGCCGCGCCCCCTCCATCAGGAGCGACTCGACCGGAAGCCAGGTCACCGTATCGGACTTCTTCAACGGCCGCTCTGCGAATGCGAACCTCCCGTCGTGCCAGCCGAGAATCTCGTAGATGGATTCCTCTACATGGAACTTCACGTATTTCTCGAGGTCCTGCGTCTCCACTATGCAGAGCGACTCGAAAATCTCGGCCCAGGAGCGGTCCCGGTTCTCGGACCGTAGCTTGTCGGCGTGATGCAGATCCGCTTCGGTGATCTTGCCGGCATTCAAAAGCATGTATCCAAGCCGCGGCGTTCCTTCGTCCACGTCGGATGCCACCACCGCTCCCCCACTGAAGATCACGGCTCCGCGCAAGCCAGTGGGCTCCCGGATCACTCTCAACTCCCCCGTCTTCCGGGCCAGGTGCAGAAGCTGGAAGATATCACCCAGCTCGAATTCGCGTAGTGAGCCCTCAATCGGCATCAGGCACCACTCCGAACTTTGGATACGTTAAGAGCTCGTCCGTTGATGGCATGGCGTCGCGCGCGCACCCGGGCCCGGGCCGCGTATTCGCTCTCGGGAGCTACGTCCACCAGCTGGCGCCAGTAGCCCAGGGCCTGGCGGTGCCGGCCCGATTCGGTGGCCAGCTCGCCGAGTTCGAACAGAGCCTCGGGCCTTTCGGGATCGAAGCGCAGGACGCGCAAGAACGCGTGCTCTGCATCGCCGCGGCGACCCTCGTTGGCCAGCGCACGGCCGAGCATCACCAGCGCCCGCAAGTTGTACGGTTCAGCAGTGAGCACGTCGGTGACCACGTTGATCATCTGTCGCGTCTGGCCCTGGCGTTGCAGCAATTCGGCAAGCACCAAGCTCGCCTCGCTGTAGGTGGGCACCAATTCCAGCGCCCGCCTTATCTCCTTCTCCGCCTCCTCGTACGCGTGCTCGCCTATCAGGATCTGGCCCAGCTCAACCCTCGCCGCTGCGTAGTCGGGATCCGCGGTGATCGCCTTTCGATAGGCGCTCTTGGCGTGCCGCACGTCACCGCCGACGAGCGCCGCGCGCGCCACTTGTCGCTGCACCACCGGGTCATGGGGTTGCAAGCCTTCCGCACGATCCAGGATCTCCATGGCGCGCTTCGCCTGGCCTTGGCGCGTCAGTACCTCGCCTACGGTCAACAGATACCAAACGTTATCGCCGGCCTGCGGCTGCAATTCTTCCACCGCTTCGAGCGCCTCGTCCAGGCGATCGAGCTGCAGCAGACACTGAGCCACTCCGGCCAGCGCGCGGGGATCGCCGCTCTGCACAAGCCTGGCCTCTTCGAACCGTTCGAGCGCCTCGCCGTACAGCCCGCGTTGCCTGAAGATCTCGCCGACGACCAGGGCGCCCTCGGACCTCTCGGCCCCTTGACGAACCGCCTCCGCAGCCTCTGAGAGCGCTTGATCGTACAGTCCGCTGGCCAAGTAATCGCGCGCAAGCTGCAGCGTACGACCCGGCTTCTGCCGCGGCCTTGTCGGCTCCGGGCCCTCGAGCTCCTCGAAGACCTGGTCCAGTGCGGCCGGCTCGAAATCGAAATCGCGAACGCCGGCTCCCTCTCCCTCGACAACCTCCGGAGCTCCCAACTCGGGCGCCCAGACCTCGCTCCCCTCGTACTGCAGATCGATCGAGAGCTTGTATCGCGGCTGGGTGTAGTACGGATCGAGCTCGAGCGCGCTTTTCGTCTCGCGCAGTGCGCCTTCGTGGTCGCCCAGCCGCGCCAGCGCGAAGCTGAGGTTGTAGCGCGCCGGGGTGTAGTTGGGGTTCAGTTCGACCGATCGAGCGAAGGCCCTGCGCGCCTCATCGACCCTGTCCATCTCCAGCAGCGCGGAACCCAGACCGTTCCACGCCTCGGCCCGATTCGAGTCTCGCGTGAGCATCTCGCGATACAGCTTGAGGCTCTGTTCGAGTTGACCTGTCGTCGCCCACAGAAGCCCCAAGTTGAGATGGGGATCTTCGAGCTCCGGTTGCAACTCGACCGCTCGTTGCAGAGCGACGTGTGCCGCTTTTGTATCCTGACAGTGCGCTCTAGAAACGCCGATGTTGTTCCAAGCCAGCGCATAGCGGTCATCGCATTTCAGCGCGCGGCGATAGCTGTCCTCCGCTTCCTCCAGCCGTCCCAGCTTGTGCAGAGCTACGCCCCGTTCATTCCAGATCTTGGGGCTGTCACCCTGCCCCGAAAGCAAGGCATCGTACCGGGTCACTGCTTTCTCGGCGTCGCCCTCGAGCAGCGCCAGCTCTGCCTCGGCTTGATCGATAAGCGTCGCATCTTCTCCGGCCACCCGACCACGGGCGAATTCCTGACTGGCCTCCTCGTATAACCCACGCGCCCTGAACGCGACGCCCAACGTGTAGTGCGCGAACGCCTCATCGAGATCATGCGTTGGCGCAGGGATGTTGCCGGTGAGCTCCATGTACTGCGCAGAGCTATAGCGGTCCAGCGAGAGATTCGCCTGCGCTTTTGCGGCAGCCGGGTTCAATTCCGCCGCCCGCGTAGCATACTCCGCCGCCTTCGTCTGGTCGCCGATCTCTCCGTAGATGAAGCTCAGCAGCCGATACGCGTCTGGTAACGACGGGTCCAGCTTCAGAGCCTTCCGCAGGTGCGCGATCGCCTCCGCGTTCATCCCCTGGTTGTAGAGGATCTCGCCCAGCGAGTAGTAGACGTCGGCGCGGTCGGGTTTCAACTCGCGGACACGCTCGTACCAAGCGGTGGCGCGGTTGAGCTCGCCGCGGCTCTTCTCTGCGTTCGCCAACTGCCTCAGCGCGAAAACGTCCCGCGGCCGCCGCTCCACGAGCACTTCGTACTGGCTGATCGCCTGCTCGATGCGGCCCGTCTGGATGTAGGCCTCGGCCAATTTGAAGCGTGCCTTGTCGTCGGCATCATTCGCCTGCAGGCGGGCGATTAGTTCCGAGATTTGCCGATCGTAGTAGCCGGTCTGATGGTAGGCGATCTCCAGGTTCCGGCGCGCCACCTCCATCTTCCCGTCAATAGCAAGCGCGCGCCGGAACTGTTCGATGGCTTCCTCGAACAGGCCCTTCTGAAAGTACACCACTCCGAGGTTGTTGCTCGCGCCCGCGTCGCCCGGGTCGATGCGCTTGGCGAGCGCCCGGAGGACTCGGAGATCACGTTCGGAGTGGACAAGTACCGTCATCTAGAACCTCACGTGAACGGCCTTCAGAATCACGTTCAAGCTCGCCGGGTCCGGCAGCAATACGAAGTGTCCGGACATTCCTTGATCGCCCGGCTCGAACCGGAAGCGTGTATCCAGCACGATCACGATCCCTCTGTCTTCACCGAAGTTGAGGTACGACGTCGAGAGGACGGCGCCGCACAAATCAACGGCCAGGCTCGGGACCGACGGGATCAGCATGAGGCCGAGCAGGCCCGACAAGCCATTCAGATAGGAACCGGTGAGTATGTTAGCCGTCTCCTTTAGAGTCGATCGCTCGATATCTCCCAGCATGAGAGTGACGCCCGACTCTCGATCGAGCAGCATATCCACCAGCTGCATGGCACAGCTCTTTTCGAACAACATGAGACTGCGCCCCGTTAGGTCGCCGAGCACATGCATCAGGATGGCCGCAACGATCACGTCCTCGTTGTCTACGGCCGCAGCCGCCTCTTCGACTGGGCAGATTTGAACGCTCGGAACGTCGATCATAACGCGGCGGCTGGTCAACTGGCTCAACGCCGTCGCCGCGTGACCGGCGCCGACATTCGCCACCTCCTTGAGAGCGTCCAACTCCAGGTCACGGAGAAGCATTCCGCTCATCGTGCTATCCACCGGTTGGAAGTACCGTGCAGTTTCACGAAGACGCACCCTGACTCAAGAACAGACTGCCAACGTCGAGCACCAGCGCGGGTCGCCCGTCCGGTCGCACGGTGGCACCGGAGAACACGGGGACGGCCCCCACGGGCAGGTCGAAGGACTTCACGACGATCTCCTCCTCGCCCACGAGCCCATCCACGCTGACGGCTAGCCGCGATCCGCCGAATTCCAAGACCACCAGCCGCAGGCCCTTGGCTCGCGCTCCGCCTGAGCTCCCCATCTTGCCCGAGCCGTTTCCGAACAGTCGGTGCAGCCGCAATAACGGCAGAAGCTCATCGTGCCAGCGGATCCACTCGCGGTCGTGCGCCCGCTCTACGTCGGCGTGGTGGATCTCTATGCTCTCACGAGTGAACGTGACGGGCACGGCATAGACCTGCCCGGCCACGCTCACGATCAAAGCCGGAAGTATGACGAGCGTCAAAGGCAGCTCGAGGCGAAATGTCGTCCCAAGTCCTTTTTCGGTTCTGAGTTCCACCGAGCCGCCGAGTGTGCGGACGCATTCCTCCACCACGTTGAGCCCGACGCCGCGGCCCGATAGAGTTGTGACCCGGCCTACCGTCGAGAACCCCGGCCGCGCCATGATGCGGTAGAGCTCCTGGTCGCTGGGCTCGATGTCGCCCGGTACGAGTCCGCGCCGCCGCGCCTCGGCCGTGACCGTCCCGCGATCGATGCCGCTTCCATCGTCGCTCACCTCGATCACGACTCGAGTTCGTTCGCGACGCGCCGCGAGTACCACCAGCCCCTGACGCTTCTTGCCGGCCATCTGGCGTTCCTCCGGCACCTCGATCCCATGGTCGACCGCGTTGCGCAGCAGGTGAACGAGCGGATCGCCGATGGCATCGAGCAACGATCGATCCAGCTCCAGTTCCTTGCCGGTGATCTCCAGCTGCACCTCCTTGCCTGCAGACCGGGCCGCCTCCCGGATGAGGCGCGGAAACCGGTCGAAGACCTGCCAGACCGGAACCATGCGGCTCTCGACGACTTGCGTCTGCATGTCGGCGATCAACCTTCCGGCCTTCTCGAGCGCGAGGTCGAGCAGCTCCGAATCGAGTTGCGCGGCCAACGCCCGCATCTGATCCCGCACGATGGTCAGCTCACCGATCAGGTTCATGAGCGCGTCGAGCCGACCGATGGGGACCCGCACTCTGCTGGTGTCGGAGGGTCGCACGCGGGCATCCTTCGGCGGCCGCTCTCGGCTACCGGCGTCGTCTTCAGCCCTCGCGGCGGCTTCGGGCCCTGACGCGGGCCCCGACTCCACCTGCGCGTCAGGGGGTTCATCCACCGACATCCGCCACACTACCAGGCGCTCGATCAAGACCGCGGGATCCGGAGGCTCCTGCCCAGCGACCGTGGCGCCCACAGCTGCGTCGAGCAGGTCGCCGCTCTCGAGCAAGAGGTCGACGAGATGACTCGCGACCCGCCGTCGCCCGCCGCGAAGCTCGTCGAGGACGGACTCGATGTTGTGGGCGAGCCGCGTGGCAACATCGTAGCCCATAGCGGCGGCCATGCCCTTTATCGTGTGAACGGACCGGAATATGCCGTCCAGCGACTCTCGGTTCCCCGGTTCTTCTTCGAGCGCCATGAGCCCGCGATTCATCTCCGCGAGATGTTCGCGCGCCTCGGCGGCGAATAATTGCGCGTACTTATCCTGCTGTCTCATCCCAGAAGTCGTTGGACTGCCTCGACCACTCGAGACGGTTGGAACGGTTTTACGACGAAATCGCCGGCTCCGGCCTGAATCGCTTCGACCACCAAACCCTGCTGGCCCATGGCACTACACATGAGGATCTTCGCCTCGGGATCCTCCTGAATGATCTCACGAACGGCATCTATCCCCCCCATGTCGGGCATGACGATGTCCATTGTGACCAGGTCAGGCTGCAGCTCCTTGTACAGATCCACGGCCTCGACGCCCGAGGCCGCTTCGCCGACCACCTCGAAGCCCGCCTGCTTGAGAATGTCACCGATCATGGTCCGCATGAAGATTGCATCGTCAACAATCAGCACTGTGCGGCTCATCATCACCCTGCCCCTCTTTCGGTACCGGCACCTGCCCAGTCTCCTCGCTGATCTTCCAATACGAGGGCGAAGACTGCACCCATGTCCAGTCTGAAGCACGGTCGCTGCCCGAACTGGCTCGCCCCGGCGACCACCTCCCTAGCGCCAAGCGCCTTTAGCAAGCGGCCATTCACGTCCTCATCGCCGTCCGGCGCTGACGTCACGTCGACAACGCGATCGATCTCGAGCGCTATCTTGCGCGATTCGTGCTCGAAGATGACCAGCGCCGGCTCTGCAACCGGCTTTGAAGTCAGGCCGAGAAGCGAGCCGAGGTTCCCGGTGACGAGAAGCGTGCCTCGAAGATTGATCAGGCCGTGAATGCCTGGCACTGCACCGGGGATCGGTGTCGCAGCCGAAATGGGCTCGAGCACCTCACAGACTGCCTGCGCGTCAGCAGCAAACAGATGGTCCCCGACTTCAAAGATGAGTTGGCGCCTGACGTAATCCGACACCGCAAACGAACCCTAACAAAAGCGGGACAAATGGGGGAGGGACCGAGTGAAGCCACTCGCGGGAAGTATAAGTATAATAACGACTAACGCCGCCGTCAACTTGTTTCTCGAGCCCAT
This sequence comes from Gemmatimonadota bacterium, assembly GCA_039588015.1. Taxonomy (GTDB): domain Bacteria; phylum Gemmatimonadota; class Gemmatimonadetes; order Palauibacterales; family KS3-K002; genus JASFMO01. Next base: position 16,567 of record JBDHAS010000003.1, on the reverse strand, counting down.
TCAGCGGGCGCCGCGAGGTCCGCCGGCAGTGGGGCTTGGAAATCCATCGAACGGCCCGTCAGAGGGTGCGTGAAGCGTAATTCCGCAGCGTGCAGGAACTGCCGCCGGACTTGCCTTGCCAGCTCTCGCGCCCACCGGTCTCCACCCCCTCTCAAACCCCGCTCCCAACTTTCTCCGTACTGTCGGTCCCCGACCACGGGATGGCCGATGTGCCGCAGATGGACACGGATCTGGTGGGTCCGGCCCGTATGGAGGCGTACTCTGAGGTAGTCCGCCGCTTTCCAGCGTTCCAGTCGCTCGATCTCGGTTGCCGCCGGACGCGCTCCGGGCACGACCGCCATCCGTTTCCGGTCGTGCCGGTGGCGGCCGACATCGGCCTCGATCATGACGCTGTCGCTCTTCAGATGGCCCCAACAGGCCGCCAGGTAGTAGCGAACGATCTTGCGCCGCGCCAGAGCCTCCGCCAGGCGCCGGTGAACCGTCTCCTCCTTCGCCATTATGATCAGGCCGGAAGTGTCCTTGTCCAGCCTGTGTACTATCCCGGGGCGACGGGCACCGCCGATCGAGGACAATCGGCCGGCGTGGTGCAAGAGAGCGTTCACGAGGGTGCCCTGCGCGTGACCGGGGGCCGGATGCACGACCATGCCGGCCGGCTTGTTCACGACCAGAAACCCCTCGTCCTCGTAGAGCACGTCCACGGGGATGTCTTCCGCCTCGACGACCAGAGGCTCGAGCGGCGGGACCTCCACATCGATCACGTCACCGGCCGCAGGAAGATAGCTCTTCTTGACGACACGACCGGCGACCCGAACTCGACCGGACTCGATCAGGGTCACTGCATATGAGCGGGAAAGCGTCAGTTTGTCGGCTAGAAAGCGGTCGAGCCTCAACTCAGAGGTTTCTTCGACCTCGATATGATGTGTTTCAGCGTAAGGAGGTTCCTCAGCCTGTCTCACTCTGTTCACGATCGCGCCGCTGGTCTTCGGCCCAGAGCGAGAAGAGGAGAAGGACGGCGCCGATAGTGACCGCGGTGTCCGCGACGTTGAAGACAGGCCAGCGGAGGCCACCAACCCCAAAGTCCAGGAAATCGACGACTCCTTCAGCAGATCGGATCCGGTCGGTCACGTTGCCGAGTGCACCGCCCGCGATCGAACCGATGGCCAGCAGTCGGAGTTTGTCCTCCGCAGCGGTGTGCCGATACATGACCACAAGGACGGCAAGCGCAATGAGCGCGAGACTCAGGAAGATGAAGCGGGAGTATGGACCCAAGTGCAAGCCGAAGGCCGCGCCGGGATTGTGAATATAGGTTAGGCGAAAGAAGTCTCCGATCACGGAGACGGAAGTGTACAAGGTCATGTACTGCTGGACCACGTATTTCGTGACGAGGTCCAGCACCAGGACCAATCCAGCCGTGCCGGCGAAAAGACTCAGCTTGGTCCTTAACGCCTCTGGACTCGCCAGCACCCGCGGTTCACTCACCTGCTCGGCCTGCGAGTATCCGTCAGGTGTCACCGTTTTCCTCGCGCTCCTTGCAGTCTATGCAGAGCCTGGCGTGCGGCAGCGCGTCGAGACGATCGAACCCGATATCGCTTTCGCACTCCTCGCAGAAGCCGAATTTGTCCGGTGTCCTGTAGAGCCGACGAAGCGCCTCGTCGATATGGTAGAGGAGTCGGCCTTCCTTGCTGGCGAACAGGAACGCCTTTTCCCGCTCCATCGCGTCGGTTCCCTGATCCGCCATGTGAAAGCTGTATGCCGACAAGTCACCGTTGGACGCCTGCAATGTGCGCGAAAACGACTCATCAAACTGGGCCAGCTGCTTGACCACCTTCTGTCGCTCTGCGAGAAGGCGCTGCTCGAAGTGCGCCTTGTCTTTCTTGCTTAATGCCATTTTGGGGTTCCCTAGTCTTAGGGCAACGCGAACGTGGGCTGAGCCGACTACACTCGCCCTACTTCACTTGGACACCTATCACCACCTTCTGGCCGTCCAGCTCTAGCTCCCGAGTGTGCTCGTACCCGTCACTCGGGGGCAGCTGGTGGCCGGTCTCCACCTCCACCGCCAGCACCTCGCCGGCGATGTACTCGCGGTGCGCCTCTGCTGCTTCGGCTACCTCGGGCGCCCCAAAGATACCCAATCGAATCCGGTCGTCCAGTTCCAACGCTGCATCCCGCCGTAGCCGCTGGATTCGGTTCACCAGTTCCCGCGCCGTGCCCTCGGCCCTCAGCTCGTCGTCCATCGCCGTGTCCAGGCCGATCACGATCCTGCCATCTGATTGTACCACAAGGCCTTGCAGTGCTTGCTCCTTCAGGGTGACGCCGTCCCTAGGAACGTCGACCCGCTCGCCCGTTACCTGCACCGCAAGCTCCCCGCCGCTGGCACGCCAAGCGGCCAAATGAGCGTTCTCCAAGTCTCGCAAGGCCTGCGCTACCGCGTTCGCGCGCGGCCCGAACTTCGGCCCGAGAACCGCGAAATTGGGCTCCGCCCGCAGTGCAACCAGCTCGGAAGGATCCTCAACGAAACTGATCTCTCTCACGTTCAGCTCGTCGCGTACGATGTCGAGGACCTCCTCGACCAACCCGGCCGGTCGGCCCCCCGGCACGAACGCCAGCAAGCGGCGCAAGGGTTGGCGGACGCGGACCGCGGCGGTCTCGCGAGCCGCTCGACCCAACCCGGACAATTTGCGTCCTACATCGATCGCCAAATCCAACTCCGGATCGCGCCATCCCTGCGGTTGCGGATACCGCACCAGATGAACAGACGTCCCCGCCACGAGTTCCCGGTGGATCCAGTCGGCGGCGAACGGTGCCAAGGGTGCCAGAAGGCGACACACCGTCACCATAGCCTCCCAGAGGGTGGCAAAAGCCGCCTCCATCGTCTCTCGCGTAGCCGTGCGAGTGCCCCAGAAGCGGGCCCGCGAGCGGCGCACGTACCAGTTGGAGAGGTCGTCCACAACGAACTCGCCGATGCTGCGAACCGCGTGGGTCACATTGTAGCCGTCCATATCCGCGCGGCAGTCTTCGACCAACCGATCGAGTCGCGAGAGCAACCAGCGATCCATCAGCGAACGTCTGTCCCACGGCGGTCGATGCTCCGGGACCCAGTTCTCCAGGTTCGCGTAGAGCTCGAAGAACTTGTACGTGGCCGACAACGTGCCGAAGAACTTGCGCCTGATCTCCGCGATCGCCTTGGGGTCATGGCGCTTCGGTAGCCAAGGGTTGCTGACCGAGAGCAGGTAGTAGCGAATCGCGTCCGCTCCGAAGTCGCCGATCGCGTCCCAAGGGTCGACCACGTTGCCCCGGGACTTGGACATCTTCACGCCGTCCGCGTCGAGGACCAGATCGTTGACTACGACGTTCTTGTAGGGAGAGCGATCGAAAAGCGCCGTCGAGATTGCCAGCAGCGAGTAGAACCAGCCACGTGTCTGGTCGACACCCTCGGCGATGAAGTCGGCTGGAAAGTGGAGTTCGAAGGCTTCGGCGTTTTCCATCGGATAATGCCACTGAGCGAACGGCATCGACCCCGAATCGAACCACGTGTCGATCACTTCCGGCGTGCGACGCATCGTTCCGGCGCACTCGGCGCACTTCCACTCAACGCTATCGATGAACGGTTTGTGAGGGTCGAACTCGGTCCCAATCGAGATACCGGATAACTCTGCCAGCCGCCCGTAGTCGCCAATGACTTCCAGATGTGATTCATCCCGGTCGCAAATCCAGACGGGGAGCGGCGTTCCCCAATAGCGTTCGCGGGAGAGGGCCCAATCCACATTGTTCTCGAGCCACTCGGCCATGCGGCCGCTTCCGATCTCCGGAGGTTGCCATCTCACATCCGCGTTGTTTGCTAGCAGCTGATCCTTCACCGCCGTGGTCTGCAGATACCAGGAATCGCGGGCGTAGTAGAGAAGCGGTGAATCGCAGCGCCAACAGAACGGGTAGCTGTGCGCGTGCGGCTCTGATAGGAAGAGGCGACCGGCTGTCTCTAGCGCTTCGATGATCTTCGGATCGGCCTCCTTGACGAACACGCCGGCCCACGGCGTCACATCGCTCGTGAAACGCCCCTCCTCGTCCACCAAATGGTACGCGGGCAGACCCAGCTCCATCCCCAGGTCGTAGTCATCCTGCCCGTACATGACGGCCGTGTGGACTATCCCGGTGCCCTCATCCGCGGTCACGAAATCGGCCGTGGCCACATACCAGGCGTCGACGCCTCCCACGGCATCGCGCAGGAACGGGAACGGCGGCTCGTAGCGGACACCTTCCAGCTGCCCGCCCGGCATCGTCTCGAGCACTTCGTAGCCCTGGCCCAGGACAGAGTCGGCCAGGCGCTCCGCCAGGTAGTAGATCTCGTCGCCGACGCGGGCTTTCACGTAGGCAATCATCGGGCTGACGGCGAGCGCGACGTTGCCGGGCAGCGTCCAGGGCGTCGTGGTCCAGGCCAGCAGGAACTCGCCCGGCCGGTCTCTGACCGGGAATTTGACCGTCACCGCGGGCTCGGTGACTTCTTCATAGCCGAGCGCGACTTCGTGGCTCGACAGTCCGGTGCCGCAGCGAGGACAGAACGGAACCACCTTGTGGCCGCGATAGAGGAGGCCCTTCTCGTGGAACTTCGACAGCGCCCACCAGACACTCTCGACATACTCCGGTGAGCACGTTATGTAGGCGCGGGAGTACTCGAGCCAGAAGCCTATTCGAAGCGAGAGCTTCTCCCAGTCCTCCTTGTAGGTGAAGATGTGCTCGCGGCAGACCCGTGTGAACTCGTCGACTCCGATTCCCTCGATATCCGGCTTGCCCGAGATACCCAAAGCCTTTTCCGCTTCCACCTCCACCGGCAGGCCGTGCGTGTCCCAGCCGGCGATTCGCGTGACCGAGCGCCCCAGCATCGTCTGATAACGACAGAAAGCATCCTTTATTGTCCGCGCGAAAACGTGGTGGATGCCCGGTCGTCCGTTCGCCGTCGGCGGCCCTTCGTAGAACACGAACGGCTCGCCGTCCGCCGTCAGCTCGAGCGAGCGATGGAAAGTGCCCTCCTCTTCCCAGGTTTTCAGGACGCTCCCCTCGAGCTGAGTCGGGTCCTCTGGTATCTCTTGGTATCGCTTCTCGTTCATATAGTGAGACTCAGCTCAAGCGGGCGACGACGTTCTTGATCAGAAGTGTCAATTTCGGCTCTGCCTCGCCGGCGACGCGGATGATCTCCTCGACGCTGGCCGGCTTGAGCGCGTCCGGCAGGCAGCTGTCGGTGATGATCGAGATACCCAGCACCTTCATACCACCGTGTGTCGCGGCGATGACCTCGGGCACGGTAGACATGCCCACAACATCGGCCCCGATCATCCGGAGAAAGCGGTACTCCGCCCTCGTCTCCAGATTCGGCCCCGGCACCGCAACGTACACACCCCTACGAAGCGTGATCCGCTCCTCCATCGCTACCTCGATGGCCAAGCGCTGCAGATCTACGTCGTACGGCTCCGACATGTCCGGGAACCGCGGACCCAACTGGTCCAGGTTCGGCCCGATGAGAGGGTTGTCCCCCAGCAGGTTGATGTGGTCCGCGAGTAGCATCAGGTCGCCTACATTCCACATCGGGTTCAACCCGCCGCATGCGTTGGACACAATCAGTGTTTCGGCGCCCAGATCGCGCATCACCCGCACGGGGAATGCTACCTGCTGAAGCGAATAGCCCTCGTAGCGGTGGAACCGACCCTGCATGGCGACGACCGGCTGGCCCGACAGCCGGCCCAGCAGCAATCGTCCGCTGTGGCTCTCGACGGTCGGAACCGGGAAATCCGGAATGTCCTCGTAGCTTATGACGGACTCCGCATCGATCTCGTCAGCCAGCGCGCCCAAGCCGGTCCCCAAGATGATCGCGACGCGAGGCTCGATCTGTGTCTTCGCCCTGATCGCCTCTGACGCTACTCGGATCCTCCGCACGAGATCCGGCCCGCTAGGCTCCGTCATCCGCTACTCTCCTCCAGCTCCCCTTCGCTGGCGATCGACGACAGCCAGTCTTCCTGTTTCGGCTCGGCCACGGTCGCATTCTCGGTCCCAGCCTCGGCCGCGGGCTCGGGCACCGCGCCAAGATCTTCTGGGGGTTCCAGCACCCGCGCCTCCTCGAGGTCGAGCTCGCCGAGATGCCGATCCAGCATTCCCCGGAAGGCGCGTATGAACTGGAGTTTCCGAGCCTGCAGCGTCTCTATGTCGCGGGCCAGCTCGCGGAACGAGCGCTGTCCTTCCGCGACGATCCGCTCCGCCTCGCCGTGTGCTTCCCGGCGGATCAACTCCATCTCCTTGTCAGCCTGAACCTGAGCCTCGGAACGAAGCTGCTGCGCGGTGACGAGCGCTTCGTTGAGCGCCTTTTCGCGCTCGCGGAACGAAGCCACCTGCTCCTGCAGATGCTCGCCTCGCTCCGATAGCGCGACATTCTGTTTGACGAGTTCCTCGAGTCGCTCGGCCACCATGTCGAGGAAGTCGTCAACTAGCTCCGGGTCGTAGCCACGAACAGTGCGCCTGAAGTCGCCCTTCTTCTTGCGCACATCGAGTGGTGTCAAGTCGATCATGATCCCCGCTCCCCAAACAACACCGTCCCAAGGCGCACCATCGTGCTGCCCTCTTCAACGGCGATTTCGTAATCGTTGGTCATTCCCATAGAAAGATGCCGCGCCTCGAACCCTTCCACGTCATCTCGACAGCGGTCAAAGAAATCGCGCGTGCGCTGAAACGTGCTTCTCAGCACTCGCTCTTCGTCCGTGAACGGCGCCATGGTCATCAGGCCGAGGACTCGCACATGCTCCAGCTCGCAAACCTCTCGCACCGAGTCCATCGCTTCGCCGACCGTAAATCCGTATTTCGCGCTTTCTCCGGAAGCGTTCACCTGGACGAGGACCGATGCCTTTTGCCCACGTCTTGCCGCTTCTTTGTCCAACGCCCGCGCCAGCCTCAGCGAGTCAACCGAATGAACCAGCGAGAAGATCTCCAGCGCCTGGTGCACCTTGTTGCGCTGTAGATGACCCACCAGGTGCCAATCGAGCCCCAGGTCGCCCGCCGACGTCCACTTGTCCCGAGCCTCCTGAACCCGGCTCTCGCCGATCACTATTACGCCGGCTGCGCGCGCCGCTCGTAGCGCCTCGAGCGAGTGGCCTTTGGTGACGGCCACCAAAGCCACCGCTTGGTCATCCGAACGACCGGCACGCTCACAGGCCAGTGCGATCCGTTCTCGGACTAGCGGCAGCGCATGCTCGAGCCGCTCAAGATACATAGTTAGCCAAACTTACCCGAGGGGGGAAACCGAATCAATATTAAAAAAGCCCGGCACCGCCGCCGCAGTGCCGGGCTCTACGTGCGACCTGAGATCCGCTATCGCTTGATCGAGAACGTAATCGGAATCGCCACCCAGACGGGCACCCGCTGGTCGCGGTTCAGGGCCGGCGTGAACTCGAATTCCCGCGCTGCCTTGAGGGCCGACTCGTCGAGGGACGAATTGCCCGAGCCCTTCTGCACCTGCGCGTTCTTGACGACGCCGTTCGTGTCTATGAACACCCAGACCATCACCTGACCGCCGATGCCGGCGTCCTTGAGGAGCTTCGGGTAGTACCGTTCCACGATACGTACCGCTTCGCGCCGGTTCTTGATCTCCGGTCTTACCGTGTACGGCGTGAATACCGGCTGATCGCTCAGACGGCTGGCATCGCTCGGTGGCGGCGGAAGGTTCTCCACCGGGTTTTCTTCGAACGTAGTCGGAGCGATCGTGATATCCTCTTCCAGCTCCGTAGCGGCGACAACAGGCACCGCGGGCCGAGTGATCTGCTCTGGTGGCGGCGGGATCTCGACTTCAGGAGGCAGCTCGATCGCCTCGAATTCGTTGACACCGTAACTCACATCGGACGCCGTCAGCTCGGGAAAGAACTTGAAGAGCCCGAAGTGAAATACCGTGGCCACCATCACGCTGCCCCATAGCCACGAACCGGCCGATCTCTTGAATCGGTCGTTCGCCGTCAGGCGATAGACGCTACTCCGCTGGCCGGACATTCCACCCGTCTCAGTCATGGCAGCGTTACCTCCTCTCGCGGGTCAAACGACTTTCGAGATCCGTGTGAAAGAAGACGCGCACCGCGTTGGCTTCCTGCAGCTGCTCCGTGAGAGTATTGATGAAGCGGTAAGGCACGTCGCGATCGCCACGGATCGAAATCAGCAAGCGCCTGTCACTGGCTCGATAGAGCGGTAGCACGACATCGGCCACCATGTCCATCGGGACGGCCGCATCATTGATATACACCTGGCCGTCAGGTTCGATCCAAACGTGCAGGATGTTCTTCCGTTTCTCATCCTGCTTCTGGGTCGCATCGGCCTTCGGGAACGTCAGGTGCCGATCCTGCTCGCGCCTGAAGGTCGTTGACACCATGAAGAAGATCAGCAGCAAGAACGCGATGTCCGCCATGGACGCGGTCGGGATCTCGCTGGCTACCTTCGACTTCCTTTCGAAGCCACCGCTCTTCTTGGCCATATCGCTCTACCTCTCCCAGAGCTGCAACGAGATACGTTGCGCGGCCGCCGACTGCAGCTCGTCGAGCACGTTGATCATGTGCCGGTAAGGCGCATCGGGTGCGGTCTTGACTGCCGCGATTATCTCTGGGTTGCTTGAGATCTCCTGCCGCATGATCCCTTCGATCTCGCTGAACGCGACCACCTGCTCGGCGGTGCTCTCACCCCGGCGAATCACAATCGCGCCGTCCTCCTGTACCAGGAAGTGGATGATGTTCTTCTGCGAAACCTCGACAATGACATCCGATGATTCGGGTAGCACGATCGGCAGCCCCTTCTCTTCCTCGAAGACGGTCGTCGTCAAAAAGAAGATGAGCAGGAGGAAGGCGATGTCTGCCATCGAGGCAGTGGGGATCTCATCGCTTACCCGGCTCTTTCTCTGGAGCATCGCCATGGCATATCACCTCTAGCTTGCGGACCTGGCAGGCTCTGGCGGCGCCATGTCCATCACCGCCTCCGCTCCGCGTTCCATATCAATGATCAACTGGTCGATTCGTGTGACAAAGAAGTTGTAGGCTATGTTCACCGGAATCGCGATCGTCAGTCCCGTGGCCGTCGTGATCAGCGCGACTTTGATGCCGCCGGCGACCAGGGAGGCCTCGATCTGACCGGCCTCGGCCACCGCTCCGAAGGCCACGATCATCCCGGCGACCGTTCCCAGAAACCCCATCATCGGGGCGACGTTGGCCACCGTAGCGAGTACCACCAGGCCACGCTCCAGGAAGCCCAACTCGATCGAGCCGGTGGTCGCGACGGCCTTCTCGATGTCTTTGTCGCTGTGTCCGAGCTCGCGCACGCGCCTGAGTCCGGACGAGACGATGGCCGCCACCGGTCCTTCCGTTTCGTCAGCCAGCTGGATCGCGGAAGCTACCCTCGCCTCCCCGCCGGTCATCTCCGCAATCTCCCGCAGCAGTCTTTTGCTGTGCATGTGGGCTACCAGGAGGATGTAGGCCTTGGCTATCATGACCCCCAGCGCCAGCAGCGAACTGAGCACCAGGAAATACATCATAGTGCCCCCATCCCTGAACAGCTCCATCAGAGCATATTGGGCTTCCGTCTGCAAAGCGAACCTCGCTGTTGCTTGTTGAGTTGCCTGTTATGTCCGCTAGGTATCCATAAAACACTATGGCGCCGGGGAGCTTCTGTCAACGAGACTCAGCTCGCCCGTCGATTCGCTCGGCGGGGCTGTCGGCGCCGCGGTCGCGGCCGCGCTCAACTGGGCCCGGCTCGTGGCTGTCTTCACGCCGAGCTGCTCACGCAGCCGCTCCCCTGACACGTTCCGCTCGAGCCGCCCGCGCTGGGCGATCGACACGTAGCCGGATTCCTCCGAAACGACGATGGCCAGAGCGTCGGTCTCTTCCGAGAGGCCGATCGCGGCCCGGTGACGGGTGCCAAGACTGCGGTCGGTGACCGGGAACTGCGTAAGCGGAAGTATGCACCGCGCCGCAATTATCGTCTCCCCGCGGACGATGACCGCCCCGTCATGAAGCGGCCCATAGCGAGTGAAAATGCTCTCGAGTAGTTCGGTCGAGACCGGCGCATTGATGGGCGTGCCTTTGCGGGCGTACTCCTCGAGCCCGACCTCCCGTTCGACCGCGATGATGGCTCCTATCCTCTTTCTCGCCAGCATCTGCACGGCATGAGCGAGTACCTGCAGAGCTTCCGAGGTTCTCTCCGGGCGCGAGAAAAAGCGCCAGAAACGGTTCTGGCCGAGTTTGGTCAGCGCGTTCCGCAACTCCGGCTGGAAGATGATCACGGCCGCCAGCACACCGTAGGTGAACACGAAGCCGAGCAGGTAGCGGATCAGCTCGAGCTGCAATACCTCGGCCAGCGCGTAGGCCGCAAAGAGGAAAATCAGCCCCACGAGCATCTGTAGTGCCCGCGTCCCCGCCCACAGCAGTAGCAGGCGGTAGAAGATGTAGGCCACTACCACTATCTGCACCAAGTCCCAGAGATCGGGCCTCAGGAAGCTGATTCGTTCAAGAAAGCTCTGCACTGATCAGTCGATTCGTAATCGCCCCCGCCATGTCCAACGCTCGCCGCGCAGCCAACACATCGTGCACGCGGAAGATCCGCGCCCCCCTAAGCAGCGCCACGACGCACGCCGCTAGAGTGGCTTCCAATCTGTCATCGACCTCGAGCCCGAGCGTCTTTCCGATGAACGACTTGCGAGACGGACCGACGAGCACGGGATAGCCGAGCTGAGAAATCCTGTCGATCTCGTCGACCAGCACGAGGTTCTGCTCGGCGGTCTTGCCGAAGCCGATTCCTGGATCCACCACCAGCTGTTCGGGCCGGCAGCCGGCATCGAGCGCCCGGTCGACCGATTCCTGCAACTCCGCCCGGACCTCGCCGATGAGATCGTCGTAGTGTATCCGTTCCTGCATGGTCCGCGGCTTCCCGCGGATATGCATGAGCACCAGACCCGCTCCTGTTTCCGCCGCCAGCCTGCCTAGGTCTGGATCGAACCGGAGGCCCGAGATGTCGTTCACTATCTCGGCACCTGCCTCCAGAGCAGCCCTGGCAACGTCCGCCTTGGTCGTGTCGACCGAGATCGGCACATCGACGCCGGCGCTCGCCGCTTCGATCACCGGCAGCACGCGGCCGAGTTCGGCGCTCACTTCCACGGGCTCGGAGCCCGGCCGCGTCGACTCTCCCCCGACATCGATGATGTCGGCTCCCTCACTCGCCAGCTGTCCGAGACGCTCTATCGCCGTGTCCCGGTCGAAGTAGCGTCCGCCATCCGAAAAAGAATCCGGTGTGATGTTCAAGACGCCCATCAACACCGGCTTCGATAGGTCGATCGTCCGGCGTGAAGTGCTCCAGCCGGTCCCGACCTTGTTCTCGCGCGAGATGGCGAACCCGCTACTCGCCATCCGCTCCGAGCTCATCGCGATGTCTCAGGCTCTGCTGCCTCTCCTTGTGAACCTTCAAATGACGCCGCCGGCTTCAAGCTCTGCTCGACCGGTGCGCCTGCCGCGCCGCGAACAGCAGGCACCTGTTCGGGCGCTGCCGCTGGTTCCTGGTCGCCCTCCTTGCCGTTGTTCGCCTTCTCCGCCTCCGGCAGCGGCGGCAGCTTCTTGCCCGCGAACACGGCTTTGATCTCGTCTGCGTCGAGCGTCTCCCGTTCCAGCAGCGCCTTGGCCAACCCATGCAGGCGCTCCAGGTGGTCCGATATGACCAGGCGAGCCTCGTTATAGGCGGCGTCCAGCAGGCGTCGAACTTCGTCATCCACTATCCGCGCCATCCGCTCGCTCACATCGCGACGCTCAACCAACTCACGGCCCAGGAAGATCTCCTCCCCGCGATCACCGACGTTCATGGGCCCAATCACATCGGACATGCCCCACTCGGTGACCATCCGCCGCGCGAGGGCGGTTGCGCGCTCGATGTCGTTGCCGGCACCCGTGGTGATCTTCTCGACCCCGAATACCAGCTCCTCGGCAACGCGGCCGCCGTATGCGTAAACCAGTTGGGCGTGCAGATAGGCCTTTGAGTAGGAGTGTCGATCGTCCTCCGGCATGGCGAACGTCAGGCCAAGCGCCCGACCTCGCGGAACAATCGTGACTTTGTGAAGCGGATCGCACTCGTCTGTGAAATGGGACGCCACGGCGTGACCGGCCTCGTGATAAGCGCTCAGCCGCTTCTCTTCATCGCTGATCACCATGCTCTTGCGCTCGGCACCCAGCAGGACCCGGTCCTTGGACTCTTCCAGGTCGATCATGTCCACCCGGTCCTTATCCCTGCGCGCCGCCAACAGAGCCGCCTCGTTCACCATGTTGGCCAGATCGGCCCCGCTCATACCCGGCGTCGCCTTGGCCAGCCGGTTCAGATTCACATCCTCAGCCAGCGGGATCTTGCGAGTGTGAACTCGTAGGATACCCTCGCGGCCTTTGACGTCGGGGGCATCGACGACGATCTGCCGGTCGAAGCGTCCCGGCCGCAGCAAGGCGGGGTCGAGCACATCGGGCCGGTTCGTCGCCGAAATGAGGATCACGCCTTCGTTCGACTCGAAGCCGTCCATCTCGACGAGCAACTGATTCAGCGTCTGTTCGCGCTCGTCGTGGCCGCCGCCCAGACCGGCACCGCGATGCCGGCCGACGGCATCCAGCTCGTCGATGAAGATGATGCACGGAGCGTGAGCCTTGCCCTGCTCGAACAGATCACGCACTCGTGACGCACCCACGCCGACGAACATCTCAACGAAATCTGAGCCCGACATGCTGAAGAACGGGCGCGACGCTTCGCCCGCAACGGCTCGCGCCAGCAGGGTCTTCCCCGTCCCCGGCGGCCCCACGAGCAGCGCGCCCTTGGGCAGCCGCCCGCCCAGGCGTGTGAACCTCGAAGGGTCTTTCAGGAACTCGATGGTCTCCTGCAACTCCTCCTTCGCTTCCTCGCAACCGGCCACGTCGGCGAAGGTGACCTTCGGCGTGTCGCCCGTGAGCAGCTTCGCCTTCGACTTTCCGAATGAGAAGGCCCGATTTCCGCCCGCCTGCATCTGACGAAGCCAGAACAGCATCAGTCCGAACAGGAAGATCCAGGGCAGCGCACCGGCCAGCAGGCCCCACCAGTTGGGGCGAGCTGCCTCCGCACCGATCGTGACCCCACTGTCCTCGAGCCGCTTCAGCAAGTCCTCGCTGTGCCAGACGGGAAGCTGCGTCCAAAACTCACGCGTCGTCTGACCGGCCGACCCAATCGGCGCCCGCAGCTCGCCCTCGATCTCCTTCCCATCGATGACGGAGACCTTCAGGACATTGCCCTGCTCGAGCTCGTGCAACAGCTCCGTGTAGGTGAGCTCCTGAACGTTCCTTCGCCCCGAGCCGAGCAGCTGTATGATGATGAGCGGGACCAGGATGATCAGCGCCCAGAACGCTAGACTCCGGGACATCCGGGCCCAGCGTCCCCCTGGCTCACCGCGGTTCGGATTGATTTCCGGCATATCTACAAACCTCTTACACCCTCGGGATCAACGGCCGCAACGTACGGCAGGTGCCGCCACCGTTCCCCAAGGTCCAGCCCATATCCGACCAGCCACTCGGGCGGCGCGTCGAAGCCAACCCAGCGGGGCTCGTAGCGCAGATCGTTGGCGATCCGCTTGTGCAGCATCGCACACACCTCCAGCGAGCGCGGTGCGCGGTTGCTGAGAACGTCACAGATCCGGTTGAGCGTCTTTCCGCTATCCACGACGTCCTCGACCAGCAATACGTGACGTCCGGTGACGCGAGCATCGCTATCGCGCGCCACCCTGACTTCCCCGGTCCCATCGGTTCCGTCGCCGTAGAGAGCTGCCGTCATGAAATCGATCTGCACCGACGGTCTGTCGATCGCACGCACGAGGTCGCCTGTGAACAGAAAGGCACCCTTCATGAGCCCGATGACGAGGAGATCCTCATCCAACGGGTAGAACTCATTGATGTCGCGCCCGAGTTCCCGGACGCGCGTCGCCAACTCCTCTTCCGTGAACACGACTCGCATGATCCCGGGGTGGCGTGAAATCGTCTCTGTCATCGCGCGCGGCGGATGCTGACCGACAGGACCTCGGCGTCGCCTCGGTCCGTCGCTCTGACGCCCTTCAACAATCCCACGATCCATAGCACTTCCCATCGATCGACCAGCAACGGGTATTTGCCGCGCTCGGAACGCCCGATCTTCGCCTCGGCGAACACCTTCTTCAGCTTCCGCGTGCCGGCGTTCAGTCGAATCCGGTCACCCGGCAGCCAACTCCTCACCGCGAGCGGAAGCTGAACCTCGGAAGGGTCGAAGCAGGCGTAGTAATCATCACTGCTGTCGTCACCTTCCGGAGCACCCAACTTCCAGCGGACGCGCCAGCGTACGCCAGCAACCGTCACATCTCTCTCGCCGTTTCGAAGCTCCTCGAACTCGAGCGACTCATCCGCTGCCGGCCGCGAGTCGGTGCGCCGTTCGATGACAACACGGTCGAACTCACGGCGGATTGTCACCCCGCCCGCGAGATCGATGCTGCGCCCGCTTGAGCAACTGTTAATAAACTCGAGTGCGGTGCGCGTTCCGACCCGGTCTGGAAGCGGACCCACGCGCGCGACCAGTGCGCGCAAGAGATGTGCCCGCACGTTCGTATCATAGGCGAGAAACCCCGTACGTGCAACTACTATGCGGTTTTCCGCCGCCTCGAGGACGAGTCCCTCAGCGGCTCGATCGGTAATCTGGCCTACCACCGACGAGGCCCGCCGCGCCAGGCCCGAAAGTCGCACAAGCTGACGACGAAAGTCCGATTCCCCAGCGGCCTCGATGGCCGGGATCAGTTCGTGACGAATGCGGTTCCTTGCAATCCGTAGATCGAGGTTCGAGGGGTCGGTCAGGTACCCCAACTTCCGCGAGTCTGCATACGCCTCGAGCTCGGTACGCCAGAATGGGAGCAGAGGGCGAACGATACCCGGTGCCCGCTTGTGCGGGATGCCGGATAGACCGACCAGACCGCTGCCCCGCAGTACGCGGAACAATACGGTCTCGGCCTGATCGTCAGCCTGGTGAGCGGTTGCCAGCCAGGTGCTGTCCAGGTCTTCCCGCGCCTTCTGAAGAAAGCGATATCGCAGCTCTCGCGCCTCTGCCTCGCCAGCCGGGACTACGTGCGCCCGGCCGACGACGGTGGGAATGGACAGTCGATCGCACAGCCTCAGTACCCACTCGGCGTGCGTCTCGCTGTTCGCACGCATGCGATGGTCGAAGTGGGCAGCGCTGAGGCGCCAACTCCATTGTTTACTGAGACTTACGAGCAGGTCTAGCAGTACGATCGAATCGAGGCCGCCAGAAAGAGCGACCGTGATCTCGGTCCGCCGGGGTAGCAGCCGGCTCGAGCGGACGTGGGCGTCGAGGCGCTCCGCCAGATCAGGCTGAGTCGAAGGCTCGATCCCCGAGGCGCTCCTGCTGCTCATGATTCGATAGCCAGGTGAAGGTACGACCGGCGGCGGTTCTGGGGGCTTCGCTGGCCGGGCCCCCTACTACTGCGATGCGGTTCGCCAACAAAACGAACGGGGGTCGAGCAGAGCGCCAATACGACCCCCAGGATTGTCTAATTGTGGACCCGACAGACGGGCCGCTGGAGAATGCTGGGACGGGTAGCGAGTCCGCTACCTTTTCGTCCTCGTGCGCCGGTTGCGCCGCCGAGCCGCGTTCCGCTTCCGCTTTCGCCGGTGAAGATGCCGGCCTTCTGCACCTGGCGCTTGAAGCGGCGCAGTACGCGCTCGAGATCGTCTCCCTCGTTGACCGTGACCTGAACCATTACGCTCCCTTTTGCTGCGAAAACGCACACTTCGACCGCAGGGCAATTCGCCCGAAACCAAGGGAATATGCTGCAAGTAGGCGCGATGTCAACGCCACAGGCCAGGCCGTTATCAGGCGATGCCAGCCCGCGCCGATCGGGTCAATTGCGAACCGAAACGCGGTACTCCAGCACGGTCGTGTCCCCGGACGGCACGTCTATGTTGAATCGCACGGCGCCCGCCGACAGCTTCTCGTGAGAATGGCTCGACTCGATGATCTCCCAGTCGCCGGTCAGCTGCTCGATCACCTGCACAGTAACGTTCGACTCGCTCTCGTTCTTTAGCTCGACCTTCCAGGCCGACTCGTACACGTTGCCCCCCGGCCGCTCGAAATCCGTCTGGATCCGCGTCCCGGCGATCTCGAAAGCGTATCCCGTATGAAGCCGCAAATCTTGACGCTTCGGCGTGTTCGCCAGGCCGGCCACGCCCAGCAGCTGAATACGACCATCCTCGTCACGCTGGAGTACGCGGACCTGGCCACCTGGCAGCGGCACGTCGCCGAACTCGTCGTCCTCCGGACGCTCAACGCGGTAGCTGACGGCGACCGGACGCGTAATCGGTTCGGGGTACTGGCGGTGGTAGGTCAACGTATTCGCGAAAGTGTACACTTTCTGCGTCTTCATGGAGCGCGCACCCACGAGGCGGATCCGCCGCGATTCCCCGGCCCGCAGCGACAACGGCGTCGATACCGTGTACAGGTGATAGTCGCCGAACGCCGCCTCCTGCAGTGCGGGAGC
>JBDHAS010000002.1:0-65798 GCA_039588015.1 Gemmatimonadota bacterium | reverse complement strand
CGGGAGAGATGCAGGAGGAAACCCAGTGGCACCGGATCATCGCTTGGAGCAAGCTGGCGGAGATCGTGGAGCAGTACCTGAAGAAGGGTGATCGTGTCGCTCCGACCAATGGGGGTGAGGACTATGATGATTTTCCGGCGGAATCGCTGGAGGAGGGTGACGACCTGCCCTTCTAAGCACGTCCTGTTCGTCCTCGCGACTTTGTTCGCGCTTTCACTGCCTAAAGCCCTCCCCCTCGACGCACAAGAAAGGCAGCAAGAGCAGCAGGCTACACAGACGGCCCAAGAGGGTCGTTCTGTGCACGTCGTGCGCGAAGGGGACACGCTGTGGGATCTGGCGTCCTTTTATCTCAGCGATCCCTTCCTCTGGCCCGAGATCTATCGGATCAACACGATGGTCGTTGAGGACCCGCACTGGATCTACCCGGCCGAAGAGTTGCTCTTGCCTGGGGCTCAGGTCGTGCCGGTCGAAGGCAGGGTGCCGGGCGAGGAGCCGGTTGTCGAGAGGGTACCGGGAGTGGAGGTCGAGGGACTGCCGCAGGAGTTCCAGCAAGCGAAGTCCGTCTTCGCCGCTCGCACGGAAGAAGAAGCACGAGAGTCGCTGACGTATCAGACGATCGCGTCAATCCCACCCATTACGGTCTCGGAGTGGGACTTCTACCGAAGCGGCATGCTGATCCCGCTCAGGGAGCTGGGCCCGCGGGGTCAGGTGATCGATCCGGCGGTACCGGTGAGCATACCCGTCTCGTTCAAGCAAACGCCCATTTTGTATAGCGGCATATACGTGAGCCATCCTGGGGGAGAGCCTCCGGAGCCTGGCGATCGCGTACTTCTGACGCGCATCGAGCGACAGGTTAGGCCCTACGGCTATATCGTACGCCCGACCGGCATCGCCACGATCGCTGCCGTGTTCGAGGAAGTATCGAGGGCTGTGGTCGTCGAGGTGTTCGACAAGATAGAGGAGGGCAATCAGGCCACTCTGCTCGAGCGCTTCGAGCTAGACCGGGGTGTGTTTGCCGAGGACGTCAGCGCCGGACCCTCCGGAGAGCTGGTCGCGACTCTGGAAGACCAGTGGGTGCCGTCTGTGGAGGACCAGATATTCGTGTCTGTAGGCCGCGACGAGGGCGTCGCGGTCGGCGACGAGTTCCAGATCTTTCTGGGCAGTCGGCGGTCGCCGGAGGGACTGAGGCTGCCGGAAGAGCACATCGCGGAAGGCCGCGTGACGCGGGTGACCGAAAGGACGGCAACGCTTCGCGTGATCCAGCAGAGGCACCCGGCGATCTCGGTCGGGTTGCCAGTTCGCCTGGTGCGGAAGATGCCTTCCTGACCTAGGAAAAGGGCATCCTGTGTAGTCAACTCAGACCGGCCGGCTATAAGAGCTGGCCGGTCTAGTTTTGTTCTGAGCGTTTTTTATATTCCCTTCGCATGCACGTTCTCGCATACGCAATTGCTGCGGTCCTCTACTTGGCCGCGTCTGCTCGACATGCACTTCGGTTGGCCGGTCACGCGCGCACCACCGTGGTCGTGGCGGTCATAACGTATGGTGGCCTCGCCTGCCACCTGATCGGTGTCGGCCTGTACTGGGCACGCTTCGGCGAACCGCCGCTCGTGGGTCTCGGCCCCTCTCTCGCAACCATCGCGCTGTTGATCGCGCTCGCCTTGGCCGGACTCGGCGTATTTGCCTCGGCCCGAGCGCTCGGGCTTCTGCTCGCGCCGACAGCGTCGTTTCTGTTGATCGTGGCCATCGTGGTAGGCATAGAGCCGGCCGGCTCGGAAATGGCCTTCCGCGGTCGTTGGCTGTTGTTACACATCTCGCTCGGCTTCATCGGTTACGCCGGCTGGGTTGTCGCTGCAGCGGCGGCGATTATGTACATGCTGCAGTTTCGCCAGTTGAAGGCGAAGCGGCTCGGAGCCGTATTCGATTTCTTCCCCCCACTCGATACTCTGGACAAGCTGGCTGAATGGGCGCTCGTGGTGGGGTTTGCGGCGCTGACCCTCGGCATCTCGGTTGGGTGGGCGTGGACGATCCGCTTCGAGGGAGGATTTCGCTGGTCGGATCCGAAAGTGGTCTGGGGAGTTCTGGCCTGGCTCGCGCTGTTGCTGGCTCTTTGGGCTCGCTTCGGCGGCCGCCGCACATCGAGGCAGGCCGCCTTGTGGAACGTCGCCGGTTTTGCCCTGGTATCCCTGGCATACCTCGTGGCAAAGCTATTGATCGCTGAATCTCGCTTCTTCCTATAGCCTATAGATGGAGGCGTTTCGGGTTGATCCGTAATCCCAGAGCAGGTGGTGACGTACCAGCGGTCGAGATCGGGTTGGAAGCCACGGGCATATGGCGTTCGCGGTAGTCGGACTGAGTCATCGAACCGCTCCCGTCGAGATCCGGGAGAAGTTCGCCTTCTCGGCCACGGAGATGGCAGACGCGCTGGGGCACGTGCTCGAGAGCAGCGGCGTTACTGAGAGCGCGCTGATCTCGACCTGTAACCGCACCGAGTTCTACCTGCACCTCACGGATCCCGACGCCGCAATCCCTTACGTGATCGATACGCTCGCGCGTCAAGCTGACGAGTTGCCGAAACCTGCGGAGCGTTACCTATACGTGAAACGTGGTCAAGACGCCGTCGCGCACCTTTATCGTGTCGTCTCCGGCCTCGACTCGATGGTGCTTGGCGAGGTCCAGATCCAGGGCCAGGTTCGCGAGGCGTACGAGACCGCGCGGAGCCTCATCGGACAGCGGCAAGCCGTGCGTGCCGTGTTCAACCGCCTCTTTCAGTCGGCCCTCTCGGTAGGTGGGCGTGTCAGGACCGAGACACGCCTCTCTGAAGGCGCGGCCTCGGTTCCGTCGGCGGCAGTCGAACTTGCCAAGAAGATCTTCGGCTCGTTACGCGGCCGGCGCGGCATGGTACTCGGCGCCGGCGATATGGGCGAACTGACGTTGGAGTGTCTGGTCGACGAAGGCGTGACCAGTGTTATGGTGGGCAGCCGTAACATGATGCGCGCGCAGAAGGTCGCCGAAAAGTACGGAGGAACGAGCATCTCGTTCGCCGATTTCTGGGACTCGCTGCCGGATATGGATATCGTAATCACATCCACGGCGGCCCCTCACGCGATGATCACGCATGAGGGATTCCAGCGAAGGATGCCCGCCAAACTGAGGACGCCGCTGTTCATCATCGATATCGCCATCCCACGCGATGTAGAACCGGGCGTCGGGGAGCGACCCAACGTCTTCTTGTATACCATCGACGATTTGCAGCACATAGTCACTGCCAACCTGGAACGCCGCCAAAGCGAGCTGCCGAAGGCGGACGCTATCATCGAGGACGAGGTCGAGAAGTTTTGGCGCTGGTATTCCGGTCTGCGCGCGGTCCCCTTCATCAAGCAGCTTCGCGACCGTGCCGAGAACATGCGCCAGGCCGAGTTGGAGCGGGCGCTGTCGAAGCTTGACCACCTGTCGGATGCAGACAGGCAACGCGTCGAACGCCTGACCAAGGATCTGTTGCAAAAGCTGTTGCACCAACCGACGGCGCGGGTGCGCGCCGCCACAGAGGACGGCCGCGAGCACGATGTCTTGGAGGCCGCTCGCTATCTATTCGCCATGGAAGAGGAAGAGGTGGAGGGAAATGGAGGAGCGTAGAAAGGCACTCGTGACCGGCGGTGCGGGATTCATCGGTTCGCACGTGGCGGACGCCTATCTGGCACGCGGCTGGTCAGTGACCATTATAGACAACCTGTCCAGTGGGAAGATCGAGAACTTGCCGGATGGCGCTGACTTCGTCGAGATGGACGTGCGAGACGAAGAGCTCCACGAGCTATTCGAACGCAGCGGCGGCTTCGACGTCGTCAATCACCACGCAGCCCAGATCGACGTCAGGTTGTCGGTGAAGGATCCTATGTTCGACGCCGACGTCAACATCAGGGGCCTGCTGAACCTGCTGGAGGCTGCTCGGCGTTGGGAGTCGCGGCGTGTGATAACGATCTCGTCGGGCGGTGTCGTGTACGGCGATGCCGAGGAGCGGCCGATCCCGGAGACCGCCCCGAAGCGTCCCGAGTCGCCGTACGGAATCAGCAAGCTGGTCAGCGAGTACTACATGCGCTGCTATCGCCTGTTGCACGGACTGGACTACGTGGCTCTGCGCTATTCGAACGTCTACGGGCCCAGACAGGACCCTCACGGCGAGGCCGGAGTGGTGGCCATCTTCTCGAATCGCCTCATAGACAACAGCCCGATCACCATCTTCGGCACCGGCGAGCAGACGCGCGACTACGTCTTCGTCGGCGACGTGGTCGAGGCCAACATGCTGGTGTCGGAGGCTGAGCTGGGTGATGGATCGGAGATCGACGATCGTGCATACAACGTCGGCACCGGCAGGGAAGTCAGTGTGAACGAACTGGCCACCCAGCTGATGCGCGCTGCCGGACGCGAGGTACCCGTGGATTACGCGCCTGAGCGGCCGGGCGAGCTCGAGTGGAACAGCCTGAACACTGAGAGACTACAACAACTTGGGTGGAAGTCAGCGATGGGCCTGGCGGACGGTTTGATGCAAACGTATCGCTGGATTGCGGAGAGGGCGTAGTGATGTTGGCGGTCGCGGCGGCTATCGTGCAGACTCCGCTCCCTGTCAACGCGTGGGACATGGTGGCCCACGCGACCATCACCACCAAGCTGATCCTGATCGTGCTGCTCGTCTTCTCGTTGGGCTCGTGGGTGCTGATCATCTGGAAAGGAATCCAGTTTCGGCGCGTACGGTTGCTGCAAGAGCAGTTTCTCGAGGAGGTCGCCCAGGCCCAGCATCTCGACGAAGCGTACAAAGCGGTCATCACGCTGCCGGATTCGCCCAACCTGCGTGTCTTCAGGCATGGGATGAACTTCTTTGCCGGCTTACAACAGCGCTCGGAGAGTGGCCTCCGGGCCGCGCAGGTGGAGACCCTGCATTTGGTCATGGAGAAGGAGGTCGTGGGAGAGCGGGATGCCATGGCCCATGGATTGCCTGGCCTCGCCACGATTGCCACGGTGAGCCCGCTGCTCGGGCTGATGGGTACAGTCGTCGGTGTGATGGACTCGTTCGTCGGGATATCAGTCATGGGCACCGCCAGCATCACGGCCGTAGCGCCGGGAATTGCCGAGGCGCTCATCACCACTGTGACGGGCCTCGGCGTCGCGATCCCGGCGGTGATCGGCTACAACTATTTCGCGAGCCGCCTGGCTCTGTTCGGGGGAGAATTGCAGGGTTTCGTCAACGAATTCATCGGAGCACTGGCACGCGAGGGTAAGATCTGATGGCAAGGTACGGCGGACTGTACGAAGAACGGTCCCTGCCGCTATCGGCGGACATCAACCTCATCAACCTGGTCGACGTGGCGTTCACCTTGCTCGTGATCTTCATGATCACCGCGCCGATCCTGCAGGGTGGGGTGGAGGTGCGACTACCGGAAGCGGAGGTGGCGCCAATACCAGCCAGCGAGGCGATCGTTGTCTCGATCGATCGCGAAGGCCAGATCTATATAGACGATGCGTCGGTCACGCTGGATGAATTCAAGGCTGCGATCCGTGATGTGTGGACGCTGAAGGGCACGCCGACCGTATACGTGCGGGGGGATGAAGCCGCCGCTTACGGCATCGTGTTGAAGGTGGTGGCTGCGCTGAAGGCGGCCGAGATCGACGCCGTCGGCTTGGTGGCGGAGCCGGAGGTGCGGCGGAGGCGCTGATCGAATGGCCCGGCTGACATTTCGCCGTGAATCACGCTCTGAGGACGGGGTTACCGAGGCCGTCGTCGGCTCGCTCAGCATGCATGTCATTCTGCTTGGCATCATGTTCTGGGGTGCCACGCATTTGTCGATGCCCACTCCGCCGCAGATCTATCAGGTGGAGCTCGTCGCCGCGCCCCGCGAAGCCCCCGTGCGTACGGTTCCGGTTCCTGACCGGCCGAGGCCTACTCCGGAGGAGCAGCCCAGAACGAGGCCCGTCGAAACACAACCTGCGCCGACCGAGAGGCCCCGAAGGGAATCGACTCCGGTGGAGGCCGAAACGGAGGCTGTGGAAGTAACCCCAGAACCACCGGTGGAGGAAAGGCCGGCGGCCGCGCCCGAGCAATCGCCGGAGGGTGTTGAAGGCCTGCCCGTACGGCTGGAGGGCGCGCCCTTCCAGTATCCGGAGTATCTCGCCAATATTATCTTGCAGATAAAGCGGCATTGGCGGCCGCCAACCGGCGGCCAGCAACTGCGGGCTGAGCTCGCATTCACTATTCTGAGCGATGGGTCGGTGGAGGATGTGGCATGGGTACGGCGCTCGGGGAATCCCGTTTTCGACCTCGAGACACGCGGAGCGATCGAGGCAGCAGGTCGACGAAGAGCATTCGGGCCGCTGCCGGAGGACTATCCGTCGGACGCTCTACGCGTGTCGTTCTTTTTCGATCCGACCCGATACTAGCCAACTTGAACAGCTTGAAGTCTGTAGATGGATCTAAGACCACGATTCGCTGGTCGACCGCGCCGGTGGATGCGTCAGCGCTCCCGGGCGACGGTCATATTGTACATGGGTAGGACGACGGCGATCCTGTGCGCCGGGCTGGCGCTCGCTGCTGGGTCCACCTCCGCCCAGGAAACCCAGCGCGACAGCATCCCGACCGACGTACGCGTAGGGATCCTCTATCAGCCGACGTTTCGGCCGGGGATCGTGATGCCACGCATGTCCGTGGAAGACACGCACCAGGAACTGGCCGACAGCGTTCGGGCGATCATCTTGCGCGACTTCGATTTCAGTGACCGACTGCAGGTGATGAGAGTCGGTGAGGATGTTCCGCTCGAAGGTCCGATCAACTATGGACTCTGGGATCAGATGGGTGCCGTCTGGCTGTTGATCGGAATGATCGAGGGCACTGCTGACGCCCCCGTGCTGCGCCTGTCGCTGCACGACGTCGTCTTCAGGCTGCTGCAGGACGTCCGCGCCTTCGAATTGCCACCGGTCGGGCATACGGACATGCGACTGGCGATTCACCACGCTGCCGACCAGGTCGTCGCCTGGGCCACGAGCAGCCCGGGCATCGCCGCCAGCAAGGTCGCGTACGTGGCGGACGGTGCGGGTGGGTCGGAGATCTACGTCGTTGACAGTGATGGGTTTCAAGCCCGCCCGATCTCCATGGATAACTCGATCGCGCTTTCTCCCGCCTGGTCTCCCGCGGGCGACCGGGTCGCCTACATGTCGTACCAAGGTGGTGACCCGGCGATATACGAGCTGAGCCTGAACCCTGGTCGTTCCAGACTACTTGTCGATCTGCCGGGCATGGATATCACGCCGGCCTATTCGCCGGATGGAAGTCAACTGGCCTTTGCCGGAACGGTTGATGGGCGGACCGAGATATTCATCTACAATCTCGTCGATCGCTGCTGTGCAGAGAGGACGACCTTTGCGCGTTTCTCGAATTCGCTATCACCGACGTTCTCGCCTGATGCCCAGCGTATCGCCTTCAACTCGGATCGGTTGGGACAGCTGCACATCTTTGTGAAGGATATCGGAGCAGTGTCGGCCGAGCTGGTCACGCCGTACATCTACGATAGGAGCGTCCACAACGCCGGCCCCGACTGGTCCCCGATGGGCGATCGCGTCGCCTTCCACGGATGGGTGGAGGGTAGCCCCCAGATCTTCACGGCCGCCCCAGACGGAACAGGCCTTCGGCAACTCACCCAAGTCGGGCGCAACGAGGACCCCAGCTGGGCGGCGGACGGACGGCACATAGTATTCGCGTCTACCAGAAGCGGAGGGGAAGGCCTCTGGATTCTGGACGTGGTGACAGGTCGGATTCGGCGGCTGGTTCGAACTTCCGGGGCGCGCTTGCCTGACTGGTCAGGTCGCTTAGATTCCCCTTCTCACTCCATGGGCGAAAGTGCTGCAAGCCCCAACAGTAACAACCCTTAGGGAGCGGTTTATGGCTAGCACTTGGAAGAAGAACGCAGGCTGGCTCGGCACGCTGGCGCTGGCGCTGATCGTCGCCGGGTGCGGCGGCTCGCCGCCGCCGGAGCCGGAGCCGGAGCCTGAACCCGAGCCCCAGGTCAACACCAGGGATCTGGAAGCCGAGCGGAGAGCGCGCGAGGAAGCCGAGCGTCGTCGCCTGGAAGAGGAAGAGCGGCGCCGCCGCGAGGCGGAGCGCCAGCGCGTGCTGGGGATCATCGCCGAGCGCGTACACTTCGACTTCGACAGGTCCGACATCCGGGCCGACGCCGAGCAAGTCTTGCAGCGCAAGGTGAGTGCCCTCCGCGAGTATCCGGGGATCAACCTCAGGCTCGAGGGGCACTGCGATGAGCGTGGCTCCGACGAGTACAACCTTGCCCTCGGACAGCGCCGCGCGGAGGCGGTACGCCGGTACTTGATGAGCTATGGGATCGAGACGAACCGTTTCACGACGATTAGCTACGGCGAGGAGCGCCCTCTCGTGAACGCCTCTAACGAGGACGCTTGGGCTCAGAACCGCCGCGGGGAATTCGCCGTCACCAGTTACGGACGCCTCGGCTCGGGAGACTAGTCCGAATCGCAAGGACGCCGCCAGATGAGAAGTCGCGTCGCGGGGTTGGCATTGATCGTCGCTGGCGTGGGTTTGGGCGCCTGCGCGACCAAAAAAGACGTCGATAGCATCCGCGCCGAACTGGCTGCGGTGCAGGCCAGACAGGATGAGATCTCGGAGACGGTGGCTGATTTGGACGAATCGGTCTCCGTCGCGCTGGAAGCACAACGGTCGCTGTTTGTGACGGTGCGTGGCGATCTGCTGCGACAGTTGGATGACATGGAGCGCCAGCTCGTCGAGATCCAGGAGCTGCTGGGCCAAAGCCAGATCGTACTGAACAACCTCCGCGAGCGAATGGAACAGCGTCAGGCGGTCCGGGAGGAGATGGGAACGATCGTGCCCGTCGACAGCGCCGGCGCGCGGGCCGGTGAAATAGTAGAGGGAGCGGGTGGTGACGCCCGTTCCCTCTATGCCGCTGCGATCGAACAGTTCCGGCGCGAGGCCTACAATACGGCACGCGCGGGTTTCGAGGAGTTCCTTGTCGACTATCCGGCCGACGAGCTTGCGCCCGACGCCCAATACTACATGGCGGAAACGTATCGCATGGAAGATGAGGTGGATCTCGCGATACGGGAATACAACCGGGTCGTGGAGCTTTACCCGAATTCCCGGGCGGCGCCCACAGCGCTGTACAAGGCCGGTCTTCTGCAGGTGGAGCAGGGGAACAAAGACAGCGCTTGTCAGTACTTTCAACGTGTGTTGGCGGGCTATCCGCGGAGCGATGAATCCCGGCTGGCACGGGACCAGGCCGAGCGGCTGAACTGCCGCTAGGCCGCAAGCCCGGCACGGTACCGGGCAACTCATTCCTTCCTCGATGCGCTGTCCCTATTGTGGTCACACAAAGAATGGGGTTATCGACTCGCGAACGAGTCGGGAAGGGCGTGCTGTACGCCGCCGCCGCCAGTGCCAGCAGTGTGGGAGTCGATTCACGACCTATGAGGTCGTCGAGGAGCGCCCTCTCTCGATCAAGAAGCGGGACGACAGCGTGGAGCCGTATGATCGAACCAAACTCATTCGCGGAATTCAATTCGCCTGCGCGAAACGCCCGGTGACTCTACAACAAATCGAAGGGATAGTCGACGGCATAGAAGAGAGCCTCCAGCGGAGCGAGTCGGGCGAAGTCGAGAGCTGGCAGATCGGCGAGCAGGTGATGGACGCTTTGCGGGACCTGGACCAGGTCGCCTACGTACG
Source organism: Gemmatimonadota bacterium (assembly GCA_039588015.1). Lineage (GTDB taxonomy): Bacteria > Gemmatimonadota > Gemmatimonadetes > Palauibacterales > KS3-K002 > JASFMO01. The sequence continues at coordinate 56,053 of JBDHAS010000002.1, read as the reverse complement.
CTTTGCATCGGTATACACGAACTTTCAGGACCCCGAGGAGTATTTGGAGGCAATCAGGGAACTTGCGGCCCGCGGCGAATACGACGCAGCCCAGCTCGATTTCCTCGAGTCTGTGCTGAAAGATGAAGGTCCGAAGACAAGCGGAAAGGACAGGAGGAGCAAGCGTTGAAACGCATGAAGGGCGCCGCCGAGATGCCTTTCCTGGATCACCTCGAGGAGCTGAGATCGCGCCTGATCTGGGTCGCGGTCTCTGTACTCAGCCTCTCGGTGGCCGGGTTCTTCATCGTTACCCAATTCAACATAATCGGCCTGCTGAAGCTCCCCTTCGTCGAGGCGATGGAGAACCTGACCGCGTCGCCGGACTTCACCTCGGTCGTTCCTGGTGGCCAGCTCCTGTTCACGAGTCCGACGGAGCCGATGACGGTTACCCTGAAACTCGCGTTCGTGTTCGGCATCATCATGGCTCTGCCCATCATCGTCTACCACACGTGGTCCTTCTTGTCGCCGGCTCTGTTCGAGAAGGAGAAGAAAGTGGTAATCCCGGCCGTCCTCGGCGGGTTCGTCCTCTTCCTGATGGGTGTAGCGATGGCCTACTTCCTCGTGCTGCCTCTGGGCCTTCGCTTCCTGCTCGGGTTTCAGACTGAGGCGTTGACTCCAATAATCACTATCGGCGAGTACCTGCGTTTCGCGACTCGCTTGATTCTGGCGTTCGGCGTCATATTTGAGTTGCCGCTGGTGTCGCTCTTGCTAGCGGTCCTGGGGCTGATAACTGCGGACACCCTGAGGCGTTTTCGGCGACACGCGCTCGTTGGCGTTGCGGTCGTCTCGGCCATATTGACTCCGGCCGACGTGCTCACGATGCTGATGATGATGGGACCGCTAGTGATCTTGTATGAGTTTTCGATCCTCCTCGTTGCGATGGTGGGTCGTCGGCAGATTGCCGCAGAGAGCTCGCAGGCGATCGCCGACTGATCTTCTCTCGCCGTGGACGCAGGTCGTTCTGCCTGCGGTCGCGCTGGCCTGCCTCGTTGCGTCCGTTTCCGATCTGACGGCTGCCACTTCGCGCGGCGGACTACGTCCAGGAACGGCTTTCCCGCAGGACACGACCAGGGAGGAGCGCCGGAGACAGAGGCAAAGGGACGCGGAGGAGGAGCGTCCGGACCGAGCCGATAGCCTGGCCGCTGATTCACTGGCTGCCGACTCGCTGGCGGCACCTTCCGATCCGTTCCCGAGTCCGGACTCGATCATGCAAGCGCTGATGGAACGCCCGGGCTACCGTCCCGTGGTCTACCGCGGCGATACGTTACAGTTCTCTACGCAGGATCGCTCCATTCATATCCGACAAAGGGCCAACATCGAGAGGGCAGGCGAGACGTTGTCTGCGGATTCGGTCGTCTACGAAGGCCAGACGCGGTTCGTTACTGCCTACGGCAAATCGAAGCTGGTCAACGCCAACGGCGAAGAGGTCGACAGCGAGGAAGGTCCGCTCTTCTACCACACCGAACGCAGAATAGGCACCGTGGTCGGCGGCAAGACCCAGTGGGAGGTGTGGAACGTAGAGGGGAACTTCACGCTCGAGGGCACCGACACCCTTTGGGTGAGAGCGGGCCATTTCACGTCGTGTGATCTGTCCGAGCCGCACTACCGCTTCGAGTCCGACAGGATCAAGCTCGTCCTGGGCCACATCGTCGTGGCATGGCCGGTGCGTCTCTACTTCGGTGATGTACCGGTGTTCTGGTTCCCTTTCATGGCGCAGGACATTCGCCGAGGCCGTCACAGCGGGTTACTCACCCTTCGCTTCGGTTTCAACGACATCGTTCGGAACAGCAGCGGCTACAATAGGCATATCTCCAACGTCGGCTACTACTGGGCGATCAGCGACTACATGGACGCTCAGTTCAGCATGGATTGGTGGAGCGACAATTGGACGCGTTTCGATACGTTCTTCCGCTATCGCTGGCGCCAGAAGTTTCTTGATGGCCGCCTCGGTCTCTCTCAGTTCTTTCGACCGGACGGCAGAGAGATATCGGGGTCTTGGAATCACAGCCAGAAGTTTGGGGAACGCACTGACCTGCGTGCGTCGGTCCAATTCGTATCGAGTCAGCAATTCAATCGTGAAAACGAGTTCAATCCCGAGCGCCTGACTCAGAATATCCGCTCGAACATCGGATTCTCCAGACGGTTCGATTGGGGTTCCGCGAATCTGAGCGCGCAGCGCGTGCAGCCGATCTCGGAGGGCGATGCGACTACGATGACGCTGCCGCAATTCTCGATCACGTTATCACCGATAGTGCTGACTCCTGCCCGGTCGCCGCTAGAAGCGCGTTGGTACAACGGCCTGACCTGGACCGGCAGTACGAACTTCAATCGAGTTACGACCGACACGCCGGGCCAACCGGGCCGTGCGGTCGCAGCCGGCGGCCTGACCTCGAACCTCAACCTCGGCAGCGTGCGGTGGAATTCCAGCGCGAATATGCGGGAGCAGACGCTGGAATACACCACGGACTTGGTACAGGATGGCGATGCGACCGGCCCCATCACCGTAATCGGTCCCAGAGCCCGGGAGGGAACGATATCTTGGCGTACCTCGGTCGGATATCAGCAGCGGCTGATCGGGTCTACCAGCATCACGCCATCGGTGAACATGGATGGCAGCCTCTTCCGCTCGAACCAGACGGGCCTCAGCTACGTGTCTCTGCCGACCCGGATATCCACGAGCGCATCGCTGAACGCGGATGTCTATGGATTCTTCCCTGGCGTGGGGCCGCTGGAACGGATCCGGCACAAGTTCTCGCCGGCGTTCAACTGGGCATATAGTCCCAAGGTAGAGCCGTCTCCGGAGTTGGAAGAGCTTGGAGTCCCGGCGTCGGCGTCGGAGGCCAGACACCAAATCAGCATGGTTTTCTCGCAGACCTTCGAGGCCAAGCTCAAGCCACGCGGTCCTGACGAGGAGGGTGAGGAGGTAGCACAGGTAGAGGGGGGGGAGGGGGAGGCTCCCGGCGATACGACGGTCGCGCAACAGGAGGCGCAGGCGCGCAAACTCACTCTGCTGGCGATCCGGACCTCGACGTTGGCTTACGATTTCGTGACGGGCAAGGTGATCACCGGGCAGGTATCGAACTCGGTGACATCCGACGTGTTGCGCGGCCTGACCCTACGGTTCGACCACGATCTCTTCGAGGAGGGAGAGAGCGGCCGCAACTTCGATCCGTTCCTGACCCAGCTTAACCTGGGTTTCTCCATCGGCGACCGCACCGTAGCGGGACTGTTCGGTGAGACGAGCGGCGGTCTCCGCAGCGATCCCGGGATAGTCCCGAGTGCTCGCAGCTTCGAGGAAGACGAGTTCGGGATGTTTCCTGGGGAAGGGCAGGAACCGCAGGCCGGTCCCCGCGAGCGCGAGGAAGACGAAGGGGCTAGGCGGCCATGGAGCCTCAACGTGAACTACAGCTTGGTACGGCAGCGGCCCCGGCCGGATCCGGAGGCCCCGCCGCCGACGAATTCTCAGACCATCCGGGCGAATCTCGGTTTCAGTCCGACGCAGAACTGGACCATGAGCTGGCGGACCACGTACGATCTGAGAGGCACGAACTTCGTCGATCACACGCTCTCACTACGGCGTGATTTGCATCGTTGGTCGGCGACGTTCGAGTTCTGGCAAGCGTCCAACGGAAACTTCGTATTCAATTTCAGGATAAACCACAACGACTTGCGTGACATCAAGTTCGACTACCGGCAGGATTCCAGGTAGTCCTGGCGCTGCCGCAGTCTGGAATCGGAGGGAGGCGATGTCATCTGTGATCGGTCAGTCTCGCACGGTACGCGCTCCGCGCGGTACAGAGATATCCTGCAAGGGCTGGCAGCAGGAAGCGGCGCTGAGAATGCTGATGAACAACCTCGACCCTGACGTGGCCGAGAAGCCGGAAGAGCTGATCATCTACGGGGGCTCCGGAAGGGCCGCCCGGTCGTGGGAAGCTTTCGACGCCATCGTCGCGTCGCTGCGCGAGCTCGATGACGATGAGACGCTCTTGGTTCAAAGCGGCAAGCCGGTTGGCGTCTTTCGCACCTACGAGCACGCGCCCAGAGTGCTGATCGCCAATGCCAACTTGGTAGGCCGCTGGGCCAACTGGGACTATTTCAGGGATCTGGAGCGCAAAGGCCTCATCATGTTCGGGCAGATGACGGCCGGCTCGTGGATCTACATCGGCACGCAAGGGATTCTGCAGGGAACCTACGAGACCTTCGCCGCAGCCGCCCGCACGCATTTCGATGGGTCGTTGACCGGACGTTTCTTGCTCACCGGCGGCCTCGGCGGGATGGGAGGAGCTCAGCCCCTCGCCGCGACGATGAACGGCGGCGCCTTCCTCGGCGTCGAGGTCGATCCGGCACGCATCGAGCGGCGTCTTGGGACGCGTTACCTGGATCGGGCTACCGAAGACATCGACGAAGCTCTGGATCTGGTTCTGAACGCGCGGGAGCGTGGGGAAGCCCTCTCGGTCGGCCTCGTAGGCAACTGTGCCGACGTCCTTCCCGAGATTGTGCGGAGAGGAATCACGCCGGACCTGGTGACGGACCAAACGAGCGCCCACGACGCGCTGAACGGATATGTTCCGGGCGGACTAACACTGGACGAGGCAGCGTCTCTGCGGGAGCGCGACCCCGAAGGCTATGTTTCGCGGGCGATGGAGTCGATGGCCTCGCACGTCCGAGCGATGCTCGATATGCAGCGGCAGGGCGCCATAGCGTTCGACTACGGTAACAACATTCGGGCACAGGCGCGGGATGCCGGGGTCGAGAACGCGTTCGACTTCGCGGGCTTCGTGCCGGCGTATGTGCGCCCGCTTTTCTGCCTAGGCAAGGGGCCGTTCCGGTGGGTGGCGCTATCCGGCGAGCCTTCCGACATCCATCGCACCGACGAACTGGTACTAGACCTGTTCCCAGAGGACGAGGCGTTGGACCGCTGGATCAGGATGGCGAGTGAGCGGGTGGCGTTTCAGGGGCTACCGTCACGGATCTGCTGGTTGGGCCAGGGCGAGCGGGCCAGGTTCGGCCTGGCCATCAACGAGCTCGTCGCGCGCGGCGAGATTTTGGCGCCGATCGTGATCGGCCGGGACCACCTCGACACCGGTTCGGTGGCCAGTCCGTTCCGCGAGACCGAGGGCATGATGGACGGCAGCGACGCGATCGCAGATTGGCCGATCCTCAATGCCTTGTTGAATGTCGCGAGCGGGGCTTCTTGGGTCAGCTTCCACCATGGTGGCGGCGTCGGAATAGGAGATTCGCTGCACGCAGGGCAAGTGATCGTGGCTGACGGCACCCCGGAAGCCGCCCAGCGGCTAGAGCGCGTATTGACCAATGACCCGGGCATCGGTGTGGCTCGTCACGCTGATGCCGGGTACGCGCGGGCTCGCGAAACGGCGCGACAGCAAGCTATCAAGATCCCGATGACCGATGCCTGAGCACGATCTGCTGGTTCTGGAAGCTACGCAGGTCTTGACGTGCCCGGGAGGCGCGAAGCCGCGCCGGGGCGGTGCGTTGTCCGCGGTAGGGCTCGTTCAAGATGGAGCCGTCGTCGTGCAGGATGGGCGCGTGGAGGCGGTCGGGACTCAGCAGGAGTTCCGCGAGCGCTTCGCGGACGCTCAGCGGGTCGATCTTGGCGGTCATGTGTTGACGCCCGGACTTGTCGACTCGCACACCCACGCCGTCTTCGGGCGCTGGCGGCTGGACGAGTACGAGCTACGCTGCGCCGGTGTCCCGTACATGGAGATCGCGAAGCGCGGCGGCGGTATCAATGCATCCGTACAGGATCTTCGCGAACGCTCCGAACAGGAGCTGGCCGAACTCGGCCGCGCGAGGCTGCGGCGAATGCTGGAGCACGGTACCACCACAGTGGAGGTGAAGAGCGGCTACGGGCTAACCTTGGACGACGAGCTGAAAATGCTCCGCGTCATCCGGAGGTTGTCCGAGGAAGAGTGGATCGATCTCGTTCCCACCTTTCTCGGCGCACACTCCTTCCCCGCGGAATTTCGGAAACGCCGGGATGAGTACGTCGAGCTCGTTGCCAGTGTGATGATCCCCGCGGTGGCAGAGTCGGGCCTGGCTACGTTCTGCGATGTGTTCATGGAGCCAGGCGTGTATACGCCCGACGAGACCCGGCGCATCGTCTCGGCGGCCGTCGAGCATGGGCTCGTGCCGCGGATTCATGCTGATGAGTTCGAGTCCAGCGGTGGCGCTGAACTGGCTGCCGGATTCGGGGCGGCTTCTGCCGATCATCTCGGAGCCATTTCCGAAGCTGGCATCGACGCGCTCGCCGGATCAGATACGGTCGCGACGCTTCTTCCAGGGACACTGCTCTTCTTGGGCAAGGACAACTACCCGCCGGCCCGCGAGCTCATTGACCGGGGGGCAGCCGTCGCCCTCGCCACTGATTTCAATCCGGGTTCGTCGCCCACGGTCAACCTGCAGATCGTGATGAGCGTTGCCTGTAGCAGGCTGGGCATGTCGCCGGCGGAGGTGTTGGTGGCAGCGACGGCGAACGGAGCCGCGGCTCTGCAGCTACAAGATGGGCGCGGAACCCTGGAGCCCGGGGCCCCAGCGGACATCGCTGCCTTCGGTGTCCCAGACTACCGTTTGATCCCCTATTTGTACGGCAGCAACCATTGCGTCGCTGTCTGGAAGCGGGGACGACGGGTTGTCTAGAGCGGCGCAACATACCTTGTCTTGATGGTCACTTCGCGATAGGCTTGGGTGGGGTGAGGGCAACCGGGTGCCCCCGTAACCGTGGAGGAGCGAGCCAGGTCACCAGGCGCTCACGTTCAGGCCGGCGCCAAGATCCGGAACACAAGACCGTCGTTCGGGCCGGGGAAAGCTTGCGTCTGGATCTGGAACCCGGGCTCCGGTCATGTTGAGCGGTTAAGAGACACGAAGGTATAGACGAGAGCGAATGAGAGAGGGAGCTCTATACAGGCAGAAGGCCAGGGACTTCGAGCAGCGCGAGAACTGGAAGCGCGCGATCGAAGCGTATGAGCTCGCCATGGAGGCCGACAGGAAAGCGCGCAGGGAGATCGATCCTGCGCTCTACAATCGTGTCGGTGATCTCTACCGGCGGATAGGAGACGTCGGCAAGGCAGTCTACCACTACGAGAAGGCAGCTGATGGTCATCTCTCTGCCGGTTTCTACAACAACGCGATCGCTCTCTGCAACAAGATTCTCCGCAATAAGCCCAACCAGCATTCGGCTTACCTGAAACTCGGCAAGATCGGAGCCGCCAAAGGATTCCTGTCGGATGCCCGCAGGCATTTCCTCGAGTACGCCGAACGGATGCAGAGGGCCAACAAGCTGGACGAGGCGTTTTCCGCTCTCATCGAGTTCGCCAACGTGTCGTCCGATCCGGAGATCCGGCTGATGGTCGCGGAGCAACTCCTGGGGCATGGTCGCCAGGCCGCTGCCGTGGAGGAGCTGCGCCTGGCGTGGCGCGATCTCCGGCTGCAAGGCCGTGAGGCCGATTCCGCGCAAGTGCGAGACCAGATCCTTCAGCTGGCGCCGCATAGGGATCCGGAAGTCGAGCCGCCGGAGGAGTCTACGGTGGCTGCCACTGACTCCGTGGGCATCATGGATCTCCCGGAAATCCTGCCCTATGACGAGCCCGAGGATGAACCGGCGCCCCCTCCGAAGAAAGAGCCTTTGTCTACTGAATCGGAGTCTGCTGATGCAGACGCCGCCGCCGAGGAACCCGAACCTGTCGCCGCTGAGTCCGTGGTGGCCGAGCCGGTTGCCGAGGTACCGCTCGAGCAACAAGGTCTCGGCGCCTACGGCATGATCCAGCTCGACTCGGAAACCGGGGACCTCGTTGAGACAGAGCGGGAGGCTTACGAGTCGGCGCCCGCGGCAGGTTCGATCGAGCTCATGCCAACGACCCTCGAGGACCCGGATCGACTGGCCGAGATGGCTCACGGTGAGACGGCGGCCGTGGAAGGTCTCGAGGACCTGCCGGCGGACCTCGTCGGCACGGAAGCCGGGACCGATGTGGACGAAGCGTTTCTCGCCGAGGAGGACCTCGAGATCGTTCCGACCGAGTTCAGCGATGCCGGTAGGTTCGAAAAGCCCAGCGACGAGGTGTCTCCCGGCGAGGTCGGTATCCTACCGACCATGCTGGAAGAGCCCGAGGAATGGGCGGAGGCGGAGGATGCGGAGCTGGCCGGAGATGAAGGCCTCGAGATAGTCCCTACGACGCTCGCCGCCGAAGAGGAGGTCGACGTTGCGGAGGGCGCGGAGCCACCCGCCGAGGAGTATGGGTTAGTGACGCCCGAGCTGCCGGAGCTGCCGCTCGACGAGCCGGTCATCGGCGAAGAACCCGTCGCTGTCGATGATCCTATCGCCGTCGATCAGCCGGTCGAAGAAGCTCGGCCGCCGGTAGATTACGGGCCGGCAGTCGAAACCGAGCCGGAACTTGAAGCCGCCCCCGCGGACCGGCTTAGGGAGCTCGAGTCTCAGCTCGAGGCCGTCGGCCGCACGCCGGACATCCTCGTCGAGCTCTCTGAAGCGTTCTTGGAGGCCGGCGACCGTGAGGCGGCCATCCGCCATCTCGGCGAGGCCGCCCAGGCCTTTGAGGACCAGGGCCGCTTTGAAGACGCGCGACGGGTCATCGACGAGCTGTTGCAGGTCGATCTGAACGACGTGCGGGCTTACCAGAAGCGGGTGGAGCTGGCCCTGATGGCCAAGGACCGCAGCGCCTTGATCCCGGCGTATCTCGATTTGGCCGACTGCCTCGACCGCACGGACGCCAGTAACAAGGCCATGATCGTATACGCGCGAGTCTTGGAGCTGGATCCTGACAACCATCGTGCCACCGCGGCCTTGGATCTACTTGGCGGCGCGGTGACTGGTGCGCAACCAGCGGCGGTGTCGAAAACCCCGAAATCTCAGGAGAAGGACCAGTACGTCGATCTGCGCTCGCTCGTCGTCGAGGAGAAAAAGGCGGAGGCGAAGAGCACGCGCTTCCGAGTATCTGCAGCTGACCCGCAAAGCGAAGCGGACGTCAACTTCGCCGAGATGCTCAAGCAGTTCAAGTCGATGGTGTCCGAGGCTATCGAGAAGGAGGATTCGGCGAGTCACTACGATCTTGGCTGCGCCTACAGGGATATGGGTCTGCTGGATGAGGCGATTGCCGAGTTCCAGATTGCGGCGCGCAATCCGGAGTTCCGCCTTCGCGCCATCGAGATGCTCGGGGCTTGTTTTGCCGAGAAGGGTGATCATCGAATCGCTCTCAAGGTCCTCTCGCGCGCTGCCCAGGCCCCGGGCCATAAGGACGAGGAGCTGATCGAGATCTATTACGCCATGGGCCGTGCCCACGAGGAGTTGGGCGAGAAGGTTTCGGCCGTCGAATGGTACGAGCGCGTGATGGGCTGTGACGTTCGCTTCAAAGACGCCTCGAAGCGCGTATCGTCGCTGAGGCAGTGACTACCCCTTTGACAAACCTCCTCCAATCGCGCTAAAGTGTGCGCCAGACCATCTCAACACGAATGTGATGACGTTGGCGAGGCACGCATATGCTGCGAACCGCACCTCCAGATCTAGACCGGATACAGGAACCCGTTCGTGAGAGACTCGACGGGCTCGCGGATACCATCCGGCGCCTGGTCGTGGAGGAGTTCGATCTGATCGAGGAAGTCAACGACTATATCCTCTTGAAGCGCGGGAAGCTCTTCAGACCCACGCTTCTTTTCCTCTGCAACGAGATCGGTGGCAAGCCGGCCAAAGAAGCCAGCCTGCTCGCGGCAGTCGTGGAAGCGGTTCACTTGGCCACGCTCGTCCACGACGACGCCGTCGATCACTCGGTGTTGCGGCGTGGAATGCCGACCGTGAATTCCGTGTGGGGACACCAGGTCGCAATAATCATGGGCGACTATCTGTACTCTCGATCGGTCATGGAGATGACGAAGCTCGAGCGAGTCGACGTAATTGGGGTACTCGCCGAGGCTGCGAACACCATGACCGTCGGGGAGATGCGGCAGCTCGTCATGCATGACTCCCTCAAGTTCACGGAGGACGACTACTATCGACTGATCGGCGCAAAGACGGCGTCTTTGATGTCGGCGGCGTGCGAGTTGGGCACCATGGTCGGCGACCTCGTGTACCGCAAGCGACTGAAGGCGTACGGCTACGCGCTCGGGATGGCATTTCAGGTCGTGGACGATATCCTCGACTATTCCGGTACCCAGGACGTAACTGGCAAACCGTGCGGACAGGACCTGCGGGAGCACAAGGTCACGCTTCCTCTGATCGCCGCGCTTCCCAGGTTCAGCCGCAAGCAGCGACTGGCTGTAAACGCTCTGTTTGCCGACCCCGAGCCGGACGACGGGATCATACTGCAGGTTCTCCAGGCAGCCGAGGCCGCAGGCGGAATCGAGTTCGCGCGTGAGAAAGCGCGCTCCTTTGCCGACGAGGCGCTTGCCGCGATTGCTGATCTGCCTGAAAGCCCGAGCGCAACGGCGCTCCTTGAAGCGGTCAACTACACTGTGGAGCGGCGCCTGTGACTAGAGGGGACGGACTCTTGGCCAGACCGGTGGCCCGGTCGCCTTGGCGCGTGGTGACGATTCTGGTCCTCGGCTTCCTGCTCGGCGCTATCCTGACCAAGCTCTCCCTCTGGTTCCTCCCCGAGGGTCCTTTCCGCGAGTTCTTCACCACAACGGTGTCGGCGAGCGTCGGACCGCTGAGTATGGATCTGATCGTGCTCGCGATCACTCTGGGACCGGTCGCGCTGAACGTGAACCTGTTCAGCGTGGCCGGGGTGCTCTTGGTGGCTTACGTATCGCGGATGTTGCTCTGACCTGCTCCGTCCGCTGCCGAGTTTACGACCTCGGCACGAAGACCTGCCTCCGCCAATCCTGAATATCCGCTTGTTCGCGCAGATCTGCGAGCCACTCGTTCACCGCCGACTCGCGGCGCTGCATAGTCAACTGGGCACGGAGTGTTTCCTTCCCCGCATCGAACGCCTCGCGGTTCGCCTCGACCCGGTTGAGCACATGCAGGAAGTACAGTCGACCGCCTGACTCGAATGGGCCCGAGGTCTTATCTAGCTCCGAGCCGAACGCAGCGCCGATCACCTTGTTGTACTGCCCCAAGTCCGGCACGAAGTCGAGCCGCGAGAACAGGTCGGTTGTTTGGACGTCCATGCCGTGTGAAGCTGCGACCTCCTCGAGCGAGCTGCCGCTGGCGAGTTCGGCGGCGATTTGCTCTGCCTGCCAGCGCGACGTCTCGATCTTCTTTTCCGCCAACAGACGGCGCCGGACCGACGCCTGCGCGTCTTCGAAGGTCAGGTAGCTCTCGGGCGCGCGCTGAACCAACTCGAAGACGTGGAACCCTTGGTCCGTCTCGTATACGGGGCTGACGGCGCCGACGAAGGTCGAATCGTGGAAAGCCCAACCGGCGGCCGGGCTGAACGGGCCAATTCCTGGCACGAAGTCGCTGCCCTGGGTCAGTGTCACTTGGCGGCCCTCAACACCCGTCGAGTCGATTGCAGCGTCGAGGCCGTTCTTCAGCGCGACGCGCTCCAGACGATCGACCGTTACCAGAAGCCTCTCCTCGCTCTCACCTGCCATCTCGATCCTCAACAGGATATGAGAGGCTCGGACCCGATCTTCTTCCTTCTCGGCTACTTTGATTATGTGATATCCGTAGTCCGTGAGTATGGGTTCGGAGATCTGTCCGGGCTCGAGCTCGAAAGCAGCCGCCTCGAAGGGCGGAGTCATATCGCCTCTGCCAAACCAGCCCAGGTCACCGCCTTGCGCGGCAGACGCAGCGTCGGCGCTGTTCGCGCTCGCCAGCTCCGCGAACTCGGCTCCGTCCACCGCTTCTTGCCTGAGGCTGAGCGCCCTGTCGAGCGCCGCCGCCGTGTCGGAAGCCTCGGCAGCGCGGGTCAGCTCGACTAGCGTCACCAGCGCGGTCGCGGGCTGGCGAAAGTCCTCGCGTTTCTCCTGGTAGTAGCTCTGTAGCTCGCCGTCCGTCACGGAGACCTCGGATTCGGCGATTTGCGTTTCGGGGTCGAAGACGGCGTAACTGACTTGGACCTGTTCGCTGCGGTCACGATAGATGTGCCACAACTCTGAATCGGCGACGTAGATGCCGCTGCCAACCTCCTCGTAAAGGCGAACGCGCGGCAGAATGTCGCGGTAGTACTGCTCGATCTGACTCAGCAGCAGCGGGTCGACGGCGGGGCTTGAGAAATATGCCCTGTACTTCTCGAAGTCGAACTGGCCATCCGTGTGGAAGAGCTCGTTATTGACTAGCCACGGTGGGGGAGAGGTCTGGAAAGCCATCCGGACCTCATCGTCGGTGACCTTGATGCCCAGCCGACCGATCTCTTGGTCGATCAGGATCTCCGTGACCAATTCGTTCCAGGTTTGCTCTTCTATGTAGTCGATCTCGACGTCGTTGAGCGCCGAGCCCTTCTGCTGTCGGGCCTGGTCCGTGAGACTGCGGAACGCGCGAGTCCAAACCTGGTAGCTGATCGCGGTACCGTTCACGCTGCCAACTTCGCCTACGGCTCCCGCTCCCGGCGAGTTACGGCCAGACATGTCCATGCCCCACTCGAAGACCATCAGGCCGACGAAGGCGATGGCGACAACCAGCATGATAATCTTGGTGTTTCGACGCATCGAGCGTAGCATACAGCCGATCCTTCCTCTCTACGTATGCCGATTTGACCGAGTCGTTGAATTTATCCCAGGTCGCCGAAAAAGCCACCGCGGGCGCGCTCGCGCAGGTAATGCGCTGGAGTCCGCCGACGATGCTGAAGTTGACACTAACGCCTTGCGGTAGCTATATTTGCAGCCCCGGCCCCCCGAAGCACAACCCATCCGTTCGAGGAGTTCTTGTCATGCCGCCGGATAACGGTCTCCAGAAAGAGATACAACAACTCGAGCAACGCTACGCGGACAACTCCCAGGGCCTGGTTTTCGCCCACTTGGCAGACGCGTATCGCAGGGCCGGCGAGTACGCGAAGGCAGAGGGCCTGCTCGTACATGGACTGAAGACACACCCCAGCTACACCAGCGCCTACAACGTTCTGGGGCGCGTCTTTCTGGATAGCGATCGCTACGCGGATGCCCAGGAGCAGTTCAGCAAGGTACTCGAGCTTGATCCACAGAACCTCATAGCGCTGAGAGCTTTGGGTGACCTCGCCGCACGTCGTGGACTTGTCGAGGACGCCCGGGTGTGGTACGAGCGGATGCTTCAGGTCGATCCCCGCAGCGAAGAAGCGAGCGAGGGCCTGCGCAGGCTCGACGCCATGGGCGGCGAAGCTGGCGAACCGGAGGCGGAAGAACCGGCAGCGGCGGCCGTGGAGGCGGAGCCTGCGGCTGCGGCTGAGGAGGCCGAGCCCGACCTTGCGCCTCTCGAGGCGATCGGTCCGTCCGAGCCCGCTACGCAGGAGGTGGAGGCGGTCGCGCCCGAGGCGGACATCGTAATGCCGGAGCCGGAGGAGATGGAGGCGGCGGTAGAGGAAGACCTCGCGCCAGCCGCAGAGGAAGAGCCGGTGGTTGAGGGGATCCGGCAGGAACTGTCCCTGACGGCTGAGGAAGTAGCTGCGTTCGAGGCGATCGTGGAGGAGCTGCCCCCGACCCCTGATGAGCCCGCCGTCGAGACAGTCGCGGACGAGGCCGTACTCGACCTGGTTGGCCAAGAAGAGGCGGAGACGCAGCCCGTAGAGGGTTTCATCGCCGAGGACGGAGTTCGAGGTTTTTCCTTGGACGTGTTACCCACCGAGCCGGAAACGACCGAGTCGGTCAGCGAGACCGAGCCGAGTCCTGACGAGCCACCGCTATGGGACTTCGATGTGGCGATGGACTTCGCGCCGTCTCCCGAAAGCGAAGCGTCGGCGGCGGAAGACGAGTCGGAGCTGGACCTGAGCTTCGAGTCGGCGGAGGAAACGCCGGCCGAAACCGTGGCTGAGCCCTCGGCTGAGGAAGAGGGCGAGCAGTGGGGCCATCCCGATCCGGCTGAGGGCCCAGACCTCCCGAGTATGGACGACTGGGCACCCGGTTTCGTCGTCGGCGAGCTTCTGGAGGGTCAGGCTTCTGAGGACCTGAAGCCCGAGGATCTTCTGGAGGGGCTGGATGCCGAGTTCACCATCGACATTCCCGGCGAGGACGTTCCTGAGGATGAGGCTGTCGAAGAGGCGGGAGAGGCTGGTGCCGGCGAGGGCATGGTGACCGAGACGATGGCGGAACTGTACGCCACGCAGGGGCTGTACTCCGACGCTCTCGCGGTCTATAGGCAACTGGCCGAGGCGAGCCCCGATGACGAGAACATCAAGGCCAGGATCTCTGAGCTGACTGAGATCGCGGAGGCCGAGGCCAAACCTGAGTCCGAGGAAGAAGAACTGGCCAGGCTCATGAAGCTGACGGATCCGACACTCGATACTGGGGAAACCGCACCGGTCGAGGAAGCTGCGTCGAGTGAGCCGGAAGCTGCGCCGAGCGAGCCGGAGCCTGCGGTGGATGAGCCGGAGCTTGCGCCCGAGCCGGTTGCGAAAGACTTCGCCTTCGACGATGAAGCTCCTGTCGCCGGGTTCGAACAGCTCGATCCGTTCGCGGCCTCGTTCGAGGTCTTGGCAGCGAAGCCTGACCAGACAGAGCCGCCGGCGCCCGAAGAGGCTCCGGGACCCGCCGCGGACTTGGTGGAGCCACTCGAAGAGGTAGCAGTGGAGTTGGACGAGACCGAGATGGAAGGCGAGTTCAGTCTCGATTCGATTCTCGAGCTCGAGACCGAGCCGATGGCTGAGCCGGCGGCCGATGTCGAGTCGGTTCTCGATCTCGCGCCTGTGGATGAGGTAGAGGCTGCCGTGGAAGGCGAGCCGGTACCGATCGAGGTTATCGAGGCCGAGCCCCTTCCGGTCGAACCGGTCGCGCCCGAGCCGGCAGAAGAAGAAGTCGAGGCCGTCGTCGAAGACGAGCCGGTTCCGATTGAGGTTCTGGAGGCTGAGCCTGTTCCGGACGAATCAGACGTGCCCGAGGTGACGATGGAAGAAGAGGCGGCCGAGGTAGTGGTTGAGGAAGTCGTGGGCGACGTCGTAGATGAGATAATTGCGGAGGTGATCGTCACGGCGGAGGCCGCCCATGAGTTGGAGTCCCAGGAAGCAGGGGAAGAAATCAAGGCGGTAGACAGCATCTGGGAGCTGACCGATATGGAGGCGAAGGAAGTCCCCGAGGAGGAAGTGGCATTCGAGCCCTTGAGCGATGACGGCACAGCGGAGATCGAGGCTCAGATTCCAGGCGCGGAGGCAGACACGGGGGCGGAGATCGAGCCGCCAACGATGGAAGGCTATCTAGCCGACCTGCTGACTTTCGACGCGGAATCGGCGTCCAAGAATCGGGATTCAGCTGTTCCGGAGGAAGCGAGCCAGCCTCAGGCGGCTCCCGAGCCAACCGGCACCGAGGACCTCGAGCAGTTTCAGGAGTGGTTGAGAAGCCTCAAGCGCTGACTATCGGCGTTCTGCACGGCCCCAACCTGAACCTCTTGGGGCGTCGCGAGCCGGAGACCTACGGGCACGAAGACTTGGAGAGCATCAACCGCCGGGTCTCCGAGCGGGCGGGGCAACTTGGCATCGCAGTCACTTTCTTTCAATCCAACTTGGAAGGCGAACTCGTCGACTGGATTCAACAGGCAGAATCGAGTTTCGACGGCTTGCTGGTCAATGCGGCGGGTTACACCCACACCAGCGTCGCCATCAGGGATGCGCTCAAAGCCACGGGCCAGCCTTTCGTGGAGGTGCATCTCAGCAATGTCTTCGCTCGGGAGCCTTTTCGCCATCATTCCTACCTTTCTGACCTTGCCGTTGGGCTCGTCGTAGGGTTCGCGGCCGACAGCTACGTGCTCGCATTGGAAGGGATCGTCGCGTACCTTCGTCGCCGATGAGCACGAGTACAGCTGTCAAAAGGATCGAGCGCGTTCGGGCCAGGGCGGCGGAACGGGGTCTGGACGGGCTGCTGGTCACCAGCCTCCCGAACGTACGCTACCTCACGGGATTCAGCGGCTCCAGTGGCTTCCTTCTGCTTGGCGCTGACACGGTCGTCTTTGCGACCGACGGGCGCTACGAGGAGCAGGCCCAAGGGGAGCTAGCCGACGGCGTGGGGTTCGAGTTGCTCGTGGCTCGGGAAAGAGTCCTGGCGACTCTGGCCGAGCGGGCTGGCCAGGGGTTCGCCGGTGCCACGCTTGGATTCGAAGGCCAGCATCTCTCCTACGATCAGTGGCAGCGCATCGCCGAGGATGCGCCCTCGGTGAAGTGGCAATCGGTCTCGGGCGTGGTCGAGAAGCTGCGGGCGGTCAAGGACGCTGGTGAGATCGCTGCCATGGAGAAGGCCGCCAAGATAGCGGCCGAGGCCTTACGGGCTACTCTGCCACTGGTGAAGGCGGGTGTGCGGGAAGCTGACATCTCGGCCGAGCTCGATTACCGCATGGTCCACCTGGGCGCTGAGCGTCCTGCTTTTGAAACGATTGTAGCGAGTGGCGCCCGAACCGCGCTGCCCCACGCCGCGACGGGGACGAGGAACTTGAAGAGAGGGGAACTGCTACTCTGTGACTTCGGGGCCCGCTGGGGAGGCTACTGTTCCGACTTGACGCGCACATTCGTGGTAGGAGAGTCGTCGGCCCTCCAAAGAGACAGATACCGACTTGTCCTCGAAGCCCAGCAGGCGGCTTGCGGCGCTCTGAGGGAGGACGTAAGCGGCGCCGCCGTGGATGCGGCCACACGGCGGGTGTTCGAACGGGAGGGCGTCGAGGCTAGATTCCCCCATGGGACAGGGCACGGTGTGGGCCTCGACGTGCACGAAGATCCGCGCCTGGGCCGGACCAGCGAGGAAAGCCTTTCCGCGAACATGGTTGTTACTGTGGAGCCTGGTCTCTACTTTCCAGGCTGGGGCGGGATCCGGATCGAGGACGACGTGCTGATCACGGACGGACAGCCGCGAGCGCTGGTCGATCTGGAAAAGGACCGACTTCTGTCCCTGCCTTTGTAGACTCTTGTAAGCGACAAATACGTGCATATCGAGAATAGAACCGAGGACGATGGCGACGACGGCAGATTTCCGAAACGGCATGGTCGTTGAACTTGATGGCGAACTCTACACGATCACCTATTTCCAGCACGTCAAACCTGGCAAGGGCGGCGCATTCGTCCGTACCAAGCTCAAGAACGTACTCAGCGGCGCTGTAACAGATCAGACTTTCCGAGCCGGCGAGAAGGTGGAGGAGGTTCGCCTCGTGAGGCGGCCCGTTCAATACAGCTACACGGATGGGCAGTTCTACTACTTCATGGACGAGGAGACATACGAGCAGATTCCTCTGCCCGCCGACACGATCGGCGAGGACCAGCTCGTCTACCTGAAGGAGAACATGGCCTGTGAAGCCCTTACCCGGGAAGGCGAAGCCCTTTCGGTCGAGCTTCCCTTCTTTGTCCAGCTCGAGGTTGTCGAGACCGAACCGGGCGTGCGGGGAGATACGGCGCAGGGCGGAACTAAGCCCGCGAAGCTCGAGACCGGTGCCGTCGTGCAGGTGCCGCTGTTCATCGAGATCGGTGACATGCTGAAAGTTGATCGGCGGGAGAACAAGTACTTGGAGCGGGTGAGCTCATGATCGATCTGGCTTTTTTGAAGCAGCTTATCGAGACCGTCGAGAACAGCGATATCGATACGTTGGAGATCTCGCGTTGGGCCACGAAGATCCGCATCTCGAAAACTCCCTCCGTCTTGGGCGGTTTCTCCGGGAATGCGATCGGCACGGCGCCGGTTTCCATTCAGGCCCAGGCGGGCTCGAGCCCGTCGGCAGCCGCGCCGGCGGCGGAGAGCCAGGCCGCCGCTCCAGCGGCCCAGACGGCTGCGGAAGCTGAGACTTCGGGGTTGACAGAGGTGACATCGCCCATGGTCGGCACGTTCTATCGTGCGCCGGCGCCGGACGCGGACCCTTACGTCGAAGTCGGGGATCGCGTGAAGGTCGGGCAGACCCTCTGCATTCTCGAGGCGATGAAGCTAATGAACGAGTTGGAGGCAGAAGTAAGCGGCGTCATAAGCGAGATCGCTGTGGAGAACGCCGAGCCTGTAGAGTACGGTCAGGTTCTTTTCCGCATAGCGCCCGACTGATACGCGGTCCGATGTAGCACGGCGCCGCTTGCAAGCTCCAGCGAGGAATCGACCTTGTTCCAGAAAGTTCTGATCGCGAATCGCGGAGAGATCGCACTCCGCGTCATTCGGGCATGCCACGAGTTGGGTGTGAAGACGGTGGCGGTGCACTCTGAAGCGGACCGCGAGTCGCTGCATGTTCGCTTCGCCGACGAGGACATCTGCATTGGCCCTCCTCGGCCGAAGGACAGCTACCTCAACATACCGCGAATCATCGCAGCCGCTGAGATAACCGGCGCCGACGCAATTCATCCGGGCTACGGCTTCCTGGCCGAGAACGCGGAATTCGCCGAAATCTGCGAGCGCTCGGATATAGTCTTCGTCGGGCCGACCTCCGAACAGATCAGGCGGATGGGTGATAAAGTCGCCGCGCGCCGCACGATGATCGAGGCCGGCGTCCCGGTAGTCCCGGGAACGGAGGAAGCGCTTACAGACGCGCGCTTGGCGAGGAAGATGGCAGTGGAGATCGGTTTCCCTGTCATGATCAAGGCCGCTGCCGGCGGCGGTGGCAAGGGAATGCGCATCGCCCGCAGCGCTGAGGAGTTCGATAGCTTGTTCGTGATGGCCGCCACCGAAGCGGAAGCGGCTTTCGGAAACGGCGACCTCTATGTCGAGAAGCTCGTTGAAGGCGCGCGCCACGTAGAGATCCAGGTGCTCGGCGATCGCTACAACCGAGCGGTGCACTTGGGAGAACGTGATTGCTCGATACAGCGTCGCCACCAGAAGCTGATCGAGGAGTCGCCTAGCCCGGCGCTCGATGCCGAGCTGCGACGCGAGATGGGAGCGGCTGCGATTCGCGG
This sequence comes from Gemmatimonadota bacterium, assembly GCA_039588015.1. Classification (GTDB taxonomy): domain Bacteria; phylum Gemmatimonadota; class Gemmatimonadetes; order Palauibacterales; family KS3-K002; genus JASFMO01. The sequence goes on along the minus strand of JBDHAS010000002.1, from coordinate 37,082 downwards.
AGTGGAGGCCATCGGCTACGTGGGCGCGGGCACGGTCGAATTTCTGCTGGATCGCGACCTGAACTACTTTTTCCTCGAGATGAACACACGGATTCAGGTGGAGCATCCGGTCACCGAGGAGGTCACCGGCTACGACTTGATCAAGGAACAGCTGAGCGTCGCCGCCGGGGACGATCTGTCGATTCCCGACGGCGTGGAATTGCGCGGTCACGCCATCGAGTGCCGGATCAACGCGGAAGATCCAGCAAACGATTTCAGGCCGAATCCGGGAACGATCACGACGTTTCATCAGCCCGGTGGGCTGGGCATACGAGTCGACACACACGTCTACTCCGGCTACACGATTCCGCCCTACTACGACTCGCTAATCGCGAAGCTGATCGTCCGTGCACGCACGCGCGATGAAGCGATCGCTCGTGCTCGGCTGGCGCTCGAGATGTTCATCATCGAGGGCGTGAAGACGACCATTCCATTCCTACACGAAGTGCTGGATCACGCGGATTTCCGCGCGGGCGAGTTCGATACCGGGTTTTTGGAGAGCTTCGTTCCGTCGGGAGAGCTCGCGGAGGCCCGATGAAGATAGACGTGCTCTGGACACCGCATGAGCTGGAGCATGTTACGGTTCAGGACTGTACTGCTGTTCTCATCGACGTGTTGCGCGCCGCTACGAGCATAATAACTGCAATTCACCACGGCGCTCGTTCCGTAGTTCCGGCAGCCTCGACAGAGGAGGCGATGCGACTCGCGAACTCGCTCGGCCGCGGCGAGGTGCTGCTGTCCGGTGAACGCGGCGGCATTCGCATCGAAGGCTTCGATCTCGGCAATTCCCCGGCTGAGTACGCGGCGGACGTGGTGAACGGCCGAACGATCGTCATGTCGACCACGAACGGGACGCGCGTTCTGGCATCCATGGCCGCCGCGCGCAGGGTCTACGTCGCAGCATTCGCAAACTTGAGCATGGTGGCCGGTCGGCTGCGACAGACCGAGGACGAGGTGCTCGTAGTCTGTGCTGGGCGCGCCGGGAGGGTGAGCGTGGATGATGCCCTCTGCGCCGGTATGCTCGTCGAGGCTTGCGCCGGCCACACCCAGCGGGAGCATGGGGGAGCGGTCTCCGAGGCCGAGCTCGGCGACGGCGCAATCGCTGCGGTCGCGCTTGCACGGGAATTCGCACCGGTGACCGTCGACTTCTTGCGCGAAACGGCGGGGGGTCGCGGCCTGGAAGAGATCGGCCAGGGGAACGATATTGAGTATTGCTCCCGCATAGACTCGATGCCGGTGATTCCTGTTTTCATGGATCGAAAGATAACGAGGCTCGAATCGTAGCTGCGCTGGTAACGCGGGGCATAGATAGACGGTGGCGATGAGGTGAGAGATGGGTGATGGTGGGGGTGACCGCACGCGGCGCGTTTTGATCGGCATTGGCCTTGGCGCGGTCGGCTTGTTCACGCTGCTCAGCCTGGTTCCGGTCGGTCTCTTCGGTGACGGGTTCGCGGACCTTTTTCCTTCCGGTAACGTCGTCGGGCCCGTGGGGGTGGCGGTCTCCGGTACACTGGTGGGCGCTTTTGGGATAGGCGCCGCAGTCGTTCCTTTGTTCCCGATCCTGTGGGGAGTCTGGAGCCTCGGCGTGCGGGAACGTGCCGAGACTACCCGCTGGACTCTTTTCTTTGCGATCCTCCTGACCCTCGTCCCGCCTCTGGCGTCGGCCCTCGCCGATCCGGCGGGGGGAGGCCCCATTTGGCTGGCTGGCAGCCACGGTTCTTGGACGGGCGGACTCCTGGCGTCGGCGATCGGCTGGCTTGGGTCAACGCTTCTGCTTGTCTTGCTACTGGTGACGGGCGTGATCGCTACTCTGGGCTTGGCCCCGTTCAAGGCGATCGCCCGCGGCGCCGGCGCGGTCAAGGACGGCACCGTCTTCGCTGGCAGGGGAGCCAAAGCGGCCGTGGGAGCCGGCTCGGCGGCGGCGGCCCGGATCTCGGGTGTGTGGCGGCAAGCCTCGGAGGCGGTCGCTGGCGCGGTTCAGCGCTTGAGTCGGCGGCCCTCGCGCGGCCTGCTCTCCCGGCTTGAATCAGAGCCGGAGATCCAAAAGCATACCGACGAGAAGGCTCCGGTGTCCGATGAAGCGACGTCGCCCAGGCAACGAAAGCCGAGGAAGCCGGAGTCCGCCGGCGCGCATGTCGCTGTGGCTGACCTCCCTGCCTCCCAGCTTCCGCCGCTGGAACTCCTGTCACCGCCCCCCGCTCAAGAGTACACAGTGAGCGAGGAAGCATTGACCCGCCTGGGCGAAACCCTGGTTGACACCCTCGGGACCTTTAAGGTGGAAGGGAAGATCGCCGGACGCACGACTGGGCCGGTGGTCACCCAGTTCGAGGTGGTGCCGGCCTCTGGCGTCAAGGTTGGGAAGATCGCTGCCCTCGCCGACGATCTGGCGCTGGCTCTCAAGGCGCCTTCGGTGAGAATCATCGCACCCATCCCCGGCAAGGGAGCCGTGGGTGTCGAGGTGCCCAACCCCGAACGGAAAGTCGTCTACCTGCGGGAGATACTAGACTCGAGCGCGTACCGAACCAGTCGGGGTCAGCTGCCGATCGCGCTCGGCGAGGATGTCAGGGGACGATCGGACGTCTACGACCTCGCGCAGATGCCGCACCTTCTCATCGCCGGCGTGACGGGCTCGGGGAAATCGGTCTGCATCAACGCCATCATTTCCAGCTTGATCTATCGCTACTCGCCGGAGCAGCTGAGGTTGCTGCTGGTCGATCCCAAGATGGTGGAGCTAGGCGGCTACAACGTTCTGCCCCACCTTCGCCACCCGGTCGTCACCGACAACAACGACGCGGCGGCCGCGCTCAAGTGGCTCGTGTACGAGATGGAGCGGCGCTACGAGTGGCTCTCGGCGAACGGCTGTCGCAACCTGCGCGAGTTCAACAGCCGTGTCGCAAGGCTGACGACGATCCGCGCACCGGACTCATATGGCGGCGGTGAAGTAGAGGAACCTGAGATCCTCCCATACATAGTCTTGGTCGTTGACGAGTTGGCCGACTTGATGATGACAGTGCAGGCGGAGGTAGAACGCCCGCTGGCCTACCTGGCACAGAAAGCACGTGCCACGGGTATCCATCTGGTGGTCGCCACACAGCGGCCGTCGGTCAACGTGATCACGGGGCTCATCAAGGCGAACTTCCCGTGCCGCGCGGCCTTTCGAGTCGCGTCCAAAGTCGACAGCCGCACGATCATCGATCAGAACGGGGCTGAGACTCTGCTTGGCAACGGCGACATGCTGTTCATGCCGCCCGGCCAGGCCGAACCGGTTCGTATCCAAGGGACCTTCGTGTCCACCGAAGACACCGAGCGACTGATGGAGTGGTACCGTGCGCGCGCCGAGGAGGAAGAGGCCGAACGGATCAGGGCCGAGGAGGATATCATCGAATCGGTCCGGCAGCGCGAGCTTGAGGAAGCGGAGTTGGAGATTGGCGGAGAAGGCGCCGAGGAGCGGGATCCGCTGTTCCGCCGTGCGGCCGAGGTCGTCATACAGCATCAGCAAGGTTCGACCAGCCTGCTGCAGCGGCGGCTGAAGGTCGGATACGGCCGCGCCGCCCGCATCGTTGACCAGTTGGAACATGCGGGGATCGTTGGGCCGCCTGAGGGGTCGAAACCAAGAGAGGTATTGATTACACTTCACGAGCTAGAAAGAATCTGTTCGGTCGGGAACGGGAGAGATCGGGTCGGTCAGTGATGATGAGTGAACTGCGGATCTTGCTTGTTTGTTTGGCGGCGCTGGGGGCGTACGCCTACCAGGACGATGAGAAGGCTGAAGATATTCTCGCGAAAGCGGCGGACGCCTATGAGCGCGTGAGCACGATACGCTCCGACTTCATCAAGAAGATCGAGATCCGGGCACTGGAGAGGGAAGAAGAGGGACATGGCGTCGTCTTCCAGAAGAAGCCGAACTACTTCCTGATGAGATTCGAGCAGCCGGAAGGCGATCTAATGGTCGCCGACGGTGAGTACTTGTGGATGTACTATCCGAGCGCGCAGCCCGACCAGGTCGTGCGAACCGCGATCCACACGGCCGAGAGCGCCACCTTGGGTGGCCGGTTCCTGGTCAACCCGACGGAGCGTTACGTGGCCACCTACGTGGAGATGAGCAGTGTCGGCGACCGCTCGGCGCATCTCCTATCGCTTGTCCCGAAGTTCGATGCTCCCTACACTCTCGTCCGTGTCTGGGTGGACGCGGCTGATTTCTTGGTACGCAAGTTTGAGGTATACGAGGAGAACGAGACCATCCAGACGATTACGCTCCTGAACCTGCGTGCGGGCATCGATCTGTCCGACGATCTCTTCCGCTTCTCCCCACCGCCGGGTGTCGAGGTGTTCACACGGTGAAGTTCTCCGTCGTAACGCTCGGGTGTGACAAAAACACAGTAGATTCTGAACGCATCGTGGCGACGCTGGTCGGCCACGGCGCCACGTTTACGCCCGAGCCTGTCGACGCCGAGATCCTGCTGGTCAACACCTGTGCTTTCATCGACGCGGCGAAGGAGGAGTCGATCGAGACACTGCTCGAAGCGGCACGTCTCAAGGACAGCGGCCAGCTTCGAGCCCTCGTGGCAGTCGGCTGCATGGTGGAGCGCTACCGCCGGGAGCTGCAGCAATCGATACCTGAAGTCGATCTTTTCCTAGGCCTGAAGGACCTGCCGGATCTGGTGCCGCAATTGGTCACGCGTGGACTGCTCGACGGTCGCGTGCACAAGCACCCGGGCTCGCGCCTACCCGCGGGCGGCCTGAGACATTTGTCCTACCTCAAGGTCAGCGAGGGCTGCGACCACAAGTGCGCTTTCTGCGCTATACCGCTTTGGCGCGGACGCCATCGCTCCTTCGACCTCGAGCGGTTGGTCGAAGAGGCGCGGGCCTTGGAGGCGCGGGGCGTGGTCGAGCTCAACCTCGTGGCCCAGGATCTGGCTCATTACGGCCGCGATGTCCCCGGCCAACCCGGAATCCACGGGTTGCTCGAGCGGTTGATCGAGGAAACCGATCTGCCCTGGTTCCGGCTGCTTTACATTTATTCAGCAGGGTTGCAGCCGGCGCTCGTTGAACTGATCGCCGGGCAGGAGCGGGTCCTTTCCTATATCGATATGCCGATCCAGCACGCCAGCGTCGGCATGCTGGAACGGATGCGGAGGCCGGAGCGGCCGGATCGCTTGCGGGACAAGATCGGATGGTTGAGGAAGGAAATACCCGATCTGACGCTGCGGACGACGGTGGTGGTCGGCTTTCCCGGCGAGACCGAAGAAGATTTCGAGGAGTTGCTAGACTTCATCGGCGAAGTTCAGTTCGATCATCTGGGCGTTTTCGCATTTTCACCCCAACCAGGCACGCCGGGAGCGGAGATGCCGGACCCGGTGCCCGACTCGCTGAAGATTGAACGGCTGGGAATCGTCAGCGAGCTGCAGCGGTCCATTGTGGCCTCTCGACAGCGGGCCCTGATCGGTAGTCAGATGGAAGTGATCGTAGACCGTTGCCCGGCTGTGGACGATGAGACGCTTGATATCGAGGCCCGGTCACGAAGCCAGGCTTTCGAAATCGATGGATCGACATACCTTAGCGCCCCCGACCTCGAGCTCGCGCCCGGCGACCTCGCCCGCGCCACCGTGGTGAACGCGGACGATGCGGACCTGTGGGCTGTGGCCAGCAAGCGGATTCGAGTTGCGCGGCGTCCGGCTGAATACGTCGAGCCGCTCTCACTGGACCTTCAAACTGCATGGGGAAGATGACACCTGGAAAGGCATCACTTGACCTGTTCGATCGCGCTCGGAACGTCACTCCGGGCGGTGTCAACTCGCCCGTCCGTGCATTCGGCGCGGTCGGCGGCCAGCCGTTCTTTACGGCAAGCGGAAACGGATCGCGGCTGCGCGATGTGGATGGAAACGAGTACATAGACTACGTGCTTTCGTGGGGCCCTCTGATTCTGGGTCACGCACACCCCGAAGTCACCGAGGCCGTGGAGCGTGCCGTGCGCAAGGGCACGCACTACGGGACGCCGACTCCGGAGGAGGTCGAGCTTGCCGAGAAGGTCATCGGCTGCGTCCCTTCGATCGAGGTCGTCCGCTTCGTGAACAGCGGTACCGAAGCGACCATGTCGGCGGTTCGCGTGGCGCGCGCATTTACCGGGCGCGACTTGATCCTGAAGTTCGAAGGATGCTATCACGGACACGGCGACAGCTTTCTCGCCAAAGCGGGGTCGGGGTTGGCTACGCTTGGACTGCCGACGTCGCCCGGCGTCCCTCAGGACATTACCCGGCTGACTCTCACGGTACCGTTCAACGACCGCATGGCCCTCGTCGAAGCCTTGAATCAACACGGCGACAATCTGGCCGCGATCATCGTTGAGCCGGTGGTGGGCAACGCCGGCCTGATTGTCCCGGAGGCCGGTTTCCTGGGGTTCTTGCGCGAGGAGACACAGCGCGTGGGCGCGCTGCTCATCTTCGACGAGGTCATGACCGGCTTCAGGGTCGCGCTGGGCGGTGCGCAGGAGCGATATGTAGTCCAGCCGGATCTGACCACGCTGGGCAAAGTGATCGGCGGCGGCTTCCCGGTGGGCGCCTACGGCGGCCGGCGTGACATAATGACCAAAGTTGCCCCGGAGGGCGACGTCTACCAGGCGGGCACGCTGTCGGGAAACCCGGTGGCGATGGCCGCGGGCCTGGCTCAACTCAGAGTGCTCGAGCGCGAACAGCCCTATCCGGCCTTGCAGGAGCGGTCGAGCCGCCTCGTCAACGGCATCATCGATGCCGCCGGCCGGCACGGCGTTCCGGCGACGGGCTCGGCCGTGGGGTCGATGTGGGGCGTGTACCTGTGCGATGGGCCTGTCCGCAACTTCTCGGATGCGCTGCAGGTGAACAGAGACCTCTTCTCGGCGTATTATCGTAAGTGTCTGGAGGCTGGGGTGTTCTTCGCGCCTTCGCCGTTCGAGGCGGGATTCGTCTCTACCGCCCACAGCGACGCCGATATCGACCGGACGATCGAAGCCGTGGATCGGTCGCTCGCGGAGGTGGTGGGGCAAGCCTAGATTCTACGAGTTAGGCGCCAGCGTGTATCGGTTACTAGAGCCGCGATGAGACAGATTGCAATAGATCCCGAGATGCCGCACCGCGAACGCACGCGCAGGGTGATGGTCGGAGATGTGCCCATCGGAGGCGGTGAGTCGGTATCGATCCAATCGATGACGCTCTCCAGCCCGGTGGACATCGCTAGCTCTATCGACGAGATCCAGCGCTTGGCCGAGGCCGGCGTCGACATCGTCCGTACGGCGGTGCCGAACGAGCGAGCCGCGGACTGCCTGCCCGAACTGGTGGCGAACTCGCCGGTTCCTTTGGTTGCCGATATTCACTTCAACCACAAGCTCGCCATCACGGCCGCCGAGGCCGGTGTAGCCAAGTTGCGGCTGAATCCAGGCAACATCGGTGATGCATCACGCGTGAGGGCGGTTGTCGATGCCGCTCGCGAACGCGCTTTGCCGATCCGGGTGGGGGTCAATGCCGGGTCGCTCGAGCGCGATCTTCTGGCGAAGTACGGACGGCCCACGGCGGAGGCGATGGTCGAAAGCGCGCGACGCCATGTCGGTCTGCTGGAGGATCAAGGTTTCGAGGACATCGTGATCTCGCTCAAGGCATCTCACGTGCCGCTGATGATCGACGCCTATCGCTTGGCCGCTCGTGAGTTCCTCTATCCCCTCCATCTGGGCGTGACGGAGGCTGGCACGCCGCGCGCCGGGAACATCAAGTCGGCTATCGGGATTGGAACCCTGCTGGCCGAGGGAATCGGTGACACGCTGCGCGTTTCGCTGTCCGCCGACCCGGTTGAGGAGGTCCATGCGGCGCGCACGATCCTCGAGGCGCTCGATCTCCGCCGCGAGAGCATTCGCATCGTCGCTTGCCCTGGTTGCGGCCGCCTTCAGGTCGACTTGATACGCTTGGCCAACGAGGTGGAGGAAAGGACGCGTAACATCCGCAAACCACTCACGGTGGCGGTGATGGGGTGCGCGGTGAATGGACCGGGCGAGGCACGGGAAGCCGATATCGGTATCGCCGGAGGGAAGGGTGAAGGGCTGCTGTATGTGCGAGGAGAGGTGGCCCGAAAGGTCCCCGAGGCGGAAATCGTCGACGCTCTGCTTGAGTTGATCGAGGAAGTGGAACCAGCTCCTGAGCGGGAGTCGAGAGACGAAGGGGCGATCACCTGGACGCCGGACTGGCAAGACGGAGAATCGCCTGGCTAGTGACTTTGAAGACCCTGGATAGTCATGGCTGAGAACGACGCCGTAGAAGTCGGAGTCATAGGCTGCGGAGCCATCGCGCAGCTGGTCCATCTCCCGATCCTGTCGGAGATGGAGAGCGTGAAGTTGGTCGCCATATGCGATGACAACCGCACCAAGGCCGAGTTGGTCGCGGACCGTCACGGTTCGCCGGCCGTTTACTCTTCGGTCCCGGACTTCCTCGAGCACGAGGGGCTCGACGCGGTCATCGTGTGTACGCCCAACCATATGCACGCCGAGCAAGCAGAACTCGCAATGCAGGCCGGAACCGATGTCCTGTGCGAGCGTCCCCTTGGTACCAGCCGCGAGCAGGTAGCCCACACACTGAAGGTCGCGAAGAAAAGCGGGCGCAACCTGATGGTTGCCAACAACCATCGTTTCCGCCCCGATGCCTGGGCGCTGCGGCGTTTCATCCAGGCAGGCGAGCTGGGCGAGATCTTCCACGTTCACTCCAGTTGGCAACGGCGTCTCTCGCGGCGCCCGCGAGTGAGCGAGTGGCGCCGGAGTCAGGAGCGCGGTGGTGGCGTCGTCATGGACCTGGGCGTCACCAACCTGGACGCCTGCCTCTGGCTGCTCGACTATCCCGCTCCCGAGCGTCTCACGGCGTACCTGCTGGACAGGGACGACGACGGCGTCGACGACTCGGCGGTGGTCCTGATGAGGCTGGAGGGTAACGTGACCTGCAGCGTAGAAGTGAGCTGGGATTTGGCCGCCGTCGATGATCGTCATACGCTTGCGGCGCTGGGCGCCACGGGCTTCGGGTCGTTGTCGCCGTTCATGGTACAGAAAGAGACCGGCGGGAAGATCGTCGATGTCACGCCCAGACTAGCGCCGGGCACGGAGAACGTGTTCCGGGCATCCTACCGGCGCGAGCTCGAGTACTTCATGAGCGTGATCCGCGGCGTGCGCGAGGAACCGCTTCCCGAGGAGCAGGAAGTGCTACTCGGAATCGTCGATGCCTGCTACAGATCGACGGAAGAGGGTCGAGAGATCGTTCTGTGAAACACCCCGTTTTACCTCGGGGAAAGGAAGTCGGTCTTCCGGTCGTCAGTGGGGTTCTGCTCACCCTTTCCTTTCCACCCTTTCATCTGCTGATCCCGCCATTCGTGGCGCTCGTACCGTACCTCGTGTTCGTGGCCGGCTGCCCGGCCGACCGCCCGGGTTCTGTCTCGGTCCGGCGCGCCACCTTCTGGATGGGTGTCGTCTTCTACGGTACGCTGCTCTACTGGCTGTTCGCGGCTCTGGTCTACTACACCTGGCTGTCGCTGCTCGGGTACCTCATTACCGTGGTCGTCCTTTCGACGTTCCTCGCCGGCGCAGGGTGGGCGATCCATCGACTCCGGACTCGACATGGGCTGCCGTTCTGGATTCTGCTGCCCATCTTCTGGACGGCCGCCGAATGGCTACGCGCGCAACTCGGTGACCTGGCCTTTCCCTGGCTGGGGCTGGGAAGCTCGCTGACCGGTTTTCCCGCCCTCATCGGGTTCGCCGACATCAGCGGGGCGAGAGGAGTTACCGTCTGGATTGTGGCGGTCAACGGCCTTCTGGCCGAGTGGTGGCTGGACGGCTTGCGTCTGAAATGGCGGCGTTGGTCTCTGGCGCTCATCCTCCTTGTCGGGCTGCCCGTCGGCTATTCTCTAGCCCGGTGGCACACTCTCGAAACGCGTGAGGCGGCCAGAGTGCTGGTCGTACAGCCGAACATCCCCGAGGATCTCAAGCTGGAACGAGAAGCCGCGCAGGACAGCAGCCGAATCGCCCTCGCGAATCTGACGGCGACAGCCCTGGACGATGGACAGCGAGTCGACTTGATCGTCTGGCCGGAAACCGCGCTCCCCTACTATTTCCGGCTGGCTGAGGAGTGGATGGTCTGGGCGGCATCGCTGACGCGCGATAACGACGCGGCGCTCCTCTTCGGCGGACTGGACTTCGAGCGCTACGACAACGACGACTACGACAACTACAACGCCGCGCTCTTGCTCGACCGCCGCGGCGTGACCTCGGGGCTGTATCGCAAGAAGTATCTCGTGCCCGTCGTGGAACGCGTCCCTTACATACCGATCGGCTGGCTTCGCGACCTGCGGGCCAGGCTGGACGGCCGACAGGTTCCGCTCGTAGGAGACGTGGCGGCCTTCCTCCGCTGGTTCGGCGGCTTCGGTCGTGGCGCCGAAGAGCCCGTCATGAACCTCAACAGCTCGAGTTTCGGCGTGCTGATCTGCTACGAGTCGATCTTCCCCGGCCTGTCTCGGACGTATCGGCGCGAAGGCGCCGACTTCCTCGTGAACATCACCAATGACGCTTGGTTCGGTCGCGAGCATCCCATCTGGAGCCGGACCAGCGCGCTCTCTCAGCATCCCGCCCACCTGGTCATGCGGGCGATAGAGAACCGCGTCGGTATCGCTCGGTCGGCGAATACGGGTGTCTCGATGTTCGTGGACCCTCGCGGACGCATGTACGACGCGACTCCGCTGTTTCGCCCGGATGCCCGCATCGCGACGGTCGAGACGGTGGACGGCCTGACCGTCTTCAGCCGATTCGGTGACTGGCCTGGTTGGCTGGCGGCCACATCGGCTGTCCTTCTGCTGGTGGTTTCATGGTGGCGTGGGCGGTCCAGGGGCGCCGAGAGCGCGACCGAATCGTAACATAACCCACATATAGAGCCGACTGCTTGCAACGGGCGGGCGGCCTGATAGATTTGATCCCGGGATGACGGCCCCCAAGGGGGCCGTTGCTTATCTTACAGAAACTCGGACTCAGGGTAGTGGGATGAAAGAAGGAATTCACCCCGAGTACAAGACCGCTTCGGTCACGTGCGCTTGCGGGAACAGCTTTACAACGCGGTCCACACTGGACTCGATCCATGTGGAGATCTGCTCGCGCTGCCATCCGTTCTTCACCGGCCGACAGAAGCTCGTGGACACCGCCGGCCGTGTCGAGAGGTTCCGCCGCAAGTACGAGGGCCAGAAGGGGAAGGGCGGCAAAGCGAAGGCCGCGAAGGCGGCAGCCAAGTCGGAGCCGGTGGCAGCATCGGCTGGCGACGATAAGACCGAGTAAGATCGGGGACCCGGCCGACCCCCAGCGCGGCCTTCAATTCAAGTAGATGTCCAGTCTCGAGGTCCTGAGAGGGAAGGTCAAGGAGGCCATCGAGCGCCGCGAGGAGCTCGGCCGCCAGCTGGCCAAACCCGAGATAATCTCCGACAGCGAACGTTTGCGGGCGGTAGCTCAGGAGCATTCCGCGCTCGAACAGATCGCGGGCGTGGGCTCCGAGTACCTGAAGCTCAGCCAAGAGCTCGACGAAGCGCGGGAGCTGAGCGAAAACGCCGATGATGCCGATCTGCGCGAGCTCGCGCAGGGAGAAACCGAGCAGTTGCAGGAGCGACTCGATCAGCTCGAGTCGCAGATCCGAGACTTGCTTGCGCCACGCGACCCGCTGGACGATCGCGCCGCCGTCATCGAGATCCGGGCCGGCACCGGCGGTGACGAGGCTGGTCTCTTCGCCTCTGATCTGTATCGCATGTATTCCCGCCACGCCGAAAAGCGGGGCTGGAAGGTCGAAGTGCTGTCCACCAGCGAAGGCGTGCTCAACGGCCTCAAGGAGGTCGTCTTCGTCGTCCGGGGAAAGAACGCCTACGGCGCGCTGCGGTACGAATCGGGGGTCCATCGAGTACAGCGGGTGCCGGAGACCGAGAGCCAGGGCCGCATTCACACTTCGGCGGCGACCGTAGCCGTTTTGCCCGAAGCCGAAGAAGTGGACGTCGCCATCAATCCGGAGGAAGTGAAGGTGGACGTCTTTCGCTCCTCCGGGCCCGGCGGCCAGAGCGTCAATACGACCGACTCGGCCGTTCGCATCACTCATATTCCGTCGGGGCTCGTCGTTACCTGCCAGGACGAGAAGTCGCAGCACAAGAACAAAGCGCGCGCGCTGAAAGTGCTGCGCAGTCGTCTGTTGGATTCGAAGATCGCCCAGCAGGAGTCAGAGCGGGCGCAGCAGCGCCGCATTCAGGTCGGCACAGGCGATCGTTCCGCGAAGATCCGGACTTACAACTTCCCCCAGAGCCGAGTCACGGACCATCGTATCAGCCTGACGCTCCACCGTCTTCAGGAGATCTTGGACGGGAACCTCGACGAGCTGCTCCGCGAGCTGCGGGTTGCGCGCCGGGAGGAACGGCTGAGCGCATGAGTCGCCGGCAGCCAGAGAGGCCGGACGGTTCAGAATCGGGTATTACGGAAACCGCACCACTCTCTGTGCAGGCGGCCCTGGAACGCGGACGCGATGTCTTGGCCGCACACGCGCCGGATGACGCGCGTCGCGAGGCGGTGTTTCTGCTGGCCGGTGTGCTCGGGATCAAGCCGGGAGCGATACCTCTTCAGGCCGATCGGTTGCTGGATGATGGGGAGCTGGCCGAGTACGAGTCGCGACTGGCTCGGCGAGCCGCGGGAGAGCCGCTCCAGTACATCGAGGGCCGCGCCGCATTCCGCGACTTGTGGCTGCGCGTGGATCGCTCCGTTCTGATCCCGCGCCCGGAAACCGAGCAGCTGGTGCAGTGTGTGCTCGATTGGTGCGGCGGACGGGAAGGGCTAAGAGCCGTTGACTTGGGAACGGGATCGGGCGCGATCGCCATCAGCCTGGCCGTCGAGGGGCCGTTCACGGAGGTCGTCGGCGTTGACATATCCCCGGAGGCTCTGAAAGTTGCCCGGGTCAACGCGAGTGAAGCTGCGGTCGAAGGCAAGCTCGACTTTCGCCTCGGATCTCTGTTCGACGCCGTGCGTACAGAAGAGCGCTTCAACGTCATCGTATCCAATCCGCCCTATGTGGCAGAGGGGGAGGCCGATACGCTGCCCGAGGAAGTGCGTGATTGGGAGCCTGCGGTCGCCCTTTACGCCGGGCCGACGGGGTTGGAGGTCATCGAGGCGATCGTTAGCGCCGCGGCGCGCTACCTGGAGCCGGGTTCGCTTCTCGCGCTCGAAGTCGCACCTCCTGTGGCTGACGCGGCCTTAGACCTGGTGAGAAGCACGCGTGGGTACGGCGAAGAGAAGATCGTGAAGGATCTGGCCGGGCAGCGACGCATATTGCTCGCCGAACGACGATAGAGCCCAAACGCTCGCGTAAGCAGCCGAGAAGGAAGCGATCCCGATGCCGTCCGTGCAGGACATGAGAAAAGCCGTTGAGCGCAGGATGATCGCTGTGCTGTCGCCGATCATCGACCCGATGATTCGCAGACGCGTCCATCCCAACGCGTTGAGCACGATCGGATTCCTGGTCACGATGAGTTCGGCGTTCGCGTTCCACTCCAATCACATCCGGACGGCGGGAGCCCTCATTCTGCTTGGCGGCGTCTTCGATGTGTTCGATGGACGCGTCGCCCGGGCCACCGGACTGGCATCCAGGTTCGGCGCCTTCTACGACTCGACGCTGGACCGGATCTCAGAGATAGCGGTCTATCTGGGGCTGTTGTCGCTGTACAACGACTACCGCGTCGAGTTGGGCGATGTGAGCACGATCTACGCGATCATGCTGGCCATGGGCGGCTCGCTGATGATCAGCTACACCCGCGCGCGCGCCGAGGCGCTGGGCATCGATTGCAAGGTCGGGCTGATGCAGCGGGGTGAGCGGGTGGTCGCCATTGGACTGGCGGCCCTGATTTTCGGTGGCAGCGACTCGGGCCTGGCTCTGCGCGTAGTGATCTACGCAGTGGCGGTTCTAGCTAACCTAACCGCTATACATCGGATCATCTGGGTCTACCAACACACGCGTGAACCGAAGGGCGGTGCGGCGGTTGCGTCTTCGGAAGCATCGGCTGACGCGCCCGGCGGCGAAAAATGACAATCGCGACTCGAGAGGAGAGCACGTGAACGGGAAAGAGCAACCGAAGATAGCGCCACGCGACGGTAAGCTGGGCGTTCTGCTACCTGGACTCGGAGCGGTGGCGACGACGTTCGTAGCCGGGGTCGAGGCGAGCCGGCGTGGCTTGGGTAGGCCCATAGGTTCGCTGACCCAGATGGGTACGATTCGGCTGGGCAAGCGGACGGAAGACAGAAAGCCGCTTATCAGTGATTTCGTTCCGCTGGTTGGACTCGACGACCTGGAGTTCGGCGCGTGGGATCCGATCCCGGACGACGCGTTGAAGTCGGCGGAGACCTCGGGGGTGCTGGGTGAGGGGCACATTCGTGAAATCAGCGAATTTCTCGCCGGCATCAAGCCAATGCCGGCGGTCTTCTCTCAAGACTATGTGAAGAAGCTACACGGCGAGAACGTCAAGAAGGGCAAGAGCAAGCGCGCGCTGGCGGAGGCGCTGCGTGAGGATATCCGCCGTTTCAAGAAGGAGAAGGGGTGCGACAGGCTTGTGATGATCTGGTGCGCTTCCACCGAGATCTTCATGAGCCCCGGGCCAGTGCACGAATCCATCGAGGCGTTCGAGGCTGGGCTCGACAAGAGCGATCCAGGAATCGCGCCATCGATGATCTATGCCTATGCGGCGATCAAGGAAGGCGTTCCGTTTGCCAACGGCGCACCAAATCTGACAGCAGACATTGGGGCGTTGCGCGACCTCGCCAAGCAGAAGCGCGTGCCGATCGCCGGTAAGGACTTCAAGACCGGCCAGACGCTCATGAAGACGATCCTGGCGCCCGGCTTCAAGGCTCGCATGTTGGGTTTGGACGGCTGGTTTTCGACGAACATCCTCGGCAATCGCGACGGTGAAGTGCTCGATGACCCCGAGAGCTTCAAGACGAAGGAGGAGTCGAAGCTCGGTGTGCTCGAACACATCCTTCAGCCCGATCTGTATCCGGAGCTCTACGGCGACATCTATCACAAGGTGCGGATCAACTACTACCCGCCCCGCGGTGACAATAAGGAAGGTTGGGACAACATCGACGTCATCGGGTGGCTGGGTTACCCGATGCAGATCAAGATCGATTTTTTGTGCCGGGACAGCATTCTGGCTGCGCCCATCGTTCTCGATCTCGCTCTGTTCCTCGATCTGGCGCAGCGGGCCGGTATGAGCGGCATCCAGGAGTGGCTCTCCTTCTACTTCAAGAGCCCGATGACGGCTCCCGGCCTCTATCCGGAGCACGACCTCTTCATACAGCTGACCAAGCTGAAGAACACCTTGCGTTGGCTCGTTGGCGAGGTGCCGATCACGCACCTGGGCGTGGAGTACTACGACGAGTACCACCGGGACGACTAGCTCGTCGACTGTCGGCCCCGCCCGGCGCGATCCGCTCTTCATTGCCTTCGAGGGTGTCGAAGGTTCAGGGAAGAGTACGCAGATCCAGTTGGTCGCCGCCGCGCTGAGAGAGCTCGGAGCGGAGCCGGTGGTGACCCGAGAACCAGGGGGTACGGCCGCCGGCGAAGCCATCAGGGCCGTCGTGTTGGATCGCGACCTGCATCTCGACGCGGTGGCGGAGCTAATGCTCATGCTCGCTGCGCGGTCCATCTTCGTGCGCGAGGTGGTCGAGCCGGCTCTCGAGGCAGGAGCGATCGTGCTGGCCGATCGCTACGAGCTGTCCACTTTCGCTTACCAGGGCGGTGGCCGCGGCCTGCCAATGGCGAAGCTCAGGCAGCTGAACGATCTGGCCACAGGGGGGCGGCGGCCGGACCTGAGCGTGGTCCTCGATGTCGAGGTGGAGGAAGGTCAAGCCAGAGGCCGTCGAACCGGGCGAGACCGTATAGAAGGCGAAGACATCGAATTCCACTACAGGGTGGCGAAAGCCTACAGAGAACTGGCCCGTACGGCCCCAGACGTTGCGCTGGTGGACGGTCATTTAGAGATTGAGGAGGTGTTCGTTGCGGTGTGGGACGCGCTGGCGGCGCGTTTTCCTGAAACTTTCCCGCCGCGCAAGTGTTAGTAGGGGGGCGTGGGAGAATCCGCCTTCCGTGGCTTTAGTCGGAGGAGATCACAGGTGAAAAAGTCGTTCTGGAAGCCAGCCGTCATCGGTCTCATCGCCGTCGTCAGCGGTGGCTGGCTACTACAGCAGGGTGGGCAAGAAGACATCTACGTAAAGAGCAGGGTCTTTCAGAACGTTCTCAGGACCATTGCCGACCGCTACGTGGACGAAGTCGATCCCGCCGAGCTGTACGATCTGGCTATCGATGGGTTGCTGCAACAGCTCGGTGACCCTCATACGACGCTTCTGAGGCCTGAAGACTACTCGAACTTGCGGCTCTCCACTACGGGCAATTACGGAGGGCTCGGGATCCGTATCGACCAGAAGGACGAGTGGATTACCGTCGTTCAGACTTTGCCGAACACTCCTGCCGAGAGGGTGGGCCTGCGTCCCGGCGACCGCCTGATCGAGGTTGACGGCGAGTCGATGCGGGGCTGGAATCCCGACAAGGCCGTCATGGTTCTCCGAGGCCCCAAGGGTACGAAGGTCGATCTCAAGATCGCCCGGCTCGGAGTGCCCGAGCCGATCCCGGTGCGGATCGAACGCGATGAGATCCATGTAGACTATGTGACCTCGTTCATGCTCGAGCCCGGCATCGGCTACATCCGGCACACGCAGTTCAGCGCCAATTCTGCGGACGAGATCAGGGTTGCGGTTAACGCTCTCAGACGCGAGGGCATGCAGGGCCTGATGCTCGACCTGCGCGGCAATCCGGGAGGATTGCTCGATGAAGGCGTGGCTGTGTCCGACCTGTTCCTGGAGAGCGGTAGCGAAGTCGTGCAGACTCGGTCGAGGGTGGTCGATCAGAATGACACCTACTTCGCCAGTCGCCCGCCGATCGACCCGGAGCTGCCGGTCATCGTGCTGGTTGACGGGTTCTCGGCCAGCGCATCCGAGATCGTTGCGGGCGCGTTGCAGGACCACGACCGGGCTCTCGTCGTTGGGGTGCAGACGTTCGGGAAGGGCTCGGTTCAGACTCTCTACCCGGTTGCCAATTCCGGCTACCACCTCAAGATCACGACCGCCAAGTGGTATACACCGAGCGGCCGTTCCATTCACCGGGAAATGGGCGATCATCCTCAGATGATCGCGATGCGTGATCCCACTGTTTCGCCCGAGGGACAGTCGGCGTCGGCAGGCGAGGTCTACTACACCGACTCCGGCCGCGAAGTCTTCGGCGGCGGCGGCATCAATCCGGACCTCGTCGTTCAGGGCGAGCCCTTGACCGATGTCGAGCGCGAGTTCCGCAGCAGCTTGGGCGAGCAGGCCGCCGAGTACTACGATGCCGTATTCCGCTTCGCTGTCGCGTATGTGGACGCGCATCCGGACATGAAAGAAGATTTCGTCGTCGACGCGGGGATGACTCGGGATCTCTACGCTTGGGCGGTTGACTCAGGCATCGAGCTCGATCCGGAGCTGTACGAGGGTTCGCGCCGTGTCATAGAGCGAGAGCTGGGCATCCAGCTGGCGACGGTGGCGTTCGACGAGGTGTCTTCCTTGCGGCGCCGCCTCGTGTTGGATCGACAGGTTGAGACGGGGGCAGACCTACTGCGCGGGGTCCGGTCGCAGAACCACCTGTTCGCGCTAGCCGAGACTTGGGAAGGTGACGAGCGGGCGGTAGCTCGCGAGCAATAAGGAGCCCGGATGACGGTCACCGGCTGGCTGGCGGCTCTAGCAGTCGGGCTGCTGGCCGGTGCAGTTTCCGGATTGGTAGGCATAGGGGGAGGGGCCGTGATGGTCCCCTTCCTCTATTTTTTTCTCGCCGATGCTGGCTGGTCGGGCGTTCAGATCCCGGTCGAGCAGCAGGCGGTCGTAGCGCACGCGACGAGCCTGCTGACCATTGTGCCGATCAGTATCCGCGGCGCGTTCCTCTACAGCCGCGCCGGCCTGGTGGAGTGGGGCGCTGTATGGCGGATGGGCATCGCGAGCGTCGTCACAGCCGTGCTCGGTGCGCGTGCAGCGGTGGTCGCACCGGGCAACCTGCTGAAGGTAGCCTTCGGCATCTTTCTGATCGTCATTGCAATGCGGCTGGTGTTCGGGAAGAAGGGCACGGAGCCGGACGGCGATGAGACGAGGAGGTTGCACACTGGGCGTGCGCTTGCCGGCGGTGCCGCC
Source organism: Gemmatimonadota bacterium (assembly GCA_039588015.1). GTDB lineage: Bacteria > Gemmatimonadota > Gemmatimonadetes > Palauibacterales > KS3-K002 > JASFMO01. Next base: position 18,778 of record JBDHAS010000002.1, on the reverse strand, counting down.
GTCGGTTTCTTCTCCGCGCTTCTAGGCGTCGGAGGCGGTCTCGTTGCGATACCGGTGCTCATCTACGGGCTCAATACACCGATCAGGAAGGTGACGGGGACTTCCTTGGCTTTGATCACCTTCACTGCGATGACCGGCGTCGTCACCTTCGCTGCAAGTGGGGTCTACGAGTCCGCCGGCGCACTTCATTACTTCCACATACCGGCGGCCCTCGCTTTGGCCGTTGGCGCTTTTGCAGCCGTGCCGCTCGGTGCCGCGGCGCAGATGCGTATGCCGACGCGCGGCCTGCGCTGGCTGTTCGCGGTAGTCTTCCTCCTGCTTGGCTTGCGGATCCTTGTATCGAACCTGCTCGGCTTGCTGAGCCGCTGATGGCGGGGAGTCTCGCACCTGTATTGCCAATCCGGCTGTTCTGAGCGAACCTATCGGCGCGAGCCTGCTGGACATGGCGACCCTCGTCTGGGAGCGAGTGCTTGAGGACTAAAGAGGCCTTTGTCGAAATCACGCGTGGCGATCGGGTTGAGTCGAGGCACCGCGTTGCCGCGGCTGTCGTCGATGCGATAGGAGAGCTGGTCGCATGGGTCGGTGATCCCGAGCTTCCGACCTTCTTGCGGTCGGCGGCCAAGCCACTTCAGGCAATACCTCTGGTGGCCGATGGTGCGGCGGACGCGTACGAGTTCAGTGACTCCGAGCTGGCCGTGGCCTGCGCGTCCCATTCAGGCGAGCCGGCTCACGTGGAGGCCGTCCTCAGGATTTTGAATCGGATCGGGTGTTCGGAAGACGACCTCGAGTGCGGGGCGCACTGGCCCTTCCACAAGCCTGCCGCAGACTTGCTTCGGCGACATGGGGAATCGCCAACCCGCGCACACAACAACTGCTCGGGCAAGCATGCCGGTATGCTCGCCTGGTCTCGCCATCGGGGGGTCGAGACAAAGGGGTACATTCGTTCCAGCCACCCGGTCCAGGGACGCATCTGCCGGGAGATAGGCTACTGGGCGGGCGAAAGGTGCGAAGCGCTGCCGGTGGGCGTCGACGGCTGCGGCGTGCCGTCGTTCGCGCAGCCGTTGAACGCCATGGCTGGCGCCTACGCCCGCATCGTTGCCGCCGCCGAACGCGATCCTTCGAGCGCTGCCGGACGCGTAACCCGGGCGATGACCGAGCAACCGTGGTACGTCGGAGGGACCGGCCGTCTGACGACCCGGCTGATGGAGACGACGGGTGGCCGACTTCTGGCGAAGTTCGGTGCCGAAGCCGTGTACTGCATCGGCGATCGCGAGAGAAGGTGGGGTGTAGCGCTGAAGGTCGAGGATGGCCACAGGCGAGCCGTGGGGCCGGCGGTCATCGAGTTCCTCGCACATCTCGATCTGCTGAGCCCGGACGAACTGAAGGAGCTCGACGACCGACGCACTGCCCCGGTGGTCAACACGCTCGGCGAGATCGTCGGCGAGATCAGGCCGGCCTTTCGTGTCGAGAATCGAGTCGGCCTTCGCTAGGGATATGGCGTTGGACGACGAACCACGCGGTCGGATGAACGACGAATCACGCTGGGTGTGGGACATGGTCGACTTGGCCGCCGCCCAGGCGGCCGGGGATATGAGTGGTATGGATGGGGCTTTCGGCAGGCTCCGAGCGGACGGCCGCGAGAAGGAGGTCGAGGAGGCGCTCTTGCAATCCTACCTCTTTCTCGGATTCCCGTCCGCCATCGAGGCGCTACGGCGTTGGCGCGACAACGGAATCGATCCGCCGGCGGCGATGGACGAATCCCCCGAGTTATGGCTCGACCGTGGCCAGCGAACGTGTGCCGTCGTATACGGCGACCACTATGAGCGGCTTCGCGAGAACATCGCCCGTTTCCACCCCGATCTCGACCGCTGGATGGTGATGGAGGGATACGGGAAGGTGCTGGCACGGCCGGCGCTGGGCCTCGACGTCCGAGAACTGCTGATCGTCGCCATGCTGGTGGTGCAAGGTCAGAGCGGCCGCCGGCAGCTTCGCTCGCACCTGATGGGCGCTCTGAACGCCGGCGCTTCTCGTAACGACGTGGAGACGACTATCGAGCGCGCCGCGCTCTTCGCTCCCCCAGGTAACCTCCAGCTCGCCCGGAAGCTCTGGTCCGCGGTCCTCGGCCGGCCTTAACGATGCTGATAGACCAGGCGATCATCCACGTGCGCAGCGGCGACGGCGGGTCGGGTTGCGTTTCCTTCCGGCGCGAGAAGTACGTGCCTCGCGGCGGCCCGGACGGTGGCGACGGTGGCCGCGGAGGCGATGTCATATTGGTCGCCGATACGCATCTCACAACGCTGCTTGACTACCACTACAAGCAGCAGTACCGCGCACAGCGTGGGCAGCACGGACAGGGAAAGAATAGGACAGGAGCGTCGGGCGATGACATGGTGCTGCGTGTGCCTCCGGGCACCGTGATCTTAGACGCCGATACCGGAGACTTCCTCGGCGAGCTGCTGAAGCCTGGAGATCGACGCGTCGTGGCTAAGGGCGGCCGAGGAGGACGCGGCAACGCCTCCTACGCCACCCCCACCCACCAGACGCCGCGGGAGCATGAGTTGGGGCAACCCGGCGTGGATCGGCGCATCGAGCTGGAGCTCAAGCTGATCGCCGACATCGGGCTCGTCGGCCAACCCAATGCGGGCAAGAGTACCCTACTATCGGCCATGTCGGCCGCCAGACCAAAGATCGCGCCTTACCCGTTCACGACCCTCGAGCCCAATCTTGGGGTACTGAAGTTGTCGGAAGGCCGAACCATGGTGATGGCCGACATACCGGGGATAATCGAGGGTGCTCACGAAGGGAAGGGCCTCGGCCTGAAGTTCCTCCGGCACATCGAGCGTACTCGAACGCTCGCCTACCTGATACCCGTCGACGTCGTGGATCACCAGGCGGAGTATGAACTGCTTAGGAGCGAGTTAGCGGAGCACAGCGAAGAGCTCGCGCGGAAACCTCATTGCATCGTTCTCTCCAAGTCCGATCTACTCGAGCCCGGTACGGAGCCGTCGGCGCTAGGGGCCCCCGACTCTTTCGCCACGTATGTTGTCTCGGGTGTGAGTCGCTCTGGCTTGCAAGACCTCGCCGAGGGTCTGTGGCAGGCTGTCCGCCGCGAGATCGAGGCGGATGAAGGGAGCGATGAAGAACCCGAAGGCCCGAACCTGGAAAGCTCGGGGCTGTAGCCCCGCCTTTCACAGCTTCGGGCGCTTCGGGAAGCTACCGTGGAGAGCTGAGTTTCCTACCAGGTGCCGAGATGCGGCGCGAAGACCTTGAGGTCGCTATTTGTCGCAGTCCGTATCAGCTGATCCCGCTCCGCCTCTGAAAACGTTCCGGAATCGACCAGTAACTGCGCGCGTGTGATCCACCGCTCCAGCCCTTCGTCGTCCCCGGCCAGGCGATCTAGATTGGAAGCGTCTACGGACGCCCAGAACTCGGTCTCTCGGTCGCCGGCGGCTGCGGCCTCGACAGCTAGATTGGCCAGCGCCTGAGCCGCTCCGTCGTAGTTACCCTGGTAGAAACGGGCATTCGCGGTCCGTCGCATCGCCTCGATCGGGATTACGCCACGGGCTCTGTCGAGGGTCGCGGCAACCTCGTAAGCCTCCTCGGCCGAACCGAACTCTCTGCTCTGCATGAAGCCGTCGCCGGCCGCGATCTGCGACTCGACCATCGCCTCCACCACCGCGGAATCGTGTAGGGAACCGTCGAACGTGATAACGCGCGGCGCGCCCGCAACGAGGACGGCGGCCACGACAGCGAGTGTTATAGAACGTACAAGAACCTTGATGAACATAGATCAACCTCTTCTCTAGTAAGCGACTATCAACTCTAACCGTCATTACGGCACACGGTTCCCGCCTGTTTCCTCTGAAAGCACCTCCTGATAGCTACATGATAGGCAAAACGGCCAACATGATAGGTGCATGATCGAATGGGCGATTTTGGGTGGAAGAACCGGCTTATTCGGTCTCTGTGTGCTCGGGCGGGTCGTGCCGCGCCAGCGGGTAGCCGCGCCGCCGCCAGGCGTCGAGGCCTCCGGCAAGCGGTCTAACTCTTATGCCGTGTTGTCTGAGGAGGAGCGCCACCCGGGCACTCGACGCTTCGTTGGGTCAAGTACAGTAGAGCACGGTCTCGCGGTTTCGAGGGATCTCCTCATGCCGCGCGTCGAGGTCCTCCACAGGTATGTGGATGGCCCCCGGGATAGTCTCGTGCTGCGCCGCGAAATCCAGCGCGTGTCGCAGATCAACGATGTCTATCTCCTCACCCGCGTCGAGCTTCTGCTTGAGGTCTTCTGGTGAGATGCGTGAGACGTCCAGGGCCCGGATAAAGCGCTGCCGGCGCACGTACTTCACTGCCAGGTAGCCTACTAGGGGGCCGGCGAGTAGAGCGAGCAGCCCGTCGCCTAGCCGCGCCGCCAGCTGTGAAACTTGCACCAGCTGCTCGTCGAGCAGGTATCCCAGACCGACAAAGGCGAAGGACCAGATGAGCGTGCCCGATATCGAGTAGAGCAAGAAGGAGCCGAAACGCATCCTGAAGACTCCGGCGAGCGCCGGGGCCACCGTCTCGAGAGCGGGGATGAATCGAGCGAACAGGATCGCGCGCGCCCCGTGAAGGGCAAACAGCTGCTCTGTGCGGCGGACACACGAATCGGGCTCGAGGGAAACACGACAGGCGAATTTGAGTACCGGGCCACCGCGGCGCCGCCCGATCTCGTAGAGCAGGAGGTTCCCCGGAAGCGCGGCAGCAATCGCGATTACAAGAACAGAAGCGAGATTCAGCTCACCAAGGCCCGAGAGAGCGCCCGCCGCCAGAAGAAGCGGCGCGGAGGGGATCGGAAACCCCGCCTGGTCAAGGAGCACCCACGCAAAGAGAACCAGGTAGCCGTGCTCGATCAGTTGGCGACTGACTTCCTCCATGGCCTGGCAAGCTAGTGCTCCAGCCGAACCGCGCCAGTCTGTGCGAGGGCGATGCGCGGACTCGAACTTTCCAACTCGATGACTCGGTCGGTCTTGGAGGAACTACCGCGTGCGAGAGACGTTTTGGGGTTGACAAAGCGCTCGGCGCACCGCTCTGTTGGCGGGCCCTCTGCTGTCAGTTCCAGCTCCTCGTCGCCGTCACAGGTTGCGTTGACGCTGTGGTGGCGCCAAACGCCGGCTCAGACTATTCGGGCATGCGAGGCGGGTGGCCTGTGACTTGTTGCATCTCCGGTATCGACCAGCAGTTCTCGAGAGCGATCGCCCAGCGGGATCTCGAGCGCTACGCACGCAAAGGTCCCGACAAGACTACGCGGTTGATCATCGACGCGGTCAAGCGCGGCGCCATGGATGGGGCGGCGTTGTTGGACATAGGGGCCGGCGTCGGTGTAATCCACCACGAGCTTCTTTCCGACAGAGTCGCCACGGCGGTCCACGTCGAAGCCGCGCAGGCCTACCTGGAGGCGGCCACGAGAGAATCGGAGCGCCGCGGTCACGAAGGGCGTGTTCGATTCGTGCTCGGAGATGTGACCGATATTGCGGGAGAATTGGAAGCGGCCGACGTTGTCACATTGGACCGAGTCATCTGCTGCTACGCGAATATGGAGCCGCTGGTTCAGGCGGCCGTCACCAAGAGTCGGCGAATGTTCGTGGCCAGCTATCCACGCGATAGATGGTATGTAAGAGCTGTCATGGCGGCGGAGAACCTCGTCAGGCGGATTCGGTCCAACCCGTTTCGCACCTATGTCCACTCGGTGGCTCGTATCGAGGAGTTGCTCGTGGGCGATGGACTGAAGAGGACATTGGTATCCGAAACGCTAGTCTGGCGAATTGTGGCTTTCAGTCGCTAGCGATCTAGAAACCCATCCGCAAGGAGTCAGGTCATGACCGATGCCGTCGACGCACAAGCGTCCCTGGAGGCCGTGCTGAAGGACGAGATCATCCGCATGTACGAGGATGTCGCCGACAACCCGGAGGGCGAGTTCCATTTCTTCCACGGCCGCGAGGCGGCGGAACTGTTCGGGTACTCGCCTGACTGGCTCGACCGCGCGCCTCCGGGCGCCGTTGCCTCGTTCGCCGGGGTAGGGAACCCGCACGAGCGCAGCGACGTCCAGCCGGGTGAGACGGTGCTCGATCTGGGGAGCGGGGCCGGACTCGACTCGATTATCGCGTCCTGGAGCGTCGGCCCGACGGGGAAGGTCATCGGCGTGGACCTGAACCCAGCCATGTGCCTGAAAGCGCAAGCTCACGCGTCGGCGACAGGTACGCAGCTGGAATGCCACGAAGGTCGCATGGAGGATATCCCGCTCCCGGATGCCGCGGCGGATGTGGTGATATCGAACGGCGTGATTAACCTCTCGTTTCGCAAGCGCCGGGTAGTGCAGGAAGTGTATCGGGTGCTGAAGCCGGGCGGTCGGATCTCGATCACCGACATCGTGAGTGCCAAACAGCTGTCACAGTCAATCGTGAACGATCCCAAGCTCTGGGCGAGTTGAATCGGAGGAGCTCTCCTGGAAGGAGAGATGTTCAAGCTGCTGGAAGAGACCGGTTTCACAAAGGTGCGATCGGCCGTAGTCCCGGGGTTCCGGTTCCGCAAAGAGTCGACGCAAAACGCAGCGGAAGCCTATGGCGTCAAGGCGGTCATGATGACCGCGCTGAAACCGCGCTCGGAATAGCGGGCGACGCGGCCGAAGCCGGCGCTCTACTCGGTTCGCAGCGCAATCACGGGGTCCACACGACTCGCGCGCAGCGCCGGGAGAGCGCAGGCGCCGAGCCCCGTCAGAAACAGCAAGCCCGCGACGGCCGCGAAGGTCCCAGGGTCGGTGGGGCTCACTCCGAAGATCAACCCGGCGATCAACCGCGTCGCTGCGAGAGCGCCGGCCAAGCCGAGCAGCAAACCGAGCAGCGACAACTTCATCCCTTGGGCGACTACGATGCGAAGTATGTCGCCGGTATCGGCGCCGAGCGACATGCGCACGCCGATCTCGGCCGTGCGTTGTGTGACCGTGTAGGACAGGACGCCGTAGATACCGACCGCGGCGAGACCGAGCGCCAAGGCGGCAAACAAACCGAGCAACATGGTCTGGAAGCGCTGAGGGGCCACCGATCGCGTACGTATCTGTCTTAGGGTCTGAAAGGTCTCCACCGGCACGTCGCCGTCTAGCGACCAGACCTGTTGGCGTATGGACCCGGTAAGGGCCAGAGATTCGCCAGAAGCGCGGACTATGAGGTTCATGTCGTTGAACGGCCACTGACCATACGGAAAGTACATCGCCCAGGGCGTGGTCTGTGCGAGGCCGTCCATCTTCACGTCGCCAACCACCCCGACGATTTCCCATTCGCCGGGCCGTTCCGGCCACCAGGCGCCTTTGATCAGGCGGTGTCCGATCGGATCCTCATCGGGAAGAAAGGTTTTTGCGAACGCGTCGTTGACTATCACGACCCCGGGCGCATCGACCATGTCGCGGTCGGTGAACGCGCGCCCTTTGAGGATCGGGATACCGACCGTTTCGAAGTAGCCGGGCGTGACAGGTCGTATCCGCGCCTCGGGTCGCTCGCCTTGCGGTAGCTCAAGCAGGCCTCTGATCTGGAAGCTCGTTTCCCAACCGCCGTCGAGCGGATGACGATACCCCAGTGCCGCCGACTCGACGCCAGGTAGCGCTTCGACTCGCTCGATCAGAGCGTCGAAGAAGGCCACTCCGCGGCGCCAGTCTTCGAATGGATACTTCGATTCCGGCAGCGCGATGGGGGCGATCAGCACGTTCTCTTGGGTGAACCCCGCATCGACTCGCTGTAGGCGTAGGAATGAGTTGACGAACAACGCGGCCCCGACCACCAACACGACGGCCAGCGCCATCTCGGACACCACGAGAAGCTGTCGCAGCCGTGGTCGGCCACCTCCCTGCGCCGAAGTGCGTCCCCCTTCCTTGAGAGAGGTCTGAAGGTCGGTTTTCGAGGACTGAAGCGCCGGCACCAAACCGAACAACACGCCCGTTAACGCGGTGACCGCGAGGGCGAACACCGCCACGCGCATGTCGATCGCGACGCCGCTCAGTCGTGGGACACTGGCCGGCCCGATCGACTTGAGAAGCCCGATTCCGCCGCGCGCTATGAGTATCCCGACCGCGCCGCCGAACAAGGCTAGTAGCAAGCTCTCGGTGAGGAGTTGGCGGACCAGGCGGCTGCGGCCCGCTCCGAGTGCGGTGCGAATCGCCACCTCGTTCGCTCGCCCGGTCGCACGCGCGAGGGTCAGATTTGCAACGTTGGCGCACACGATCAGCAAGACTAGGACGACCGCTCCAAAGAGCATCAGCAGCGCCGGTCGCACATTCCCCACGACCGCCTCACGCAGCGGTTGCAGTTCCGCGCTACGACCGGTGTTCCATTCCGGATACGCTTCCTCCAGGTAGGCGGCTATCGTTATGACGTCTGCCTCCGCTGCCTCCAGAGTGACGCCCGGTTTCAGGCGGCCGATCACGAGAAGGTTGTGTTGGCCGCGACTGCGCTCGGAGTGAATTGGCTCGGATGGCAGAAACAGTTGCGAACCGCCTGATGTGCCCCAGTTGAAGCCAGAGGGCAGGACACCGACCACGGTGTGGGCTCTGCCATCCAGCATCACGGTGCGGCCGATCACATTCGGACCGGAAGCGAACCGGCTCGTCCAGAACCCGTGAGCCAGGATCACAACCGGCTCCCCGCCCACACGATCCTCTTCGGGGAGGAAGTTCCTTCCCAAGATCGGGCTCACGCCGAGCAGCGGGAGCAGGTCGCGAGAGATCCACGATGCCGGCACGCGTGTGGGTTCGAGATCCGTGCCGGTCACGGTCAGCTGCCAGTTCGACCAGGTGGCCATCGCCTCGAACGACTTCTGGCCCGCTTTGATATCGACGTAGTCCGGATACGAGGTGGCGCTGCTACCCGACTTCATGCCCGATTCCACGCCCCACAGAAGCGCCAATCGTTCGGGGTCGGGAAAGGCGAGCGGGCGAAGAAGTACACCGTCGACCACGCTGAACAGCGCGGTTGTACCCCCGATGCCAAGCGCCAGGGTGAGTACGGCAACCGCCACGAAGCCGGGTCGCTTCGTCAGAGTCCGGAGGGCGTACGACCCGTCTTGTCTCAGCTGATCTATCATCTCTGCTCTCCGTTGGGCGCGGACGCGCTCCATCCCGATGCGCTGACATGCTCTGCGCACGGCGTTCGCGTCGCCGAAGCGGCGTTCCGCTTCCTCGCGCGCCTCACTAGGCGTCATCCCGGCGGCGATGTGATCCCGGATTCGGCTCTCGAGGTGATACTCGAGTTCCTCATCGATGTCCCGCTCGATCTCACGGTGCGGGAAGAGATTCAGCCGTCGCATCATTCCAAAATCCGGTTCAGGCCTCCGACGGTGCGGTCATACCCATCAACAGCGAGACCGCTCGTGCGAAACGCGTCCAAGCCGCGGCTTCCGTTTTCAGCTCCCTGCGGCCCTCGACGGTTAGGCTGTAGTATTTGGCGCGTCGGTTGTTCTCCGAGTGTCCCCACTCCGAGGCGACCCAACCTCGCCGCTCCATGCGGTGGAGGGCCGGATAGAGAGAGCCCTCCTCTATCGTCAACTCCTCTTCGGTTCGGTCCTCGATCCAACGGGCGACCTGGTAGCCGTGCCGCGGCCCCCAGGTGAGCGCCTTGAGGATCATCATGTCGAGCGTGCCGCGCAGCAATTCGAGCTTGGTTCTGGCCACGATTCCCTCCCTAGATGTTCTATGGGTCGGTCTGGAAAGTAGGATCTTTACCCTAGAAACGCAAGGGGAAAAGGGCGAACTGGAAGGCGCACGCATACAAACCTATTACCAGAACACAGTCGCGTCTCCAGTGTTCTCGATGTCTTTCCAGCGTTACCTGCGCGCAATGCTGCTGGAGGACGTGGGATGCCTGGACGAGGCCATCCATTGGTATGGCTCGTTCGATCGAATCCCCATGTTCGATTTGGTCTTCCTCGCGCATCTGCGCCGCGCCGAAATATACGATCGACGCGGCCAGCTGGATCAGGCCGCGCGGCACTACGCACGGTTCGTGGAGATCTGGTCGGACTGTGACCCCGAGCTTCGCCCGATCGTAGATCGAGCGGAGCAGCGCCTGTCGGAACTCGCCGGAAATTCGTAGCCGGAGTGCTAGGACCTAACTGTTGACGTTTGCCTGCCAAATCTGCCGTTGTTAGATCACCAGAGAAGAGCAGCCCCGGCCAGCACTCCCAATGCTCAGAGAGAGTGAGTCATGAACAACGGCGATATGGCCAGCCGTGGCTGCGGCGCTGGCAGCTGTTGCTGATGGCCGCGGCCTTAGAAGTGGCGCGAGAACGCCAGCTGCACGTAATGGTCTCGACTGAAGGCCGAGAGCGGTAACTCCGAGCCCGAGTTCACGAACGCCCGAACTTCCAGCGACAGGCTCCAAGAATCACCAAGCCGCCGGGAGCCTTCGGCGCTGAGTAACAGTGCGCCTGACTCTAGGTCGATGATCGCTCCGGTCAACAGCTCGCTACCCTGGACGTCGTTCAGAGCCAGCCGCGTACCTAGGAACAGATCGTTCTGGAAAGGCGTCGTCGCGCTGAGTCCCCGGCTGTCGTACAGGTATTCGGCCAGCAGACCCAGGTCGGTGGCCGAGCCGAGAATCCCCACAAGCGTGCGCTCGAAGCCGCCTGTGAAGGCAACGTAACGATCGCCGAAGCCTCCCCGCGTGATCGCCTCGAGCTTCCATAGCCATGCCTCTCCGGTCTTCTGAAGGTCCAGCCCGGTCTGGTTGATCAGCGGGTAGACCGGCGCGAGAATGAACTCGTCCTCACGAGAGAGAGGGGCCAGAAGCGGCTCGCGGCTCGTGCCGGCGAAGTGCGAGATCCCGATATCCCATGAGCCCAGGGTGTGGAACCAGCGCACGGCCCAGTCGACGTGATTGCGGCCGGCGCCGGACTCATAAATCGTAAGATCGGACCGCACCGCCGGCTGGAACCGGAGCCGTCCGCCGACACCGGGAAAGGTCCGTTCGCGAAAGAACGGCATAACGAACAGCTCGAGCGTCCCCCAATCCAGGATGAGGGCCAGGTTTGCCATCGGTTGCCCCAGCTTCTCCTCTCCGTCGGGCCCTTCGACCAGGTCGGTCTGGTTGATGATGTCCACGAGGTGTTGTGACTCGGTGACACCCCAGAAGACCGTGCGAAATCCGACTCGCAACTCCCAGAAGTCACGGATCAAGGTCCAGCTCAGTACTCGGAAGTCGAAGTGGGTTCGTTGCGGATCGTTCGGATCGTAGCGGAAGAAGGGCTCGATCTCGAAAAGGTGATCACCGTCGGCCCAATCCACGTCGTATTTCGCTTTGAGGGCTACCGACGTGCCGTGCTGCTGCTGCCGCGGATCGGCAGGTGACCTCGGGAACGCGCGTCCCTCCAGCTCCAGCTCGGCCCTCATGCGCCCCGGGATCCGCGCCAGCATGCCCCACGGTCCTTGTCCGAACGCGTCCGCTACCGGCCACAAAGTCAGAAGAAGGGCGAGTGCCGCGTATCGGGTGGCGGCACGGGGCCGCCACCTCGCCGAGTTAGTCTGTCTACGCATGATGGTCTCTCCTCTCGCCGGCTCAGCGTACCCGCTTCAGGCCATTTTGGCTGAAGTCACGGTCCCGGAGCCCCGTGGCAAATTCGTACTCGTGCCAAAGTAGATCGGTGCTCTTGCCAGTCTGGTGATTGACCATGGCCATCCGGTCCGCCCGCCAGTATTGACCCCGATACTGCTGGTAGCCCTCATAGGTGAGCGTCTTGAGCAGGTCGCCCTTCCGATCGTAGAACTCGATCTTCAGAGGCCGAAAGTGTTGCTTGTCCCGCCAGACGATCACCCTGGAGTAGCCTGAGTTTTCGTCGACCGGGTCCTGCTCCACCACGTAAGTCTCAGCGCCACCCAGCGACTCGTCTCTCAGGTACCGGTAGGTGTATTCCTCCACTTCCTGCGAAGAGATGTCCTCGTACGAGAACTCGCTCCCCATGAACGGACCCGACTTGTTGTTGGTCGCTATGCGCTTCACTCGCTTGAGCGCCGGCAGGTAGATCCACTGGTCGTCCGAGCCGGTGGTGTGGCTCCAGCTGAGGAACGCCGTGCCGGCCACATCGCCTGGACGGTCAAAGATGACCAACGACTTGTCTCCATCACCCTCCACCTCGAGCGTGCGTGTGCGAATCTCGCGAACGCTCTCCTCGCCGTGCTTGTTGCGCAGGATCATCGAGAGCTTCGCGATGAAGTCGCCGAAGCCCTGGTCTCTGCGGTCCGCCTCGGTGGCGACCGCTAGGCCCTGTTCTTCGGGCGTGGCGTTGATCGGGAACGTCCACGTCTCCTCAACTTTCGCCGCGTTCTTCTCGCCGGCCGCCGGCCCGCGCGCCTCTTGAGCACTCAACGCGCCGGCAGTCAGCGCGAGAATTGCGGCCAACGCCAATGCCGTGATCCAACCAAGTGCGTTCCTCGATGTGCGCCCGGCCGGGACTTCTACGACTTGGGCTCGAGGGCTCGTTTGTATCTGTCTGTTGAAAGTCATGGTTCCGTCCTCCTTTGTCGTCTTTGACTCCGCCCGCTGCGTCACGGTCAACAGCAGCGACGGCAGCAGCAGGAAATCGGTCACAAGGGCGAAGACGATGGTCATAGCAGTGAGCTTCCCCATCCCCGCGTTGAGGTCGAACGAGGACCCGGCGAGGACCAGGAAGCCGCCGGCGAGTATGATCGAGGTGAAGAGAAGCGCGGGGCCGACCGTGTTGAAGGCATAGCGAACCGCTTGCGCGCCGTCCGCGTTCTGCTCGCGCCGCGCCCGCAGGTACTTGCTGAGAAAGTGGACGCTGTCGTCGACCACGATACCCAACGTCATTGCGACCACCGCTGAGAGCGCGATGTTGATCTGACCCACCCAGAGGCCCCAAGCCCCAAACGCCAGGGCGGCGGGCGCCACGTTCGGGATCAGGCTCAAGAGCCCGAACTTCAGGCTGCGGAAGGCGAACACCAGGCAGATCGATACCAGGACGAGCGCTAACAAGCTCGCCACTAGCATCCCCTCGATGTTTCGCTTCGACAGGTGCGCGAACATGACCGAGGGACCGCTGGCTCTGGTCTGCATTTCCGGCGGAGCGTTTAGGGCCAGCCACGCCTCTCCGTCGGCAGCCAGCTCCCGAATTTCTCTCGTCGAGACGTCATCGAGTGTGACTATGAAGCGGGTGCCCGACTTGTCGACGTTGATCTGGTTGTTCAAGTCGAGCCCATAGGGCAGGGACATCTCGAACAGCAACAAGTATTGCGCTGCCAAGTCCCGCGTCTCGGGCAGCCTGTACTGTGTCGGTTCGTCGCCGTGCAAGTTTTTGTTCAGCCGCTTGAACACGTCCGTCAACGACAGAACGTGGCGCACGTGCGGTTGTTCGGCATACCACTCGGCGAACTCGTCCACCGTCCGCAGATACGCCGGCTCGCTGATGCCTCCGCTGTCGGATGCCCTGAGGTCGAACTCCAACTGGTAGAGGCCCGTCAGCCGTTGCGTAGAGAAGTCGGTGTGCTGCCGGAAGACCACCGAGTCATCGAAGTAGTCAACGAAGTCATCGTTCAGTTCGTTCGCCGGGACCACTGCGGCCAAGGCCAGGGTTCCCAGCGCCGAAGCGGCGAGCAACGGCCGCCGCCGGCGCGTGACGAACGCCGCGAATCGATCCGTCCACACGGTGCTGAACCCGGGGCCTCTGCGGGCCTTGAGCGGCAGCACCGAGACCAGGGCAGGGAGGGTTAGGGCTGAATAGAAGAACGCGGCGATCACGCCCATGGCCGTCATGTTTCCCAGGTCCCGGAAAGGCGGCGCGTCGCTCATGTTCATGCTGAGGAATCCGATCGCCGTTGTCAGGCTGGTCAAGAAAACCGGCAGCAGGTTTATCCGCAGACTCTCCTCCAGTGCATCCCGCTTGCCCAGACCCGAGCGTATGCTGTGGAGCGTCGTCGTCAGGATGTGGATGCTGTCGGCGACGGCCAGAGTCATGATCATTACCGGCGCTGTCGACGAGGGTGGCGTGATCGGGATCCCCAGCCAGCCGGCCAGGCCCATGGCGGTGGCGGTCGACATCCCGATCACTAGCACCGTGGAGAAGGTCGCCGAACCGGAGCGCAAGAGCAGAAATATCAGTGCGATGATCCCGAGGTACATGAGAGGCATCAGCGTGGCCATGTCTTTCCGCGCCATCTCGTCGAACGCGTTGTTGAGCATGGCGATCCCGGTCAGCCTGATCCGTACAGCCGGGTGCTCGGCCTCGATCTGCCTCGCCAGTTCTCGGGCGGCCACCACGAGCGGCGGCAACGCCTCCGTCGACTCGTCGGGGAGCTGCAGAGTGACGTTCACTCCCGCCACATCGCCCCACTGCGACACGATCCGGTTCTTGACCAATGGCTCGGCCAAGGCGACACGCCGGACCCTCGCCCGGCCGGCTTCGTCGAGAAGGGTGGCATCCTCGACGAGGTCGTCCACGACCAGGTCGTCCCCGTCCGCCTCGCTGTGCTGGAAGTTCGTGATCCCGACTACGCGGATGGCATACGGGATCTGCCAGGCTCCGTCGGTCAAATCCTCGAGGGCCACCAGCGCATCGCGGCCGAAGGCGTCGCCCGATACCGGCTCGACCACGAACAGGATGTTGTCGTTCTTCGTGTAGATCTTCTGCATGGCCTCGAAGGCCAGCAGATCCGGATTGTCCTCGCTGAAGAAGACGCGGTAGTCACTGGCGATGCGCAGCTTGCTCGCCCCGGCTCCCGTCCCCAGAACGACTAGGATGCTGAGCGCCAGGATCGGCCAACGCCAGCGCAGCGTCCAGCGGGCCCAACGGGCCGGTAAGCCGTCCGTCGATTGCTTTGCCTCTTCGATTCGCATGCTGTTGTCTCCGATGGTTGGGGTAGAATAGACCGACTAGTCGGTTTAGATAAAAGTCAAAAAAAACCCGCTGTTCCTTGCCCTTAGGCTCTGGCCGACTGGGCCAGCATGCCCAAGTACAGTCTAAAGTTCGCCAAAGCCGTTGGCACGCGTCCCCAGTCGTCATGTGCCTTGGCGAGCACGATCGACCCCTCCAGTACGGAGAGGAAGAACTCCGCCAACTCGATTGGGCGTGGGGCCTCCGGCTTCCCCGGTTCCACGGCTACCGCGAACAGGTCGGCGAGGCGCCTGGCCAGATCCTCGAAGATT
Organism: Gemmatimonadota bacterium; assembly: GCA_039588015.1. Taxonomy (GTDB): domain Bacteria; phylum Gemmatimonadota; class Gemmatimonadetes; order Palauibacterales; family KS3-K002; genus JASFMO01. Next base: position 3,608 of record JBDHAS010000002.1, on the reverse strand, counting down.
CCTGAGATACGAGCCCGAAAGACCTCATTCGTGTCTGCCAGCTCGATGGCCAGGTTGCCCAGTAGACACCCGTTGCCCCAGACGTCGTGGGCGATCGCTTGCGCGTGGTCGAGGAACCCGAATGCACGGCTCAGCGGGTCCTCGAGATCGGCGTAGCTGCCCTTTCGGAGCGCCTCGAAGCCCCACTCGGCATAGGCCTCGAGAGCTGCCAACGCCAATTCCTCCTTGGTCGAGAAAAAGTGGTAGAAGCTGCCTTTGCTGACCCCGGCGCTGGCGCAGATCTCGTCGACGGTCGTAGCCGGGTAGCCCTTGGCCAGCATGAGCGCCAGGGCCGCTTCGATCAGCTTGTCTTTGGTGTTCGGTCCAGTCATGGTCAAATCCTTGTCCTGATACCGGGGTATAATAGACCAACTAGTCGGTTTAGTCAAGGTTTTCTCTGTAACACTTTGGAAATCAACGCAATTTGACGGGAACATCTGTCGGGCGCCTCGATAACTGTCTATTCCCTATTGAGATGCGTCAGCTTGAATACCGCGGCGCGGGCGGGCATCTTCCGGTGCGATCAAAACAGCCCCGGCCCCGGAGGTTCCTGCCCGAGGCCGCACCCGTAACGGGAGTGAGCCGTATTGCCTGACATATTGGAGCGCCTCACGAGGGCGCTCGCCGACCGCTACCGGATCGAGCGCGAACTCGGCGCGGGTGGCATGGCGACCGTCTACCTGGCCGAGGACCTCAAACACCGGCGCAAGGTGGCCGTCAAGGTGCTGCTGCCGGAGCTGGCCGCGGCCCTGGGCCACGAACGGTTCCTACGCGAGATCACCACCACCGCGAACCTCCGACACCCGCACATCTTGCCACTGTTCGATTCAGGAGAGGCCGTGAGTCCCCGGCACGCTATCGCGGAGACCGCGCCAGGCGGTGAGGACAGGGATGCGGAGAAGGGGGCACAGGGTGAGGCCCTTCTTTTCTACGTGATGCCCTACGTCGAAGGCGAATCCCTGCGTGATCGAATCGACCGCGAGAAGCAGCTTCCTCTCGACGACGCGCTTCAGGTCGCGTGCGAGGTAGCCGACGCGCTGAGCTACGCTCACCAGCGCGGGGTGATCCACCGCGACATCAAGCCCGAGAACATCCTCCTGGAAAGCGGGCACGCGGTCGTGGCCGACTTCGGCATCGCGCGGGCGATCACGGAAGCTGGCGGAACGAAGCTCACCAAGACCGGGCTCGCGATCGGGACGCCGGCCTACATGAGCCCGGAGCAAGCGGCGGGGGAAGGCGAGCTCGATGAGCGGAGCGATCTCTACTCCTTGGGCTGCGTGCTGTACGAGATGCTGGCAGGCCAACCGCCGTTCACGGGGCCAACGGTCGAGAGTCTGGTACACCAGCACCTCACGGTCGACCCGCCGAGCGTCACCAATCTCCGGCCGGCGGTGCCGCCGCAGATTGCGGGGATACTCCAGCGCTCCTTGGCCAAGGTGCCGGCTGACCGTTTCAATCCGGTGGCACAGTTCGCTGACGCGCTCCGGACGGGCGCTACTCAATCGGCGGCAGCTGCCGCGAAGTTGGAGACGAGTTCGAATGTGAGGAGCCGTCGTTGGATCCCGGTGCTGGTCACGGCGACGATGCTTGCGGCGACCGCCCTGTTTTTCGATATGGGCGGCATCCGCGGCGGTGGCGGCGGTGGGACACTCGAGTCTCTCGCGGTACTCCCGCTCGAGAGCCTCGCTGCCGATCCGGGTAACGAGTACTTCGTCGACGGGATGACCGATGCGCTGATCACGGAGCTCTCGAAGATCGAAGCGCTGCGCGTGATCTCGCGCACCTCGGTGATGCAATACAAGGGAGTGAGAAAGCCGCTGCCGGACATCGCGCGCGAGCTCAACGTGGACGGCATCGTCGAGGGCTCGGTGTTGCGTGACGGCAATCGCGTGCGGGTGACGGCCCAGTTGATCGACGCGGCGGGCGATCGTCATCTGTGGGCCGAATCATACGACCGAGAGCTCGGCGACGTGCTCGCGCTGCACAGCGAGGTGGCGCGAGCGATTGCCGGGGAGGTGCGGGTCGCGCTCACGGCCGGGGACGAAGCGCGTCTCGCCGCGTCGCAGCCGGTCGATCCGGAGGCCCACGATCTGTTGCTGAGAGGGCGGTATCACTGGGAGCGGGGGAACGCTGAGCAGGGCCTCACGTTGCTCGAGCAAGCGACTGAGACGGACGCGGAGTATGCGATGGCCTGGGCCGCGTTGGCCAGGGCGTATGCCTCACTGGCGCGGGTCGAGCCGAGCCAGCTGTCCAAAGCCAAGGCAGCGGTGCGGCGGGCGATCGAGCTGGATCCCGACCTCGCCGAAGCGCAGACGGCGCTCGGCCGCATCGCGTTCTATCACGACTGGGACTGGGAGACAGCGCGCCGAGCCCTGGAGCGCGCGATCGCGCTCAACCCTGGCTATGACGACGCGCATCAGGTGTACGGCGACTACTTCGAGATTCTCGGCCGGTGGGACGAGTCGATCGCGGAGGGAATTCGCTCCAAGAAGGTCAACCCCGTCTCGGCGGACATGCGGTTGAACCTAGGTTTGGCCTACACGTACGCGGGGCGATTGGACAGCGCCATCGTCGAGTGCCGCTCGGCGCTCGAGCTCGACTCGCTCTCGTCCTGGGTGTATTTCTGCTTGGCCGATGCACACCGACGTAAGGGCGAGTTCACCGAAGCGCTCACCGCAGCCGAGACCGCCGTCCGTCTTGACGACGATGACATCCATCAGATGATGCTCGCTGGGGTCTACGCCAGCGCGGGTCAACGAGGTCGGGCGGAAGCAGTCTTCGCTCGGCTGGAGTCGGAGTCCCGCGAACGCTATGTCTCGGCTTATGTTCTCGGCTGGATTCAGAACGCGCTGGGAAACGCGTACACGCCGTGGATCAACAGTCTGCCAGAATTCGCCCCGATCAGAAGCGACCCGCGGTTCCAGGCGCTGCTTCGACGGATGAATCTGCTGGGGTAGGACGGGAAGGAGGAGGCCCTCTTACTCCTCTCTGAGGGCCTCCAGCGGGTCCACCGCCGTGGCCCGCAACACCGGCACCATGGTGGCGGCCACAGTAACCAGGATCATCACTCCAGCGGCTCCGGCCAGGTGGATGGGGCTCAAGGGACTGATGCCGTACACCATGGACCCCGTCAGGGCGGAGGCGGCGAAAGAGCCGAACAAACCCACTCCCAGACCGACTAGGAAGAGAATCCCCGTACGAGCTAGGAAGAGATTGGCCACACGCGCCTTCTCGGCCCCCAGCGTCATGCGCACTCCGATCTCGTGGGTGCGCTGCGACACGGAGTACGACACCACCCCGTACGTCCCTGTGACGATGAGGAGGAGGGCCGTGACGGCGAAGAGCCCCACCAGGAGCATCGAGAAGCGTCGGCCAGCCGTGGAATCGTAGAGGACCTTCCCCATTGTGAAGGGGGCCGTGATCGGGATGCCCGCGTCGATCTCGCGAACGGCATCCCGGATGGCGGGCGCCAGGACGCTCGGATCGCCCGCCGTCCTCAAGATGAGCTGTCCCCGGATGGTACCCCACACTTCGGCGGTGTGGGGGAAGTACATCTCCGGCAAGGCCCA
>JBDHAS010000001.1:0-150409 GCA_039588015.1 Gemmatimonadota bacterium | reverse complement strand
CGCCGCGGCGTTCACCGGAATCGTGTTCGGTCTGTTCCCGGCGGTACGCGCGGCACGCCTCGACCCGGTTGAGGCCTTGCGCTGGGAGTGACCGCGGCACGGGCGTGGCCCGTATGGTGGCCCGCAGCCACGGTGGCGGCGGGCCACCGTTGCTTCTACACTATCTCCCATCCGAGCATCGACCGACACTGATCGCCCGACAGCGAGGGCGATCGGAACCGGACAGCGCAATGGTAGATGTCCTTGCAATCGTGCCGCATCCCGACGACGCCGAACTCCTGTGCGGAGGCACGCTCATCGGAGCGGCGGATCTCGGCCACAAAACGGGTATCCTCGATCTCACCGCCGGTGAGCTAGGATCGCGCGGGAGCCCCGAGCAGCGCAGAGCCGAGTCAGAGCGCGCGGCCACCATCCTCGGGCTCACGGAACGGCTCAACCTGGGCCTACCGGACGCAGGGATCCGCAATGACGACGAGAGCCGAGTTTTGCTGGTAGAAGCGATCCGCGAGCTTCGTCCGCGTACAGTGATCCTACCCTACCTCGAGGGCCGCCATCCGGACCACCGTGTCGCGGCCGAGCTGGGCTACGACGCGTGCTACCTGTCCGGACTGAAGAACTATGCCGCCTCCGGCGACGCTCATCGCCCGACCAAGGTGCTCTATGCCCTCGCCTATCGCGAGCACGCGCGCAAGCCGACCTTCGTCGTGGACACCAGCGATGCTTTCGAGCGCAAGTTGGAAGCGATCCGCTGCTACGCTTCTCAGTTCGATGATGTCAAAGCCTTGGGCGAGCTCTTCCCGGCGGATGTCCCATTCTACGAGCTCATCCGGATCCAAGACGCACATTACGGCTCGCTTATCCGGGCCGCGTACGGCGAACCGTTCTACACCAGGGAGACGCTGGGCGTCGACGATGTCGCCCAGCTGCCGGTGAGCAGTTTCTGATGGCGATGACGAACAAGCGCATCTACCTCGACTACTCGGCCACCACGCCGCTGCGCCCAGAGGTCCGGGCAGCGATGACGCCGTATCTCGAGCAGGAGTTCGGCAACCCGTCCAGCATGCACTCGTACGGCCGGGCCGCCAGGGCCGCGATAGAAGAGGGTCGAGCCCGCGTACTCGAACTGCTGGGCGCGTCCGGCTATCGGGTGGTCTTCACCGGGTCGGGAAGCGAAGCCGACAACCTGGCTGTCCTCGGTTTCGCGCGCCGTAATCGTTCGGGTTGCGTCGTGCGGTCGAGCATCGAGCACAAGGCCGTGATCGCGGCCACCAAGGTGCTGAAGCATGAGGCGTACGACATCCGCGTCGTGCCCGTGGATGGGCGCGGCGTCCTGGATCTCGACGCGCTGGCCGACGCCGTACCCACCGACGGCCGCCCGACCCTGGTCTCGGTCATGTGGGCCAACAACGAGACGGGGGTCGTTCAGCCGATTGAAGCCGCCGCCGGACTTTGCCAGCGGAGGGGAGCGGGCCTGTTCTCCGATGCCGTACAAGCCTTAGGCAAGGTGAAGCTGGACTTCGAGTCCGCGCCCGTCGGCCTCGCCGCGTTCTCGGCCCACAAGCTCGGGGGGCCCAAGGGCACGGGAGCCTTGATCGTGCGGGACGGGATCGAGCTGGAGCCCGTCATCTACGGTGGTGGCCAGGAAGCTGGGCTGCGCTCCGGCACGGAAGGCGTCGCGGGAATCGTAGGGTTCGCCGAGGCGACCGCGCTGGCGAGCGCCGAGCTGGCGACGGAACCAAAGCGGTTGACGGCGCTCAGGGACCGGCTGCAGAGCGGCCTGCAGGAGGCCGTGCCAGGGCTCGTAGTGAACGGCGGCGGCGCCCCACATCGACTACCGAGCGTCCTAAACGTCTCGATACCCGCCGCCGACATCGAGGGAACGCTCACGGCCCTCGACCTGGAAGGCATCTGCGTCTCGTCCGGGTCGGCCTGCACCACGGGCAGCGTCGAGCCCTCGCACGTCATGGTCGCCATGGGCAGCCAGGGCGACCTGGCGCAGAACACGATCCGTTTCAGCCTCGGCTGGGGAACACAGGCCGAAGAGATCGAGTACGTGTTGGATGTCTTCCCCAGGATCGTCGCGCGGGTGCGCGAGTTCGCAGCAGGGTCCTGAGGTCGCTGTATCCCTTTCCGCAGGTCGTCGCAAGTGTCGAGCACGAACGCCAACGCAACGAGGGTCCTGGTCGCAATGAGCGGCGGTGTCGACTCATCGCTCGCCGCCGCTCTACTGAGTGAGCGCGGCGAAGAGGCGATCGGCGCGACCATCAAGACGTTCTGTTACAGCGAGGTTCCCGGTTCGTCCAAGACGTGCTGCGGATTGGAAGGGATAGCGGACGCCCGCGGCGTGGCCCACAAGCTGGGCATCCCGCACTACGTGTTCGACCTGGAGGAGGAGTTCACGCGAGATGTGATCGAGGACTTCGTGGCGGAGTACTCGATCGGGCGCACGCCGAATCCCTGCGTCCGCTGCAACTCGCACACGAAGTTCCGCGATCTGCTGCGGCGGGCTCGGATGCTCGGCTGCGATCGCATCGCCACCGGGCACTACGCTCGGGTCCAGCGCTCCGACGGCGTCACTCGCCTGTATCGCGCCGTCGACCGCTCGAAGGACCAGACGTACTTCCTTTGGGGGATCGACCGCGACGTGCTGGACCGGCTAGAGCTGCCCATCGGCGACCTGACGAAGCCGGAGGTCCGACGCCGAGCTCGCGAGCTTGGGCTCGAGACGGCGGACAAGCCCGAGAGCTACGATATCTGCTTCGTCCCGGACGGCGACTATTCCGGCTTCCTCGCTACCCGGCTGGCCGGTGATCACCCAGCCTTCCAGCCCGGGCCCATAATTACCCTCGACGGCCAGGAAGTCGGCAGGCACGCGGGCTATTGCCGCTTCACGGTGGGGCAACGCAAGGGATTGCCCGGCGGTTTCTCCGAGCCGATGTACGTCGTGAGAATCGATCCCGCTGCCCGAATCGTCGTAATAGGGCCCGTGACCGAGTTGGAAGCGAAGTTGGTCACGATCGATGACCCGAACTGGATCGGCGACCCGCCCGAACCGGGCGACGAGGTCAGCGTCCAGGTTCGCCACCGCGGCCGTGAGGCCGCCGGCCAGGTCGAGTCGCGAGATGACGAGCGAACGGTGCTGTGCCTCTACGAAGCGCACCGCGCCGTCACGCCGGGCCAGTCAGCGGCGATCTACAAAGGCGAGGAACTGCTGGGCGGCGGGCGAATAGCCGGTGGTGGGAGAAGCCTCAAGGTAATAAGGTAGAGGACGCTGCGGGTGCCGGTGGGTTGTTGCTCTTCGATATTCAGTATTCGTCAGTCGATGATCGAAAATACCCCGCCTAGTACTTGATTCCTTCCAGCTCCGCAATCTCTTTCATCAGCTCTTTGCCACGCTCGTCTAGCTTGTCCGGGACCGTGACCTTCACCTCGACGTATTGATCGCCCAATCGGCCGTCCTTCTCGATCCCCATCTTGGGCAGCCGGAACTTGGTGCCGCTGCTGGTCCCCGGCGGAATGCGCAGCACCACGCGCTTGCCGCTGACCGTTCTGACCCGAAGCTTCGAGCCGAGCGTCGCCTGAGCGATGTTGATCGGAACGGTGCAGTAAATATCGAGGCCCAACCGTCGGAAGAAGCGGTCCTTCTTCACATCGAATTTGATGATCAGGTCACCGGGCGGCCCGCCGCCCGGGCCACGTTCGCCCATTCCCGACATCCGCACCCGCGAGCCCGTCTCGGCTCCGGTCGGCACCCGTAAGTTCACACGCCGCTGCGACGTCACCTGGCTGGTCCCACCGCAGCTCGGGCATGGATCGGTGGCGATCTCACCGCGCCCAAAGCAGGCCGGACAAGGACGATTAATGGCGAAATCGCCCTGCCCCAAGCTTCGGTGCCCGGTACCGTCGCACTCGGGGCAGCGCGTCGTGGTCGTGCCGGGACGCGCCCCGCTTCCGTCGCATGTCGCGCACTCTTCGGTTACGGGGACATCGATGGTGATGCTGCCGCCGCGGGCGGCGGTCTCGAATGCGACGTCGACCGTGTGCTCGACATCGCGGCCTTTCTGGGCCGCCTGGCGTTTGCGGCCGCGCCCGAAATCGAAGATGGAGCTGAAGATGTCGCCGATCCCGCCGAGGTCGTCGAACGAGAAGCCCTTACCGCGCTGCTCATCACCGACGGATGGAGCGAACTCCTCGAACGGCGTGAAGCGCCGCATACGGTCGTACTGCTTGCGCTTCTCCGAATCGGAGAGAACCGAGTAGGCTTCGGAGACTTCCTTGAAGCGTTCGGAGGCGCTCGGATTATCCGGGTTGGCGTCGGGATGGTACTGCTTTGCCAGCGTGCGATATGCCTTCTTGATCGCGTCCGAATCCGCGCTGTCCGCGACGCCCAGAATCTGATAGTAGTCCTTCGTGGTTGCGCCCGGCATACGTCAGGATTCGTCCTCTGTTTCGTCGACCTCGCTGCGCTCGGACGCTGCCTCCGGCTGGTACTTCATCACCTGGACCAGCGACGGCCTCAGGAGAATGCCCTTGAACAGGTATCCTTTCCCGATCTCCTGCGCGATCATGTCGTCTTCTTCCGGCTCGTCGGTCGATACCGCGACCAGCGCGTCGTGCACCTCGGGATTGAACGTCTTGCCGACGGCCTCGATGTGCTTTAGGCCGGCTTGCTCGAGCGCGCGCAGCAGCTTGGTCTCGACCAACTGAATGCCCTCGAGTATCGCCGTTGCGTCATGATCGGCCGAGCCATGCTCCGACACCCGAGCCAGATCGTCCAATGACTCCAGCAGGCTCCTCACCAAATCGGCCTGAGCGCGCTCTGTCTGCTGGATGCGCTCTCTGACCGTGCGCTTGCGGAAATTGTCGAACTCCGCAACTAGTCGGAGATGCCGGTCCTCGAGCTCCTCGAGCGCGGTGCTCAGTGTGTCGATCACCTCTTCCGGAGGCGGGGAGACCGTCTCTTGCTCGGCATCCTTCAACTCTACGGCATCCGCCGGCTCGCCGGGCCCCTGCGTTGCAAATTCGGTTTCGGGCGCTGTCTCGGCCCCTCTGTTTTCTACTTTCTCGTTCACCTTCTTGCTCTTTTTTCTAGGACTCATGTCACTTTCTCAGTTGCTATAGCGTATGCCCCATATGAGTCACAGCTTTGACACCCGTCGTCAACCCCTCAGCCGCCCTGCGGCCCGCCCAACCTGCCAGTTGGATCCCACGAGCGGAGGCCAGCGACTCAATCCGCTCGGCTCCGCGTCGACGGCTGCAGGCCGCTACTCGGTCCCCTCGGCGCTCTCCGGCGAAGGCACGTGCGCTGGAATGCGGCGCTCGATCCAGCCGAGCAGGTCGGCCACGACGCTGGAGCGGGCGGTCTCGTTCAGTACCTCGTGGTAAAAGCCAGCGAATGTCTCGACGCGCACGTTCTTCGCTTCGCCCAGCACGGCCGCGAACTCCTGCATCAGGTCCGCCCTCACGATCCTGTCGTCGCTGGGTACGAGGAAGAGCATGGGCATTCGCAGCCGATCCGCCTTCTGGAAGGCAAGCTTGATCTCCCGCTCGATCTCGCCGTAGGTGCGAGGCGTGATGCGATCGTGCACTAGTGTGTCACGCACGTACGCGTCGACCACCTCCGGATCGTGGCTCAAGTACTCCGGCGGTAGGCCGGTGCTCATCGGAAGCGCCGGAACGGTATAGTAGAGGATGTCGGCCAAGACATCCTTCCATTGGGGAACCTCCATCACCATCCCGAGTAACGGCGCGGAAAAGACGGCGCCGCGCGCCGGAACACCCGGATACTCCTGCAGATAGCGGATCAGGATCAGTCCCCCGAGAGAATGGCCGAGAAAGATGAGCGGCACATCCGGTCCGATGTTTCCCGTGGCTTTGCGCCTGAAACGCTCTAGGTCGTGCACGTAACGGATGAACCGGCGAGTGTGCCCGCGACGGCCATCCGATCGACCGTGACCGCGGTGATCGAGGGCATAAGTGCTCAGACCGGCGCGCGCAAAATCGTGAGCCAGTCGCTCATAGCGCCCCGAGTGCTCGCCGAGTCCGTGAGCCACGATTACCACGGCTCGAGGTGTCACTACCTCCCAGCAGCGGTAGTGAAGGCGGATACCGCCGACACCGCTGAAATACCCGTGGGAACCTTTCACTTCAGCTCCTGGATTAAGGTTCTCCGCAGCAGATCCAGCGCGCCCTGGGCAGCCCGAGCCCGGACTATGTCGCGCTCGCCCGGATAATACCTGCGGGCGGTCACTGTCTCGTCCCCCAGCCGCGCGGCCAGCCATACGGTCCCCACCGGCTTCTCCTCGGTTCCGCCCGTGGGTCCTGCGATGCCGGTAACGGCTATGCCCGCCTCGACGCCCGAGCGACGACAGATCCCTTCGACCATCTCGCGCGCGGTCTCTTCCGACACCGCACCGTGCTGAAGAATCGTCTCTTCTTCCACTCCGAGCAATCCGACTTTGGCCTGGTCATCGTAGACAACGGCCCCGCCCCAAAAGTACTCCGACGAGCCGGAGCGATCCGTCAGCCGCTTGGCGATCAGTCCCGCCGTGCAGCTCTCAGCCACAGCCACCTTCAGTCCGCGTAACTGCAGCAGTTGGCCCACAACGTCGGCCAGTTCGACCTCCCCTTCCCCGTAGATGTGGTCCCCCAGAGTGCGCTGGAGCCGCGCGACAGCTTCTCGCAAAGCCGGGGCGATCTCATCTACTTCGGTCGCCCAGCCGGTCAACCGGATGTCATTGCCATCGAACTCGGGCAAGAATGCAACGTCGACAGAAAGGTCATCTAGTTCGGCGCCGATCCTCTCGGCGATGGCCGACTCCGCTATGCCCACCGTCCGCAAGAAGCGGCGGTAGGGTCTCCGAGCATCGGGCCTGGTTCGTGCCGCTAGATAGGGAACGACGCTGTTGATCAGAAGATGCTCCAGCTCATCCGGCGGGCCCGGCAAGAGAATACAGAGCCCCCTCTCCTGGTCGTCAACAGCGAGCCCGGGGGCTGTTCCGCGCGGATTGTGAAACGTCTCCGCTCCCGCGGGCACCTCGGCCTGCCTCCGGTTCGTCTCCGGTATGCGGCCGCGATGAGCCCAGCGCTGAAGCAGGCGCTGCCATAGGTCCTCGCGGAACTCCAGCTCGCGGCCGAGCGCTTCGGCCACGGCCTCTTTGGTGATGTCGTCCGGTGTCGGGCCCAGGCCGCCTGTCGTGATCACCGCGCCGGTCCGCTCGAGCGCGGAGCCAACGGCGGCGATGATGGCGGCCGCATCGTCGCCGACGGTTGTCTTGCGGACGACCCTGACGCCCAGCGGTTCCAACGCTCTGCCGATGCACGCTCCGTTCGAGTCGATCGTGGCTCCGCTCAGCAGCTCGTCACCCACCGAGACGATCTCGACGGCATCGAGGGCACGCCTCATCCGGAATCCGTGCGAACGAGTGAGCGATTCTGCCAGAAATATACGAGGAGCGAGTAGAGCGTCAGTAGGACGGCGACCGCCAGCGTGATCGCCACGAAGGCACCGTGGGGGAAAACCTTCCAGAACGACCAGAACGGGCTGTCCCAGGCACGCTCTATGGCCCGAGAGCGGAGGGCCAGCCAGAGAATCTCGCCGCCGATGAACAGATTTTGGATCAGCGCCTTGTACTTGCCTTCCCTGCCCGCGGGGATCACTACGCCCTTCTGCTTTGCGAAGCCCCGGAAGACCGTGATCAGGAACTCGCGCCCTAACACTACGACCAAGACCCACAGAGGCAGCGTTCCCCACCACGGTACGACGGCGAGCTCGGTCGATGCCCCTTCGCGCAGCGACACGACATAGAAGGGAACGAATGTGCTGACGACGAGCAGCTTGTCGGCGATCGGGTCAGCCAGCTTTCCGAAGTCGGTGATCTGGCCGCGCCGGCGCGCGAGATACCCGTCCCACAGATCCGAGAGACCAGCGGCTACGAAGAGAATGAACGCGAACAGGAGTTGGCCGAAGCCACCGCCCAGAATAAGAAAGAAGATTACGGGCGCTGCAAAGATCCGCGCGACCGTAATTGCATTCGGCAGGTTCACTGGACAGCCCCCGCTCAGCCGAGGCTCTTGATCACCAGCTTCGCAACGGCCTTGAGTGTATCGAACACACCCAGACCCGTCGTCGCCACGCCTTCATATGCGGGCACGCCGTCTGGGTTTAGGTGGCGTTCCAGTTCCTCGAACGGCGAGACGCTGGGCAAATCTCGCTTGTTGTACTGGATAACGAACGGGATCTGGCGCAGGTCGTAGCCGTACTCAGCCAGATTCTCGTACAAATTGTGCATCGACTCGATATTGGCGTCGAGCCGCTCCACCTGGCTGTCGGCGACGAACACAACGCCATCAACGCCTTTCAAGATGAGCTTACGGCTGGCGTTGTAGTAGACCTGTCCCGGCACCGTATACAAGTGGAAGCGCGTCTTGAAGCCGCGGATCGTGCCCAAGTCGACGGGTAGGAAGTCGAAAAAGAGCGTCCGTTCAGTCTCTGTTGCTAGACTGATGAGTTTTCCTCGAGTGTTCGGCGAGACCTTGTTGTAGATGTACTCCAAGTTCGTGGTCTTTCCGCCGAGTCCCGGACCGTAGTATACGATCTTGCAGTTGATCTCGCGGGAAGCGTAGTTGATCATCGACATGGTCGAGATCCCCTATTCCCGAAACAGTCGATCGATTTCATCTTCGGCTTCGTCAACAAAACCCCTCTCGAGCGTCGGGGTCTCCCGTTCCGCTGTTCTCCCGAACACGTCATCGAAGACCGTATTCAGCTTGATGACGGCGTCTTTGATCTTGAGTCGTACCAAGCCCAACGTCGTCTGATGGCTGAACAGAACGACCAATATCAACCTCTTCCCGACATCGGCCAGATACATCGACTCGTTGCGGCCCTGATGGAACAGCGAGCTGAAGTCTTCTTCACCGATCAAGGAAGCGAGCTGATCGTTCGCCGAGAAGTCGGCAGCGGTGAGGCTGGCGAACGCCGCAGAATCGAAATTGGGCTCCTCACCCACGGTGGTCACGAGCTGGCCGGTCCGATCGACCAAGAGCGCGCAGTTCGCGTTCGATTCGTACAGCAGACTGCCGAGTATCTGCTCGATGCGCTCGGAGTCGCTGGGACCGAAAGACCAACTCGGTGCTCCGGCAAGCGTCATTCGTTCGCTTCTTCGTTCCCGTTGGCTTGAGCGGCTTGCTCCGACCCGGCGCTCAATGCCCGTTCCATCCGTTCGAGGATCGCGGAAGCTCGCCGGCGCAACATCGGTTCCCTCTCCCAACCGAGGAAGTCACGCAGCAGGTTCGCGTTCTCGATGTCCGGATGCTTGCCGATGTACGTGAGAGCCGCGAGGCGACGCAACGGCCTCGGGCTGAACAGATCGCGACGATGGCGGTGGACCTGGTCACGAACCAACAGAACTCCAAGCACGCTGACCGCCGCAGTGCCCGCTAGCGTCAACCCGACAGTCCGTAGCACTCTGTTCGTGGCGATCGCCTCCTTCATCTGATTCACCGCCCCCTACATACCCCGTCGCCCGGCCAGCGCCTGGGCGATGGTCACGCCATCCGCGTATTCCAGGTCCCCACCCACCGGCAGACCCCTCGCGAGACGTGTCACGCTGACTCCGCGCGGCGCGAGCATCTTGTGCAGGTACGTGGCGGTGGCCTCGCCCTCCACGCTCGGATTCGTCGCCACGATAACTTCGCTGACATCGTCGCCCAATCGGGCGAGCAGCGAATCCACGTTCAGTTCATCGGGCCCGACGCCGTCCAACGGCGAGAGACATCCGCCGAGGACGTGATACAGCCCTCTATAGACGCCCGAACCGTCGATGGCCGCGATGTCGGAAGCCTCTTCCACGACACAGATCGCCGCCCGATCACGGCCCCGATCGGAGCAATACTCGCACGGATCCGACTCGCTCAGATTGTTGCAGATCGAGCAGTGCCTGACCCGCTCGGCCATCGTATCGATGGCCCGCGCCAGCCGGCATGCCTCCTCCGGCGGGACTTTGAGTAGATGGTGAGTGAGCCGATAAGCGGTCTTCCGACCGATACCAGGGAGGCGCGCGAACTCGGTGGCCAGATCGTCGATGACCGACATCCCGGCCTACGAACCTCCAAAGAGACTGCCCAGGTTGAACGGGTTTAATCCGCCTGACATCCGGCCGATCTCTTCCTCGTACAGTTCGCGGGCGCGCGCCTGCGCATCGGTCACCGCCGCCTGTACAAGGTCTTCCAACATCTCCACATCTTCAGGGTCGACGACGGACGGGTCGATCTTCACTTCGCGTATACGGCCCTGGCCGTCAGCGACGACCGTAACAAGACCGCCTCCGCTGGAAGCCGTCACCGTCTTCGACGCCAGCTGAGTCTGAATCTCGGTCAGTCGAGCCTGACCCTGCTGGACCAGCTGGAACAACTGGTGGAGATTATTCATCCTGGCAACTCCGCTCACCCATCATCCAAGGTCAAAGTTTACGAATAGCCAAAAGCCACGCAAGGCCAGTCGTTTAGCGGCCTAGCCCCGACCGTCTGGGCACCTCCCTTTTTATTCCATCAGCTCCAGATCCAGCTCATCCACCAGGTGCTGGAGATCCTGATCACCGTCGACCAGACGAGCAAGACGCTGCTCCCGACTCGCCTCCGGCGTAACCCGCGGAGGGATTCTGTCGGCGTCGTTTGCGGCTCTTATACGCATTGGACTCCCCATGCGCCGGGTAAGTTCCTCCTCCAGCCGCCGACGTGTGACGCTGTCTTCGAGCACCTCGGCGCCCGGCGTCCCCTTCGCCGCCGAGATCCGCAACTCTCCCTCTGCGGTAAGATCGAGCACCTGCGCGGCTCGGAGGGCGATCCCTTGGCCCGGACGCAACACCCGACCTTCGGTTATCACGTCCTGCCAGGCAGAACGGGCGCGATCGAGATCGGTCCCACCGCCGCTCGGCACAGACGGGCTCGGCGCTGCTTCGACGGTGGCCGTACCCTCCGGCTCATCGTCTTCCGTCCGCTTGGGTCGCCTGTTCGGGCTCGCGGAGCTAGCCTCCCGGTGTCGCGAGGTCTGCGCCGTCTGGTTCGTACCGGTTGGCGACCGGCCGCCAGCGTTCTCCGATCCCGAGCCTCGGTCGCCCGCCTGCCCCAGCGCCTCGATCACCTCCTCCAGATCGACGGTCCGGTCTAGCATGGCGAACTTCAGCAGCAACACTTCGATGAGGATCCGCTGCTGTTCGCTCTTGCGAAACCGGCCGTCGGTGTCCAGCTCGGCAAGCTCTGACAGCATGCGCAACAGATCGCCGGGCGATAAAAGCCGAGCGAACTCGACGTAGCGCTCCGAGAGCTGTTGCGACAGATAGCGGAGCGATTCACCGTCCTCCAGGCGAATCCTCAGGAGGATCCGAAGCGCGTCCGCGAAGCCTTTGTAGAACTCCTCGAGGTCGTACCCGCCCTTGTTCAGGCGCTCGACGTACCCGAAGACCTCTGCGGTGCGCCGCTCGCAGAGGATGTCGAACAACTCGAAGTAGAGATCTTCTTCGACGAGACCGAGTACCTGGCGAACATCCGTGGCCGTGATACGATCGCCGCTAAAGGCGAGAACCTGATCCAGAGCCGATAGCGCATCGCGTAGGGCGCCGTCGGCCCTTCGGGCGATGGGCATGAGCGCCGCTTCTTCCGCATCGACGCTCTCGGAGTGCAGCACGTGGTTGAGGCGCTCACAGATCTGTTCGATTGAAATGCGCCGGAAGTCGAACCTCTGGCAGCGCGAGAGGATCGGGGGCGCGGCCTGGAAGATCTTCCCCGGCTCGGTAGTCGCCAGCACGAAGATCACGCGGGGCGGTGGCTCCTCGAGGATCTTGAGGAAGGCATTCCACGCCTCGCGCGTGAGCATATGCGCCTCGTCGATGATGTAGACCTTGTAGCGTGACTCCTCAGACGGCGCGTACATTGCCCGTTCCCTGAGGTCGCGGGCGTCGTCGACGCCGCGGTTCGAAGCGGCATCGATCTCTACGACGTCCAGCGATGTGCGCCCGGCCCAGATACGTTCACAGCTCTCGCAAACGCCGCACGGCTCGCCGTCCTGCCGATTCTCGCAGTTCAACGCCATGGCCAGAACGCGGGCGGCCGTGGTCTTGCCGATGCCGCGCGGTCCGCAAAACAGGTAGGCATGCGCCACCCGGCCGTGCTCGACGGCGGTGCGGAGCGTCGCGGACACGTGGTCCTGCCCGATTATCTCAGAGAAGCGCTTGGGACGATACAGACGCGCGAGTGCGGGACGATGCATTCTAGTGGGTTCGATGATAAGGGTTAGCCGCTGCTAGCAGGAGCGAGCCCCCTCCCGCCTTCCGCACCGGCGCCGTCACTTTGAGGGCCCAGCCTGAGGGGAATCTACCCCGTCGATGCAGGACCAGCAACGGAGGCTCCCGACCGGCCTTGGAGTGCCCTTTCCGATAGCCGTTCCGACCCCCAGCCCTACTCGCCCAGCCGCCAGGCGTTGGGGACGTATTCGATGACCGGCGCTACGCCGCGCTCGATCACGACGCCTACGGCGTCGAACCGGTACTCCAGACCCGGCCGGCCGTGGCGCTGTTGCCAGCGTCGGGCCACGCGCTCGATCTCACGCCGCTTCAGCGCCGTGATCGCCTCCAAGGGGTGCCCGAATCCGTCTCCCGCCCGCGTCTTGACCTCCACGAAGGCCACGAGACCCTCGCGACGGATGATGAGATCGACCTCGCGGCGGCCAAATCGGTAGTTGCGCTCGAGGATCGTGTAGCCGAGCCGAGCGAGATGGTGGGCAGCGAGTCGCTCGCCGTGGACTCCGAGATCGCGGTGAGAGATCAACTCATCAGGTCAGCGGTGGCACCAGATCCCTGCCGATGGCCCGGGCTATGCCCCTCAACTCGACCACCAGGCCGGCGAAGACTTCGGGATGCAGCGCTTGGGCGGCGTCCGAGATCGAGCGATCCGGGTCCGGGTGCACCTCGGCCATCACACCGTCCGCACCCGCTGCCACCGCCGCGCGCGCCATGCCCGGCACCTTGGTTCGAATGCCCGTCCCGTGGCTGGGGTCTACGATGATCGGCAGGTGCGACAACTCGTGTACCGTAACGACGGCCGTTAGGTCGAGCATGTTTCGAGCATGATCGTCAAAGGTCCGTAAACCCCGCTCACACAAGATTACACGCGCCTCGCCCTCGTTGACGATGTACTCAGCCGCCAGCAACAGCTCGCGGACGGTCGCGGACATCCCCCGCTTCAGCAGAACCGGCTTGCCCGCACGGCCCGCAGCGCGCAACAGCGAGTAGTTCTGCATGTTGCGAGCGCCGATCTGGACGACATCGGCATACTCTGCAACCATCTCCAAGCCCTCGGGATCGAGCGCCTCCGTGACCGTAGCCAGCCCAGTCTCGTCCCGGGCCTTCGCGAGAAGCTCCAGACCCCGCTCGCCGAGGCCCTGGAACGCGTACGGCGACGTCCTCGGTTTGAATGCCCCACCTCTCAACACGGTGGCTCCGGCATCCCTGATGGAGCGGGCCACCGCGAGTATCTGTTCTTCGCTCTCGACCGAACATGGGCCGGCTATGAGAGCGACATCGCGGCCGCCGAGCGCGGTCCCGTTCGGCAGCTCGATGATCGTGGGTTCCTCGCGCCATTCCCGACTGACCTGCTTGTACGGCTCCGTGACGCGTATGACCTCGAGTACGCCGGCCAGCCCGATGAGGCGGCCCGAGTCGACTTTGCCGTCGTTGCCTATCAGTCCGATGGCAATCCTCTGCCGACCCGGGATCGGGCGGGCCTCGTAGCCCATGTCCTCGATGACCCGCACCACGTCGTCGACGTGTTCCTGGCGGGCATTGTGCTTCATTACAATCAGCATATTGCCATCAACTAGACGTCATCAGTCTCGTGCTTCCCCAACCGTCAGTTCCAGACCGTCGCTTGCCATCACTATCTCGCCACGATACCCCGCTTCCCTGATCAGGCCGGGCACGTCGAGTGCCCGAAGCTGGGGATAGACGTGGGTCACCGCCAACCGTCCGACGGCGGCGGTACTGGCGAGCCGAGCGAGGCTGCTGGGAGACAGGTGATTGTCAGACACCAGGTCGTCCGGAAGCGAGCATTCGGCCAGCAGAAGATCTACGCCGCGAAAGAATTCCGCCAGGTCATCGCTGGGGCCAGTGTCGCCGGTGTAGCCAAGCACCGCGTCATCCACCTCGAACCTGAGAGCCAGGCTCTCGTCGGTGTGAGGCGTCTCCGCCGCGTTCATCCAGACATCGCCGATCCGTACCAGCTCGCCCGCCGCGATCTCGCCCAACCGCAAGGCGAACCCCGGGTCGACCAACCAGCCGCCAAGAGCGGCCGACCACGCCTTGAAGAGCTTCTTTGTGCCACGCGGACCCCAAATGTGCAGGGGCTTTGTCCGCGCGGGCTCCAGACCGTACTTCAACCCGAATACCAGAGACGGGATCTCGCCGATGTGGTCGGCGTGGAAGTGGCTTATGACCAGATGGTCCAGGTCGCCCCAGGCAAGTCCGGCACGGGCTACGCCTTGCAGCCCGCCTGCCCCACAGTCGACCAGGATGCGAGTATCTCGGGATTCAATCCAATGACAGGACGATGCGCGTTCCGGATCGGGTACCACGGTACCCGTGCCTACCGTCACCAGCAACATCGTCGATCAAGCCACCGCCCCGCGGGCGTAGTCGCTGAACTCGACGCCCACGATCTTCGAGACGCCGGGCTCCTCCATGGTGACACCGTATATCCAATCCGCCGCCTCGATCGTCACCGGGTTGTGCGTGATGACGATGAACTGGACGCTCGACTTGAACTGCTCGAGCATCGAGACGAAACGCAGAATGTTCGTCTCGTCCAGCGGGGCGTCCACCTCGTCCAGGATACAGAAGGGACTCGGCTTCACCAAGTAGATGGCGAACAGCAACGACAGCGCGGTGAGCGCGCGCTCACCGCCCGACAGCAGGTGGATGCGCTGCGTCCGCTTGCCGCGCGGGCTGGCGGATATCTCGAGCGGCGAATCCAGCGCGAGCGATGGGTCCTCCAGCCACACGTCGCACTCGCCGCCCTCGAACAGGGTCTGGAAGGTGCGCTTGAAGCTCGCCCTGATCTGTTCCAACGTTTCGAGAAAGGCGGCGGTGGCCGTCTCGTTGATCCGCTTGATCGTATCCCGCAGATCGTCGCGCGCCTTCACCAGGTCCGCGCGCTGATCCTCGAGGAACTCGAGCCGCTCTTTCTCTTCCTGGTACTCCTGCTCCGCCAGCATATTGACCAGGCCGATGTTCGCGAGGCGTTCCGCAGTATCGCTTAGCTCAGCGCGCAGCTCCTCGAATTCACCGGCCGCGGGCTCGACCTCCTGCGCCAGCTGATCGTACGGTCGACCCCATTCGTCTTCCAAGCGCTCCCGCGTACGATGAAGCTCGGCATCGAGCTGCGTACGCTCGAGTTCCAACTCGTGACGATGTTCCGAGTGGCTTCGCTCTTCCTGCTGAACCCGGCGGAGCAAGGTCTCCAGATCGGCTGCTTTCTGTCGCATCTCCGTGACGCGTCCCTCAACTTCCCGGGACACCTGCTCCAGCCGCGACCGTTCGTCGAAATACGATTCGAGATCGCGGGCCGCTGCTTCCGATTCCTCCTGGGCGCGCGCGAGCCCGGCCTGTAGCTCCTCGGCCTCGCGGCCTAACCGTTGGCTGCGGTCATCGGCGCGTTCGATCTGCAGCCGTTGAGCCTGCAGCTCCCTCTCGACGCGCTCCAGAGCGCCGACCGCTTTGGCCTCGGCCAGCTGCAAGCTTGTCACACGCTCGCGTCGCTCGTCCCAGTCGGCCCTGACTTTCGCGATCTCCTCCGGGTTGGGCGCCATCTCCGTTCCCACCGGCTTGAGCGACCGAAGGGCTCCTTCCTCAGCCTGGCCACGCTCGAACGCGGTCGTTCGCTCGCTCTCCAACTGGTCCATGCTGTCTCGGAGCGCTTCGAGCTCCTCACGGGCGCCCGTCTGACGTTCAGCGAGAGACTCAGCCCTGGCGGCGAGGCGGCCGGCTTCCTCTTCCGCCTGCCGGCGTTCCGCTTCCAGCTGTTCGACCCGGGAGGCCAGAGAGGTCGCCCTCGCGTCGCAGCCTCCCAGCGACGCGCCGACTCGCCTCTTTTCCGCCTCGAGCTCAGCAAGCTGGCTGCGTGCCGCTTCGAGCTCGGACCGTCGGGTGAGAACGCCGGCGCTAGCATAGGGTCGCCCGATGCGGACGATGCCCAACGCGTCCTGGCTCTCGCGCCGCCCAATCCAGACTCCCTCGCCGGCACGGCTTTCTGCGCCGAGTTCAACTTCCTCGAGGAGTCTGAAGAGCCACGGCGCGCCCGGCCCGCTGATTCGCACGCCCGGCGGCAGCACGGCCCGGATGGACTGCCGGGCGGCCACCCGATCCAGAGGCAGGACCACCAGACCGCCGGGCCCGCTGTACTCGTGCTGGAACCAGCGACGAATCCGCTCCACGGCCCCGCCATCGTCCACGACCAAGCCTTCCATGTAGGCGCCCAAGTAGGCCTCGACGCCATCCGCGTAGGACTCAGGCACCTCGATGCAGCGGCCGAGCACGCTGCGTATCCCCAATTCATCGCCGCGTTCCAACGCGGCCTGAACCGCGGGATTGAGGCCCTCCTGGCCTGAGGCGAGTGGCTCTAACTCCTCGATCCGCGCCGAGACGGCTTGGAGCCGTTCCAGGATCGCCGCCTGGCGACCGCGCAGCTCCTCGCGTTCGCTCTGGGCTTGGCCGTGGCGCTGACGCTGCTCCGCCAGCTCTTCCGAGGTCTGCTGCCAGCGGAGGGTGGCCGCCTCGGCCTCGTTGCGCGCCGCGGCCTCCGCCTGCTCGGCCGCTCCGATGGCTGATTCGACGAATGCAATGCGGCGCCGCGCATCCTCCAGACGACGCGTCAGCTCACCGGCCTCCGCCCTGGCGGCATCCCGGCCCGCCTGCAGGCGTGCCCTGCTCTCGCGGTAGGCTGTCTGCTCGGACTCGACCGCCGCCTCCGCAGCCTCCATCGCCTGGCGGAGCTCGCTTACCTCGAGGAGATCGCCCTCTTCCTTTCTGAGCGTCTCGCGCAACGCATTCAGAGCCGCTCTCCGCTCCTCGGCCTGGCGCTCGCTGTTCTCGAGCTCAGACCGCGACTGCTCCTGCTGCCCATCGAGCTCACCGCGTTCCTGAGCCACCTGCTCGAGGCGTTCCGCAGCGTGACGCGCGCGTTCCTCGGCGACCAGCCGCTCCCTCTCCCGTTCGGCCAACCGGTCTCGCAGGGCCATCAGTTCCCTGGCGCTGTCCGCCCGTTCACGCTCCAGGTCGGCCATCTGCGTCTTCGCCGCCTCGTGTTCCGAATCGGCCGTACGCAGCTGAGCTGCATCCTGAACGCGCGATTGCTCCAGCGACCGCAGCTCGGCGTCGATCTCGTGGTGACGTTGCTGAAGTCGGGTCAGTTCGGCGCGGGCAATCGCCAGCTCTAGGGCCAGCTTGCGCTCGCGCATCTCGAGGTACCTGCGGGCCTTGCCGCGCTGGCGCGCCAAACTGCGGACCTTGGTCTGCAACTCCGAGATCAGATCATCGACCCGCGCCAGATCGGCATCCGCCTCATCCAGCCGGCGCGAGGCGACACGGCGGCGCTCCTTGTAGCGCCCGATGCCCGCGGCCTCCTCGAACATGGCGCGGCGTTCTTCCGCCCTATCGCTCAAGATCGCGTCGACCATCCGGCCTTCGATGATCGCATAAGCGTTGGTGCCGAGGCCGGTATCGCGACAGAGGTCCTGGATGTCCCGTAGCCGACAGAGCGTGCCGTTCAGGCGATACTCGCTCTCACCGCCGGTGAAGACCGTGCGGTTGATCACGACGTCCGTGTAGGGGACCGGCAGGAGATGGTCCTCGTTGGACAACTTGAGAGTGACCTCAGCCCTGTGGATCGGCTTCCGCCGCTGCGTGCCCTGAAAGATGGCCTCCTCCATGCGCGCGCCGCGGATAGCCGTCGGCCGCTGCTCGCCGAGCACCCAACGCAGCCCGTCGGAGATGTTCGACTTGCCGCAACCATTGGGGCCAACGATCGCGGTGATCCCCTCGTGGAAGCGAATGTCTGCCGAGTCAGCGAATGACTTAAAGCCGTGGAACTCGATTCCGACAAGCTTCATTGCAGCACCAACCCCACCCTTTCGACAAGTTCCGCGTTCAGGCCCGCCTCTTCGATCTTCTCGCGCAGCGGCTCCGCAGCATCGCTAGACTCGTAGCCGCCGGCATAGACACGGTATGCGACCCGACCTTCGCCGACTCCTCCCGGCGCCGACACCGTGTAGGCGTGGATACCCAACTCGATCAACGACTCCACCCTCGCTCGAGCCCCTTCGTCATCTGCGTACGTCCCAAAGCTGAAGGCATACGGCACCTGGCGAACGTCCCAAACGCCGGCCGCTTCCTTGACTCCGTCTCGCACCAATTCCGCCATCAACTCTTCAGCTTGGCTCCGCTCCGAGAGCAGGCCGGCGAAGACCCTGTAGTATATGACGCCGCGTACCGGAGTCGGCGCCACGTAGACCGGTAGTTCCGATCGCGTCAGTTTCCGCTGACGATCCAGAGCGTCGTCGAACGCGCTGTAGGATGCAATAGCCACCGAATATGGCAGACTGACTTCGTCAGGTCGAGCCCCCGCCTCGTTCTCGTCGCTGGACGGAGGGACGGTCCCGGGGTCGGCGGTCGTCTCCGGAACGGTGGTCGTCTCGGGTATAGCAGTCGTCTCGGCAACGGCCTGGAATAGGTTGGCCTCTTCCGGCGCCTCTCCCGAACGCAAGGCGGTCCACACAACGGCAATGACGACTACAGCGGCCACGAGCCCCGCCGCCGATGCTAGGCGGCGCCCGGTGGATCCGAGTTGCGGCATGGTCGTCACCATCCCCTGCCAACTACTTCGCTCGGGTTCGCTCTGAGAGCCGTTCATCAGAACTCCCCCGAAACCCGCATCGCTGGCGGCAGCTTCCGCCGCGCTTTCCGCTCTCGGCCGCGGCGTCATCGGAACGGTGACCTCGGATGCTGCCCCGACATCGAGCGCCGCCGCCGCGGCTTCGGCCAACCGATCGGCCGTGATCTCGCCCAATCCCGGCTCGACGGGTTCCGCTTCCGCAACCGGCTCGACGGCTGCTGCCGCCGACTCATCCGGCACGCCGTACGCTTCGGCGGCGTCGCGGACGGCCGGGGGGGCCAAGAACTCGGCGAACCGGCGCGCGCCCATTGGCAGCTCGATCTCTGTGCCCGAGCCGTTGATTACGATGCACGACTCGAATCCAGGGATCGGTCCCGCATCGAGCCAATCCTCGGCGGAAACGCACGTCAGGAGATGCGCCCCGGCCTCCGGGAGGCGTTGTGCGATTCTCTGCCAGCGAGGATGTCGGTAGAGAACCTCAAAAGGCGGCGCCGACTCGCCTAGCGGCAGGAAGAAGAACTTCTCGGGGCCCGGACGGCTGGCCGCCGACGAGAACGAGACACCCCGGAAGAGGACGTCGACGATACCCTGTTCCTCGTCGGCGCCTAGTATGCCGGCCAATGTGGGAGCCTGCTTCCTGGCTTCGGCCAGGACTACTTTGCGATGCTCGGCCAGCCTCCGCGCGACTTCGATCGCGGCATCAATCGCCCACTGCTGCTGGCCAGGCCCCTCCGCCACCAGCACCAATGTGAGAGCATGCGGCCACCGGACTTCAGACTTCTGCTTGGACGCATCCACCAGCCACCACCTCCCAATATCCCAAGCCACGGGCCACTCTTATGACCCTCGCTCCGTCCAACTCGGATCAACTGCTAATGCTATCTAGCGCACTTATTGCGGCTTCCGCCACCGTATCGGCCGGGCTCGCCTCTACATCGCCTTGCCGCTCCTGCTCCTCCACGCTCAGGATCCACGGCTTGTACCCATATCGCGCGGCGAGCGACTGCGATGCGGCCTCTGCCTGTTCGCGGTTCGGGTACGGCCCCACCATGGCACGAAACCACTCGACGCCCATGGCGTCACGATGGTGATCGACCAACCCGGAATACCCGACGCTGCGCAGCCAGGTTACCAACTCATCGACACCCGCGCGCTGCCGAGCCGCAAGGACCACCGCGTAGAACCCCTGCGGAGCGACGTCCCCCGTTTCGGCCGACGGTCCGCCGGCGGTTACGACCGGAGCGGCTGTCGACTGCTCACGACTCGCCAGCTCGACTCTCGGGCGCGGCGGCTGCCAATCCACAGCCAGCCAAAGAAGACCCCCCTCTGTTTCGGCGCGCGCGACTTCGACAAGCCGAGCGATGTCGTAGAGCACCAGCGACGTATCGGAGCGCGCGACGAGTCTTCCTCCCGGCAGCGCTACCGGCAAGCGCCTATCCCATTCGCTGGATACGACGCCGAGCACCGAGTCGACCCCTACTTGTAGCACCGCGAAACGGTCCTCGCCGTCCAGACGAGCAAGCAAGTTGGCGCCGTTCACGCCGAACCGGAGCGCCGAGGCTGAGCCCGGAAGCATGATCTCCCCAACAGGAATCTCGCGCAACCGATCGAACACGTACAGGCTGCTTCCGGCAGCCACATAGAGGCGGTGGCCCGAAGGCGTCAATGCGACCGCCTGAGCAGCCTCCGGCAACGGATACTCCTCCGCGTCACCCAATTCGGGTAAGCTCAGGCCGTGTACCGAAAGGTCGGCATCGCCGTTCAACACGTAGTACAGTCTCTCGCCGGACGGGGTGATCGCGAGATCCTGCACGCGGCCGACTTGGCGCCGCGCTAGCGGTTCGCTCTCGGGCGGCTCCAATACGACAAGCTCGCTTCCCGGCTCGCTGTCTACGACCGCCAAGATACGGCCCT
Organism: Gemmatimonadota bacterium; assembly: GCA_039588015.1. Classification (GTDB taxonomy): domain Bacteria; phylum Gemmatimonadota; class Gemmatimonadetes; order Palauibacterales; family KS3-K002; genus JASFMO01. The sequence continues at coordinate 129,556 of JBDHAS010000001.1, read as the reverse complement.
GCCGCGCGCTCTCGAGCCGCGTGAGCGTCCCCCCCAACGCGAATCGCCATCCCCCTGTCCGTCCCGCCAGTCCGACCGTCGTCTCGTCACGAGCGACGGCCACAGCCATCTCTCGTTCCAAGGGGGCCGCGACGGCGGTCGCGCTCTTCAGGCTGTCGAAGCTGAGAACATGGCCGGTCGGGTAATCGTACAGCCCTATGCGCGTGTCACGAAACTGGAGCCAGATGACGCGGTTCCCTGGCCAGGCTTCCTCGATCCGTCCCAGCTCCGGCGGCGCCCAAGTAGGCGACTCAAGGTTCCGGGCGCTCAGATACGTCAGCGGGCCGCCCGCCAAGGGCAGCCCCAATAGGCCCCACCCCTCCGTGCTGCCGAGCCAGGCCGCGCGGTCCAAGCCACTCCCGGCAGAAGACGATTCGTGCCCGTCGCCGCAGGAGGCAAGAAAAGCCACCCACGCCAGGGCTAGAAGGACCAGTCTTCTAGACAGGCGCAAAATCGAATCTCTGAAGCGGTTTCGGGTCTCTGTTCCTCAGATAATTGTGGGAAGGCTGGAGTTCCGTGGGCATAAGAGAAGATAGCTCTGACCGGAGGCGATGCAAGGCAGAAGCGGGCTAACGGCGATAGATGAAACCTATCCTACACTCAAAACGTCGGCCCGAACGAGAGCGACCAGATGCCGGACCGATGATGAGGCCGGTCGAGCGGATACGCGTAGTCCAGGCGGAACACGTTGTAGAAGATGTTCACTCTTATCCCGCCGCCGACAGCGGCCAGCGGTTCGCGTACCCAATAGGGGTCCACTCCCGGTCTCCGCTTCCAGCTCAGCTGATCGAACGAGTTGAATGCTGCGCCCACATCGAAGAAGAGCACGCCATCGATGGGTGGCAGTCCCAGCGGTACGAATCCGAGATCCAGAAAGTTGAAGATCGGAAAACGGAACTCGGCGCTGGCCATCGCGACGCTGCTTCCGATCAACTGGTCTCTTACCGGGCAAAGGGTGGTGGCCAAGCTGGCCACCTGAGCGACGGAAGCCGCGCACTCCGCCAGATTGAACGATCCGCCGTCGTAGCCTCTGATGAAGTACGGCCCACCCCAATAGAGGCGAAACTCCCGCTCACCGGGACCCGAGCGGGAGTACGTGGTGAGCCTCGCAGCAAACGTCGTCTGCCCCCACAGGTTGAAGTAGTTCCGCAGATCGACGGTGACATTGTTGACAACTATATCGCCGAAGTACCGCCCAACCTCTATCCTGAAACGGCGACCTGCGATGGGCCCGGTGAACCCGAACAGCGCATTGTCCCATACCAAAGCCACGGACGGCCCGGCGAACATCATGTTCTCCAAGCGCCGAGTCGACCTATCGGCCGTGTTCGTCGCGCCGATGACAATTCGGTCAATGACGCTGTCGCGGCTGACGTAGAACCCTGCCGCCGACAGTTCCAACCTCTGGAAGGTGTTCAGCGGATACTCGATGTCCGTCGTAAGGATCCGGTACACGTCTCGCAGAAAACGATCCTCGAATACCCTTCCATCGTCGCCTTCGAACTGGGCGGTCGTGCCCCAGAACCTGTAGAGAGGAAACTGCTGATAAGCCATCGACAGGTTGGCTCGCTCGCGCAGATACGAATATTGCGTGAGGATGTATGCGTCGTCGAACGAGCCAGCGATCTGTCCCCACAGAAGCACGTTGTGGTCCCCGAGGATATCGGACATCAGGATATACGATCCCCCATAGACCCCGCTGCCGTAAAAGCCGCCGACCTGCGCTCCGATGACCGGCTGCCCGATGATGTCGGGCGTGAGCTTGATCTCGTACTCTTCGGGCACGAAAGACGCCGTATCAGGCAGGCCCGTCTGAGCGTCCTCAAGAAGAGCCGCAACCGTAAGTTCCTGCTGGACAACGACTTCGTCTGGTTGGGGCTTCGCGCCGGAAAGCCGAAAGCCATCCATCACCTTGTAGTACGATCGACTTCTGCCGTTGGCTGGCACGAGGTCGTTAACCGAGACCATCTCGGTAGCACCGCCCACCACTTCGTTGCCCGCTTCAACCACGACCGTCGGGCGCTGCGGCATCTCGATTGCGCGTGCCGTCGAGCGTGGGTCGTCCACCACGTAGACGTTGTAACCGGCCTGCTCGAAGTATGTGAAGGCGAGCCGGTCCGCGTGCGCCGCCCATGAGACAGCCGGGCTTAACGGGATGACGCCGGTGACGCCGGACAGGAAGTCCGTCACCTGGTAGAGCCTCTCTTCGATTCTCGACCAGATGAACACGTTGTTCATCCCTGTGCGATCCGACACGAAAGCGATCGCGTCGCCGTCCGGTGACCACACCGGATTGATGTTCTTTCCCTCTTCCTGATATGGTAGAACTTCGACGTCCCCACGCCCGACGGAATACAGGGCGATTCTGAAGTTGCCGAACACCAGTTCATCGAAATCCGTGCCCTCACCCCGGTCCGTCGCGATCGCTATGTACTGGCCGTCCGGTGACCATGCAGGGTGGAAGTCGGCGTACTTGTCGTCGGTTAGCTGCTGGAACCGCTCACCGCTGATGTCTACGACGTAGAGGTCACTGATGCCGCCGCGCAGGCCCGTGAAAGCGATCCGCTGGCCGTCCGGCGAGAACGTCGGGTTTTGCATCCCGTCGACGTCGACGCTGATCCGGCGCGCGACCTTTCGTTTCTGGACATCGTAGACGTACATCGCATCGCGCCCGCCAACTTGAGCGACAAACGCGATAAGGTAGCCGTCCGGCGACCAGGCCGCCGATGAGTGCATGAAGCGGAGCGACTCGAAGTCGGGGTTGCGAGCCGCTTTGATCAAACGCCGGATGACCTTCCCATCTTCCGCCGACGCCAACCAGAGATCGTAGAAGGAGTAGAGATCGTGGCCCCGATCGGAGACATAGACGATGTGTTGGCCATCCGGAGACAGAGCCGGGGCAAGATAGGACGCGAACTCGCGCGAGCCGGGCTTGAACGAGTGCGCCGTCACTCGCTTCGCCACCTCGGCGGGCGAATCGAACCTGGCAACCTCGGGCAGATACGTCGTTCGCACCGCTTCGATCCATTCGTCCGACACTTGCTTTACATCCGCGCCAAGCGTGACCTGGAATGCCGCATCCAGGCCGAGGCGCAGCGCCCGCTGCAGAAGCAAGCCGATGGCCTGGTCTCCGTACTTCCCGCCGATATACGCCCACAGCGACTGGCCGAAGCGGTAAGACAGGTAGTCACCGTACCGCGACATCTCGGGAATCGTGCGCAGGTAGCCGGTCAGGACGGCGTCGCGTAGCCAGGCATGCGTGTGCGTATCGAGCTTGCCGATCGACAGGTACTCGGCCATTCCCTCCATGAACCACAGCGGCGGCGCGAAACCGTATGGGTCGAGCTGGCTAGCTATTCCGCGTGATAGTACATCGAATTGGAAGGCATGGACGAGCTCGTGAGTCAGTACGTGCTCGAAATCAGCATACGAGCCCGTGAACGGCATGATCACCCTGCGCTTCGCGAACTCCGTTACACCGCCCGTCCCCTCGGAGATGAAGCCGGGAAGAGCGTTGGTCTGCTGAAACTCGCTGTGGGAACCGTAAAGGAGTATCGGCTTTCGTTCGTCGAACTCGTGACCGAGGATGCGACTCAACCGCGCATACGACCGTTCAGCGATCCGCGCGGCGTCGAGGGCGGCCTCGCGTTCCCTGGGGTAGTAGTAGATGTCGAAGTGCGCGGTGCGCAGGATCTTGAAGTCGAAGACCTGATACTGGAGCTTGTTCCGCCCGAACTGCGCGGTAGCGTCTCCGGGCAGCGCAAGCATGGCGACTACCAGCCAGAGTACGCAGGGCCAAGTCGCGACCCGAGGGACTCGGCTGTCCCCCGCGGCGTCGTTCACCGTCACGGCTCTTCGAGCAGCAGCATCGGCGCGTCACCCCACAAGCGTTCCAGCTGGTAGAACTCGCGCACAGCCGGGTGAAACAGGTGGATGACCATGTCTATGTAGTCCAAGAGAACCCAGCGGGCAGCTCGTTGGCCCTCGATGCCGGCCGGCTTCGTTCCCTCGCTCGACAGCCCCTTCAGGACATTGTCGGATATGGCACGCACGTGCACGTCCGAATCGCCGGACGCTATGAGGAAGAAGTCGGTCGCGTCCGACAGGCCCCGCAGGTCGAGAACGAGAGGTGCGCGCGCGTTGCGATCCTGGCACAACTCAAGCGCGCGTCTAACCAGAGGCGGGAGGTCGGCAACTCGGAGCCCCGCCACGGTGGCCGCATGCGATCGTGGCTCGGACATCAACTCCTTTGGCTACTGGTCGCGAGATCCGCAAACAGATGTCACACTACCAGGATAGCCACCTGTCGCCGGTTTCACAATCATTCGGCTTGATAGAAGACGGCCCAAGCACCGGGTCCGGTATGGGCCGAAAGCGCCGCCGCAGCGGGGCGAACCAGCACTTCGTCGGGCTGAAACTCCTGCTCGATGGCGGCGGCAAGGTTGTCTGCTACATCACGACAATCGACGTGCGCGACGCCCATGTGCAGCCGCTCCCGCTTCGACGGCACGCGCTCCCTCAGAATCTGGAGCACCCTCGGCATCAGCGCTTCCCGACTGCGAACCTTGTCCACCGGCACCACGACGCCGTCCTCGTCCAGGCTGAGTATGGGCTTGAGGCCGAGAAGCCCGCCGACGAAAGCACGCGCCTTGCCCAGACGGCCCGACCGCTTCAGGTACTTGAGCGTATCCACCGTGAGCAGGAGGCCCGAACGCCGCTGGATCCGTTCCAATTCAGCAACGATCTCATCCAGCCCCAGCCCTTCGTCAGCCAGTTCGGCGGCCCGCAACGCCTGGAGTCCTAATCCCAGCGAGCTCGAGCGAGAGTCGAACACTTCGATCCTGGCGCTCTCGAAACGGTTCGCTGCGGCCTGGGCCTGGCCGAGCGTGCCCGAAAGAGCCCCGCCAACGAAGAGCCCGAGCACCTCATCGGCGTCTTCGGCGGCCCGGTCGAAAGCGCGCTTGAAATGGGCGGGCGTCGGTTGCGAGGTCGTGGGATGCGGTTGCCCTGGAGCCGTGAGCCGTTCGAGGAACTCGTCGTACGTGATATCGACCTGATCGAGGAAGGCTTCGTCGCCGAACATGACCGTGAGCGGAACGACCGTGATATCGCGCTCGATTACCAGCTCGCTCGGTAGGTCACACGTCGTGTCCGTGACCACCGCTACGCGCCGTTTGCGAGCACGTCGCAGATTCCGGTGCTGGACGAGCATGTCCTCCGACCTCACGCATTCCACTGCACCGCCGACCGACGCGAGCGCTTCCTCGACCCGGGCGGGCTCGTCGGTGTGGATATGAATCTTCGCCAGCGTCGCCGCGCGAGTGACGATCAGCGAGCTGCCCAACCCTCGCACCGCCCCAGCCAGGGCGCTCTGTTCCGGAAGCGGCGAGCCGCGTACGACGTATTCGGTACAATAGCGGTGAGCCCGATCCGGATCGTCGGGAAAGTCGGCGGCCACAGCGGCATTCCTGACTTCCAGCCCCGACGGCCGCGCCAGCGGTTTCCCGCCGACTAGGCCCACCACACCCTCGAGAAAGCGCACGTAGCCCTTGGCGCCGGCGTCGACGACCTTCGCCTCGCGCAGCGCCGCGAGCAGTTTCGGCGTGCGTTCCAGCGACGACTGGGCCGCGGCGAGCGCTTTCGACGCCAGTACCCCCAGATCGTTCGTCTCTCCCGCGATTCGCTCGACCTCCTCGGTCGACTCGCGGACTACTGTGAGGATTGTACCCTCGACGGGCTGGTCGATCGCTTGGTAAAGGGAGTCGGAAGCGCGCCGCAGAGCTACGGCGAAGTCTTCCGGGCCGGCGCGACTCCGACCAGCGAGGCCGTCGGCGAAGCCGAGAAAGAAGTGCGACATCATCATGCCCGAGTTTCCCCGAGCACCTAAGACACCGGCCTCGGCGAGCCGGGAGGCAACTCCCGCTACCGAGGCCTCTATCCTGCCCTCGACCGCATCAACCATCGCGCGAAACGTCTGAGCGAGGTTGGTGCCGGTATCGCCGTCAGGGATCGGGAATACGTTAATGCGATCGAGTTCCGAACGGTGCGCGATCACACGTTCCGAACCGGACAGGAAAAGCTTCTTCAGCCTCCTCCCGTCGCAGTACGCGATACCTAGGCTGTTACTCACCTTCTTCTTTGATGACCCAGACCTTTGTCGAGGCTTCAACGTCCGGGTACAACCGGATCAAGACCGAGTACACACCAAGCGCCTTGATCGGCTCTTTCAGCACGACATGTCGACCGTGGATGTCGAAACCTTCCTCGCTCAGCTTGGCCGCTATGTCGCGCGGGCCCACGGAGCCGTAGAGCTTACCCTCCTCGCCGGCCAACATCGAGAACGTTATGGAGACACCATCCAAACGGTCGGCGATCTGGCGCGCGTTGGACCGATCTCGCTCCTCAGCCATGAGCGCCGCCGAGCGCTCTTGCTCCAGTAGTCGACGGTTCTGGTCGGTCTCCGCGTAAGCCAACCCCTGCGGCAGCAAATAATTGCGCGCATAGCCACGCTTGACGCTCACGACATCGCCGACGTCGCCCAGGTTGTCGACCTTTCGTCTCAGAATAACACTCTGCGTCTTAGCCACTGTACCGCTCCATCGATTTTGTCTTCGCAACTACCCGTTCCCGGACGACCGTCGATCGTTCCGAGCCTGGATCCGAGCACGAACATTCAACCACGTGTCACCGAGCCCGACAACAAACATCGCGACCACCAGCAGGGCGAGGATCGGATACAAGAGCAACGCCACCAGACCACCCAGTATCCCCGCCACCAACGAGATGCCGCCGACAAGGCTCAGTAACACCGCCAGCCCGCGAACGACATATAGCGCCCCCATGAACAGCACCGCGTTACTGCCAACGCGATCGGCTATGTCGCCGATGGGGGCAAGTACCAGCACCAGCCCGGCCAGCCAGACCCACACCAGGTGGTCGTTGAAGCGGAACCGGCGCAGCTGGCCGAAGGCGCCCTGCGAGCCGCCGGCCAACCAACCTCGTATCGTCACGGCCAATCCTAGCGCACCCAGCGAGCTTACGCCCAGCAGCGCCGGGAACAAGCTCACCTGCAGCGATACAACCCTCTGCATGAGCGCACGGACGGCGCCATCGGCTCGCTCGCCCAAGAGCTGCGCCGCGGACTCGGCTGCCTGGTTCGCCCGAGCCGCCACCAGCGAGTCCACGTCCAACCAAGCGCCCGGGCTGACGACGAAGACCAGCGCGGCCACAGCCGCGGCCACCCAGACGGCGGCCAGAGCTTGCCCAGTGAATCGCCAGTTGGGCCACCACCCGGCCACCCAAACGAAGGTCCCGCCCAGCAGCAACGGCCATCCGCGCTCGAACCACCAAAGGCCGGCCCGTTCCCCCAGCGCCGCCCCGGTCAAGACCGCCCCCAGGATCAGCGCGGCCGGCACGTTGCGCGGCCCGTAAGCTATCAGCAGTAGCGCCAGCGGCAGACCAACCAGCACGAACGGCTGGCTAACCGCGAACGCGACCGTGATGAGGCCGAAACCCGCAACACGAGCGAGTTCGCCGCGGCTACGATGCACGGCTCCTCTAACGCCGGTAGTCTTCCACGTACGGCAGCAGCGCCAGGTAGCGGCTCCGCTTGATCGCCCGCGTCAGCTTTCGCTGGTGCGGCGCACACGTCCCGGTGATACGACTCGGTACCATCTTCCCCCGCTCGGTCACGAACCGCGAGAGCAGTTGCTGGTCCTTGTAGTCGACCACTTCGAGCTTGCCCTCACACAGCTGGCACGGCTTACGCCTTCTCCTCATTTCCCACTGTCCGTTTCGAGTTTTCGATCTGAACTTGGATGCGGCCTGGCCGCACTAGTCTTCGTCGCTATCGTCATCGCGCCTATGGAAGCTCGGCTTCACTTCCTCCACCGCTGACCGAGGCGTCGGCAACTCGCCCTCAGACAGCACGACGAGGTAGCGAAGCACTTGCTCGTCCAATTTGATCGCACGCTCGAACTCAGGCAGGCTCGTCGCTTCCGCACGGAACTGCACGACCACGTAGTAGCCGTTGTCATGCTTGCGGATCGGGTAGGCGAGCTGCCTCTTGCCCCAATGCTCGACGGCGGTCACCTCGCTCCCACCACCTTGGCCCGTGGCAAGCTGGTTGAACCGCTCTAGCTTCTGATCGATTACCGTGCGATCGAGGCTTGAATCGAAGATGTAGACGATCTCGTAATCGCGCATCGTCACCTCCCTTTGGTCTGAGATCGATGGCTCGAACTCGGCGGCCCCGCCCGGTGACAAGGGCGGAGCAGGTTATGTGTCAAGGCAGGTCGAGCCTCAGGAACGGGCCAAAGATACCCGAACCGGCAGTCAAGCTCAAGTTCTCGTGATCCGGCCGGGTCTGGGCCCCTCAGGCGTGTGCTCGGAACAGCAGGATATCACCGTCTTCAACGACATGATCGCGGCCCTCGGCCCGGACTAATCCCTGGTCCCGGGCCGTTTTGAGCGAGCCGGCGGCAACGAAATCTCCGTAGCTCACGGTCTCGGCCCGAATGAAACCCTTCTCGAAATCGGTATGGACGACCCCGGCCGCCTGCGGGGCTTGCGTGCCGCGCCGGATGGTCCAAGCCCTGACCTCTTTCTCGTTGAAAGTGAAGAACGTGATCAGGCCCAGCAGCGCGTAGGTCGCATGGATCAGCCGCTCGACGCCGGGCTGCTCGAGCCCCAGCGCCTCCAGGAACTCCGACCGTTCCTCGGGCGACAGGCTGAGCAACTCCGCCTCCAGCTGGCAGCAGAGCGGCAGCACGCGATCGGCTCCGAATTCCTTCGCGAGCCCTGCCGCCTGCTCGTCCTCACCGGTGACGCCCGACTCTCCAACGTTAGCAACGTAAAGGGTAGGTTTCCGGGTCAGCAGAAACAGGGACTGAAGTATCTCACACTCCTGCTTCGAACACTCCAGTTCACGCGCCGCCCGGCCTCCCTCGAGTTCGACTTTAACACGTTCGAGGAACTCCATCTCTCGCTGTGCGTCCCTGTCGCCGCTTCTGGCCATGCGCCCGACGCGGTCGAGCCGGTTCTCCACGGTCTCGAGATCCGCCAACAGCAACTCGGTCTCCACCAGCTCCACGTCGCGCAGCGGAGCCATCGCGCCCGTCGGATGCGCGACGTTCGGGTCCTCGAAGCAGCGCACGACATGAACGATCGCTTCCACCTCGCGGATATGGGCGAGGAAGCGGTTCCCGAGCCCCTCACCGAGGTGCGCGCCCTCGACCAACCCAGCGATGTCCACGAACTCGACGACGGCCGGGACCTTGCGCGGCGGCTGTACGAGCTCGAAGACACGATCGAGTCGGGCGTCCGGGACCTCCACGACGCCGACGTTCGGATCGATGGTGGTGAAAGGGTAGGCTTCGGCGGGCACGCTCGCGGCCGTGAGCGCGTTGAACAGCGTCGACTTACCGGCGTTCGGCAGACCGACGATCCCAGTCTTCAACGCGCGACTCATAGCAACAAGATAACGACTGCTCGTGACACGTCGACCTCCGGAAAGCCCGTTCGCTCCCCGGAGGCCGACGCTCCACCTTGACTCGAGTCAGATCAACTCCACCAGGCGACGAAGAACGGCGCCAGAACCAAGCTGACTACGCTCATCAGCTTGATCAGAATGTTCATCGATGGGCCCGACGTGTCCTTGAACGGGTCGCCGACGGTATCACCCACGACGGCCGCCTTGTGCGTGTCAGAGCCCTTGCCGCCGTACGCGCCGGCCTCGATGAACTTCTTCGCGTTGTCCCACGCGCCACCGGCGTTGGCCATATACAGCGCCATGAGCACGCCTGCCACCGTAGCGCCGGCCAGCAGCCCGCCCAGGGCTTCAACGCCCAGGAACATGCCAACCACCACGGGTGCGACGACCGCCAGCATGCCAGGCAGGATCATCTCGCGCAGCGCCGCGCGCGTCGAGATGTCCACGCAGCGAGCGCTGTCCGGCTTAGCCGTCCCCTCCATCAGCCCGGGGATCTCCTTGAACTGTCGGCGGACCTCGTTCACCATGCCGGACGCGGCACGACCGACCGCGGTCATCGTGAGCGCTGCAATCACGAAGGGCAGTGTGCCGCCGAGTAGAAGGCCGATCACGACCATGGGGCTGACCAGGTTGAGCCCCGTCTCCTGCAATCCGACCGCCGATGTGTAGGCCGAGAACAGCGCCAGCGCGGTCAGCGCGGCCGAACCGATGGCGAAGCCTTTGCCGATCGCGGCCGTCGTGTTGCCGATGGCATCCAAGCTATCGGTGATGCTCCGTACCGACGGACCCAAGCCGCTCATCTCGCTGATGCCGCCGGCGTTGTCGGCGACCGGACCGTAAGCGTCGACCGACATCGTCACGCCGACCGTCGCCAGCATGCCGACGGCCGCGATGCCGATCCCGTACAGGCCGGCGAAGTGGTGGGCCAACCAGATCGCCGCACAGATCAGCAATACCGGGATGGCCGTGGAGATCATCCCGACCGCCTGGCCGGAGATGATGTTCGTGGCCGCTCCGGTCTGCGACGCCTCCGCGATCTTCCGTATCGGGCCGGCCGCTGTGTAGTACTCGGTGGACAACCCGATAAGGATCCCGGCCAGCGACCCGCCCAACATGGCCCAAAACGGCCCGAGCGATCCGAACTGCCCGTTCCCGGCGAATACGTCGAGTTCCAGAGTCACCCAAGCCGCAGCAATCCAGAACAGCACGGCCGCGATATAGGTGCTGTTCCGCAGGGCCGCAGCCGGATTGGCCTTCTCCATCAGCTTCATGGAGAAGATCCCGATGAAACTGGCGCCCAGCCCGAAGATCACGAAGAGGATGGGAAGCGTCACCGCCTCGAGGCGCTGCATCGACGCTATCTGAACGGACGTCGCGCCGATGGCGATCGTCGCGATGACGGACCCGACGTAGGACTCGAAGATGTCCGCGCCCATGCCGGCCACGTCCCCGACGTTGTCACCGACGTTGTCAGCGATCGTCGCGGGATTGCGCGGGTCGTCCTCGGGGATGCCCGCCTCGACCTTACCGACCAGATCGGCCCCTACGTCCGCGGCTTTCGTGTAGATCCCGCCACCGACGCGCGCGAACAGCGCGATCGAACTCGCCCCCATCGCGAAGCCCGCAATGATCTCGCTGAAGCTCTTGAAGGCCGGATCGCCGCTCAACGTGCCCGAGAAGACGAGCATTACGACACCGATACCCAGCAAACCGAGGCTCGCCACCGAGAGCCCCATCACCGCACCGCCGTTGAACGCGATGCGAAGCGCTTTGCCCTGGCCCGAATCACGCGCAGCTTCGGACGTGCGCACGTTCGCGATCGTCGCCGCGTTCATGCCGAAGAAGCCGGCAAATAGCGAACAGAGGGCACCGCCCACGTAGGCCAGCGAGGTCGCCAGAGAATCCAGAGCTATGAAGAGCAGGAAAGCGACGACAATGATGAAGGGAATGAGCACAGAGTACTCCCGCTTCAGAAAAGCGCGCGACCCTTCCTGGATCTGTTGGGCCAGACCGATCATGAGGTCCGTTCCCGCCGGTTGTTTTCGCAGGTACAGGTAGATCAGCCCGGCTACCACGAGACCCACAAGGCCCGCGGGCGCCGCGAAGTTAACAGCGAAACCTGTCACCGAACCTCCTTGGTAGTTACTTCAGATATGTGTTAAGCGATGACCGGCGTCACACGAACGCCCTTGATCATCGCCGCACGATTCCTATTCGTCATCGCCGCCGTCCGACTCGACTAATCCCGCGTTGTAACGATTCATCGCCGCATCGATTCCATCTCGCGCCCACAGCTCGACGCCTTCGGCAAGGCGTGGCAAGCCATCGAGCACGGCATCCTCGTCATCCGGCGAGTCGAACTCAGAGAGCACCCAATCGGACAGATCAACGCCAGGAGGAGCGCCCCCAACGCCGATTCTGAGCCGCGCGTACTCCCTGGTGTCAAGTGTATCCTCGATCGATTGAAGACCGTTGTGGTTTCCTGCGGAGCCTCTTGCGCGAAAGCGCGGCCGACCAGGCTCGAGAGCCGCGTCGTCAACTACCACCAGAAGGTCACGCTGCACGTCGAGCGACTGGCTCTCCAGCAGCACCCGGACCGCGATCCCACTCCGATTCATGTATAAAGTGGGCTTGATCAGCCAGATCTCACCCACGCCCGACAGCTGAGCCTCGGACCGGAGCCAGAGATCCTCTTGCTGAAACGGAGGTGCGGACCAGTGGCGTTTGAGCAAGTCGACGAGCCACCAGCCGACGTTGTGGCGCGTGGCATCGTAGCGGGCTCCCGGATTGCCCAGTCCTACTACGGCCTTCAGATCTAGCCCTCCTCGGCCTCCCCTTCCGCCTCGGCAGGCTTCCCGCGGCCGATCACCTCGGGCTCGGCCGCTTCCTCCACGGCCTCGACCTCCTCGGCGACCTCTTCGGCCTCGACCTTGTGGACGGACGGCGGTACGATCGATGATATCGCGGCGGTCAGGTCGCTGAGAATCTCGACGCCTTCCGGCGCCGCTAACTGCGAGACGCTCGCCACGTCACCGATCCCCATGTCAGAGATATCGAGCTCCAAAGCTTCCGGGATATTAGACGGGATACAGCGGATCTCCACATCGTTCCGATGGTGCTCCATGATCCCGCCCTCTTTGACCCCCGGCGCCACACCGATCAAGCGGACCGGCACATCGAGTTTCACCTTCTCGCCTTTGTGAACGGCGAGGAAGTCGATGTGCAGGACTTCGGGCCGGACCGGGTGAATCTGCACGTCGCGAATCAGGACGTCCGACGCCTTCCCGTCGTCCATCTTCAAGTCGATGATCGTGTTCTCCCACTGGACCGACGTCAGGAGCCTCTCCAACTCCTTCGAGTCGATCTTGCATGAGCGAGTCTCCTCGCCGTGCCCGTAGACGACCGCGGGGATGAACCCATTGCGCCGCAGAGAGCGGGCTGCACCTTTCCCCGTTTCGCTTCTAAGCTGAGCTTCCAGCGTCACTCTCGTTCCCATTTAGCTACACACCTTCCGTGCTTTCGTGCGATAGAAACCCGATCGAACTATTCGAACAGGCTGCTGACACTCTCGTTGTCGTGAATGTACCGTATGGCCCGCGCTAGCAAGTCCGCCACGGGCAGAACGTGGAGCGAAGACCATCGCTTCTTTTCCCCGAGGTGTATCGTGTCGGATACCGCGACCTCGGCGACCGGCAGTTTCGAGAGCCGCTCCACGGCCGGACCGCTAAGAAGCGCATGGGTGGCGCAGATATAGACATCTTTCGCGCCGTGGTCCTTGAGGGCGCGGACGGCTTCGACCATCGTTCCGCCCGTGTCGATCATGTCATCAGGGACGAGGCAGTTCTTTCCCTGCACGTCTCCGACGACCGTGACCGCTTCCGCCACGTTGTGAGAGGGCCGGCGTTTGTCGATCATTGCGATCTCGCCGCCAAGCCTCCTCGCATAACCCCGTGCCATCTTGGCCGCGCCAACGTCACTCGCGACCACCACGAGCGGCGACAGATCGCGCTTGCTGTAGTGCTCGACGAATACGGGCAGCGCGTAAAGGTGATCCACGGGTATGTCGAAGAAGGCCTGCAGCTGGTGCTGGTGGAAATCCACCGAGACGACGCGATTGGCGCCGGCCTTCGCAATCAGGTTGGCCATCAACTTGGCCCCGATCGCGACTCGGGGCTGGTCCTTCCGATCTTGGCGCCCGTAGCCGAAATACGGCACGACCGCTGTGACCCTGGCCGCCGACGCTCGGCTGACGGCATCCAGTATGAGCAGAAGCTCCATGATGTTCTCTGCCGGCGGCCCCGTCGGCTGGACTATGAAGACATCGCGGCCGCGAACGTTCTCGTCGATGCGGACAAAGATCTCACCGTCAGAGAATCTCTTAATCGTTAACTCGCACAGGCCGACGCCTAGCTTACGCGCAATCGCCTCAGCTAGTGGCTCGTTCGCCGTGCCCGAGAGAAGCATCATCTCCCGGCTCATGGGGTCTATCACAGACGTGTCCATCGCAAATTGAAGAATTCCAGATGGTGGAAGCCCCGCAAATTATCCCGCTCCCAAATAGGCGTCAACCGGGCGTCCCACCGTTTTCGCGGCCGAGCCGCCCTTGGCCGCAGGGAAGCGGAGTTTTTAAGGACCTCTTCTTCTCCGCCTTGTCCAATACGCGCACACGCTCCACATTTGTTCGGTCAATGGAAATGGGACAACCACTGATCACGTTCGTCCTCGGCCTGGGAGCCCTCTACCTAGGCGCCGACCTCATGATCCGGGGAGCTTCGCGGCTGGCCCGGCGCCTGGGCGTCAACGCGCTGATCATTGGGCTCACCGTGGTGGCGATGGGCACGTCCATGCCGGAACTCCTTGTGGGAGTCGTGGCATCCGTTCGGCAGAGCGGCGACATCGCGATCGGGAACGTCGTCGGCTCGAACGTAGCGAACATCGCCCTGATCCTCGGGATCGCCGCCATAATCAGGCCTATTCGCGTCCAGATGCGCCTGCTGGTCCGCGAAGTCCCGATCATGATCTTCGCTGCCCTCGCCTTCTACATCTTCGCGCTCGATGGAGAGCTGAACACCTGGGACGGTGCGTCGCTCGCCGTAGGGTTCATAGCCTACACGCTGTACCTGCTGGAGGGGGCGAGGCGCGAGTCGCCCGCCATCGAGGTGGAATACCAGAAGTTCGTTCCCGCCGGCGGAACGCTATTCGGCCATCTCCTGCTGACGACCGTCGGGCTCGGCGCCCTGCTCGGCGGGGCTCACCTGGTCGTGAGCGGCGCGGCCTCGACGGCCCGATTTCTCGGCGTCTCGGAGTTAGCCATCGGTCTAACAGTCGTGGCCATAGGGACTTCGCTGCCGGAGCTCGCCACCGCAATCGCTGCCTCGATCCAGGACGAGGGTGACATTCTCGTCGGAAACGTCGTCGGCTCTAACATCTTCAACATGTTCGCCGTGTTGGGGGTCGCCTCCATGTCGCGACCGCTCCCAGTGGCGGAGTCGGTGATCAGGGTCGAGGCCCCGGTGATGCTCGCCCTGAGCGTCTTGCTGCTACCCTTCGTCTGGACCACGCTTCGGCTGACGCGTTGGGAGGGCGCCGTCTTCCTGGCGGCCTATCTCTCGTTCGTGGTTCTGCTCGCGCTGCCTTCCTAGGGCACCAGCATTCGCGCGATTGCCCCGCCCGGGGCCTTGTGACCCCACACGAGCTACGATCGTCGTAGATGTGGAGCCCGTGCTCGTCGAGGAAGTACTCCCCCGCTCGACCACCGACGCGACCTGCCTTCATCTCCCGCCCTGAAGGAAAGCCAATCATGCGGCATGCTCTAGACACCGAGTTCCTGCTTCAGACCATCGCGATGCTGGACAAGCTGGCGAAGACCTTTGACAGCTCCCGACTCCCTATCGACACCGCCGCCATTCGTACGGCGACCGAGGAGCTCACGAAGGCCCACACATTCCTGCGCTGGCAGCAGGATAGCAGCAGCTGGCATCATCGTATCAACTAGGCTGGCAGGACACTCTGACACCCGTGCGGGCGCCGCCTGAAGCCCGCCCGAAAGAAACCGGGTTTGTTTGGGGATTGGCCCGGATGGGGTCGAACCATCGTTTCTGGATCCAAAGTCCAGCGTCCTGCCATTAGACGACGGGCCAGTAGTCCGCGCACGGCGTCGGACTAACGTCGCAATTTCTTCTTGCAGCCGTCCCGGATCAAGCCCTGCCGCGTTGTAGATCCAGGATCCAAGGATCGCGCGATGGAAAGCGGCTGACCGGCTCGCGAACAATACGTGCGCCTCACGGGTAGAATTACTTGCCCGCCCCGATCCCGCCGATTCAGAATCGGACGCCCGTCAGTCCAGTCAGGAGCGCCGTTAGACAGCCGGAACGGCAAAGGACCGAGGTGTGTTCCTCAAACGAAAAGGTGATTATTAGGGAGGCTGGTGTGCGACTGTCCCTTTTGCTGCTGATATCCGCTCTGTGCCTGATCGCGGGCCGACACGCCGGATTCGACGAGTACGGGGTAGCTGGCGAATCCCGCTTCGGTACGCTGGTGATGGCTCCCGCCGTCTCCGACAATCTCGCCCTGCTATTCGAGAAATTCGATACGGAACTCGTTCTCTGTCTCGAGGGTGAGCAGCGAGGGGCTGACCTTCACGTAACGAACTTCCGCATGCCCCACATCTACACGTCCGAGACAGGACGGGTGCAAGCGGCAAGCTGCCAGCCGGGCTTGGCCGTGCTCGGCACGTGGCACAATCACCCCGCCGCCGGATCGGCGCTGGGAAGCTCGAACACACAGGAGCTGGAGCGGAATTGCTACCTCTCGCGCACCGATATCGACGATTTCCGCCGCCGAACGGATGCGCTGATCGCGGTGGTCTCTTGCGGACCTCGAACCTACGCCTATTGGGGTCGCGGTGACGTGGAGCGCGTGGAAGATGACGCGGTCACGTTGCCGGCGGTGCCTGGACAGTTGGTGCGGTCCGAACGGGGGCCAGACGATCCGGAACGGAGACTTACACAGGCCCGCGAGCGCTGACGACCCTCACGCCCACCAGCTCTCGCCGCAACTCCTCAGCGACGTTGTCCCGTTGCTCCTCGTCCTCGTAGACGGCGAACAGAGCAGAGCCGCTACCCGACAGAAGTGCTACGAGCGGCTCCGTCCGGTCCAAACGCTGCTTCAAATCCCCGAGCGGTGGATACCAGCCATAGATGACGGGCTCGAAGTCGTTGTCCGCGAGCGAGCGAATCCCGCTCCAACTAGCCAGCGCGGCCACGGAGAGCTCGAACGGGTGTGCGGATGCGGCCACTCCTGCATCCTCATACCACTGGTCCCAACGCGCGTAGGCCTCAGCCGTCGGAATGCGCGTCTCGGGGACAAGAACCAGCATGGGAAGTGTTTCCACGGGCTGGACCGGAAATAGACGGTGGCCACGGCCCCATCCGATCGCCAGCGGCTCGTCCGTCACGAAGAACGGGACATCGGAGCCGAGCTCCGCAGCCATCGCCAGTAGTTCGGTGCTGTCGTGTGGCGACTCGGTGCTCGCCCGCAGCAGGCTCAACACGGCGGCGGCATCACTCGAACCGCCCCCCAGCCCGGACCCTACCGGTATTCTCTTCTCCAACTCGATCTTCACGCCATGGTCGGCGCCGCTCTGCGCCAGGAACAGCGCGGCCGCCCGGAAGGCCAGGTTCTCCCGCCCGTCAGGCACGGCCTCTGAACCGGTCACGACCAGCGAGACGCCGGGCTCGGCCTTCGGACGTAGCCGCACGCGATCGGCCAGATCGATTCGACAGAAGATCGTCTCCAGGGGGTGAAAGCCATCGGCCGCGCAGGGGAATATCCGCAGCCGCAGGTTGACCTTGGCGCGGGCCTCCGCCTCGAGCCAAGAACCGGTCCTCATCGTCGCTTCTCCACTTCCCGAGTACTGAGCGGGGGCTCAAGCGCTTTCTTCGACGATCTCCTCACTGTGTCCGACCTCACGCCACGAGAGACCCAACCGGCTGAGATAGTACAAACCCAAGATCGTTACAGGAGCGAATGCTCCGATGTGGAAGGCGGCCGCGAAGCTCACAGCCTGACTGGCCGGGACTCCAAACGGCGAGAGCGCCAGCCGTACGCTCGCTTCGAAGGGCCCGAAGAAGCCGGGCGAGGAAGGGATAGAGACGGCGAACGCGTTCACGGCTTGGAGGAAAACGGCGCCGAGGTAACCGGGCCGAGTGATACCGAAAGCGAGCATGCCTACGTAGAGGGCGAGCGCCCCCCAAAGCCAGTGAACGATAGACCAGGCGAAACCCGCGGCCACCAGGTCGAAGCGCCGCATGGCTCCAAGCCCTTCGATGAAGGACTTCATGATCTGGGCTATCTTGTCTGCGGCCCGTCTGGGCAGCAACCGGCCGAAAGTAGCGCGGAACACGCGAATGGCGAGATCGGGCCGCCAGATCAGTACCATCAACGCCGCCGCACCGCCACCGAAGATCAAGAACACGAACAGTACCTCGCCCACAACCTCGTCACCGAGGCCGGGAGCGAGTCGGAAACCGGGCAAGAAGACGGGCGCTGCGAGAAACGCAGCCAATGTCAGACCATCGAACAGCCGCTCTACGACCAGCGACCCGAACGAGGCGCTGACCGTTATGGGCTGGCTTTTGCTGAGCGCGTAGGCGCGCGCGAACTCGCCGACGCGCGCAGGTAGCAAATTGTTAGCCATGAACCCGATGCAGCAGCTCGCGAAGCGGGCGTAGTACGACGGTCTCGCCAACGCGGGTTTGAGGAACACTCTCCAGCGCACCGCACGGATCAGCATCGCGGTAGTCTGAATGGTGATGGCCAAGAGGAGCAGCCAGATGTTAGCCGCCCGGAGGTGTTCCCAGAGTTTTGCGAGTGAGACGTCGTGTAGGGCCCAATACAGTAGGCCGAGGCTGACGGCGAGCCCGATGACCGTCTGCCAGGCGCGAGTCATTCTGGCAAGCCCGTCTTCTCTAGCGCCTGCTCGACCAGGTCCAAGGCTTCCTGCAGAGTGGCACGAACTTCGGCCGAATCCGCGTCTCCGACCTTCAGCATCCCATTCACTGCATGCGACAGTTCCTTCGCCCGCGCGAGCGCATCCTGAGGACTGTACAGCAGCGACTCGATGTCCACGATGCGTTCTTCGGCCGGCTGGGCTACAGCCTGTAACGTTACCTCAGCGCGTTCGAGAGCTTTACGTCGTTCTCCATCGCTCTCCGCCTGGAGGTAGGCACGAAGCGCTGTCAGTGTATCGCCGATCTCGACCCCCATCGTCTGCAGCCGCCAGCGCGGACCTTCCAGCGCCGCGCGCACGGCCGCGCCCGCGCGCCTTGCAACCCTTCCAAGATCGGGGTGGCCGAACGTCACCGCTCGCTCGCGCAGCTGCCTGAACGTGAAAGCCAGTTCCTCGCCCGCCCTCCTTACTCCTTCCCCGCCGCCCGTCATCTCCGTGCGCAGCCGATCGCCGGTATCGAGGCTGCCCGTGAGCTCAAGGGCGAAGAACGCCTCCCACGACCCGGCTCCCAGTTCCGCCATCGGACACGCTTCCAGATGCGGGCCGGGCGAATCCTCGAACAACTCGCTGACCCACATGATCTCGCGTTGCGCAGCTATGTCCAACACCTGCTCCTTCAGATCCTCGATCTCCGTTGGTCCCACTTCGCCCACCTCGGGCTCCTCGCCTCTGATCAACTCGGTGGCCACATCCTCCAACGCTTGTTGTGCGCGCCGGAAGAGAACCAGATGCCCGGGGCCAACCGTCGCACTCGTGTCGGCGATTCTGAGGATCACTTCCTCGACGGCCGAGACGGCGGAGCCGACGGCGGGCGTCTGATCGACGCCTTCAATACCCCGCAGAGGGCGGATGCGGCGCAGCAACCTCTTCAGCGGATCGCGGTTGCGCGGGTCGCGCTCCAGCACCGAAAGCGCATCGCCGATCTCGGAGGCGA
Source organism: Gemmatimonadota bacterium (assembly GCA_039588015.1). GTDB lineage: Bacteria > Gemmatimonadota > Gemmatimonadetes > Palauibacterales > KS3-K002 > JASFMO01. The sequence continues at coordinate 110,083 of JBDHAS010000001.1, read as the reverse complement.
GTCCTCTGAGTTCCGTGCCCAGAAACAACCTGAACCGTTCGCGATCCTTGGGCGACGGCGGCGGCGGGTTCGTCGATTCGCCCAGCCGCCGTGCCAGGGCCTCGGCCCGATGGGCCTGGTCCGGTGGCGGCGAATCGACCGTCTTCACCATCTGCCTAATCTCGCTGACCGCGGTCTCCAGCGTCTGACGAAGGTATGGACCCCAATGGCGCCGGCCCGCCGCGAGGTCATCGGCCACCGCCTGGACGGCGCTGGCGGCGCGGGCGATCGCCTCCTGGTCCGCCATCCGCGCGCTCCCGCGCAGGGCGCGGGCAAGGCGTCGTAATTCCGCGGCGTCCGGCGTACCGGCACTGCCGAGAGCGCGCCTCAGCTTGTTCAGATAGTCGTCCGCCTCCTCGGCGAAGAAATCCAGCAAGGTCCGCGGCATAATCTGACTCCCTAAACGCTGCTCGCGTCGCGCACGAGCTGTAACATCTCTCTGACGGCGCGCTCCATGCCCACCAGCACCGCCCGACTAACCACAGAGTGCCCTATGTTGAGCTCCTCGATCTCGCTAATTGCGGCTACAGGCGTGACGTTCTCGTAGGTCAGCCCGTGTCCGGCGTGTACCGCCAGCCCCGCGTTTCGTCCTACACTCGCCGCGTGCCGCAGCCGCTGCAACTCGCTCTGGCGGCCCGCCACCGTAGCATTCGCGTACTCACCCGTGTGAAGCTCCACGGCATCCGCGCCTAACTGCTTCGACAGCTTGACCGTCGCATCTACCGGGTCGATGAACAGCGATGTCCGGATACCCGCGTCCCTTAGGCGCGCAACGGCGCTCGCCACGCGCTCGCAGCGCTCGGGCGTCCCAAGATCGAGTCCACCTTCCGTCGTTATCTCTTCACGCCGCTCTGGCACGAGCGTGGCTTGCATCGGACGATGCTCGAGCGCGAAGCTCACGATTTCCTCGGAAACCGCGAGCTCCAGGTTGACCCCTGTCCGAACGGTCTGCATCAGCAGAAGCACGTCTCGCTCATTGATGTGTCGACGATCCTCGCGCAAGTGAACGGTGATGGCCTCTGCCCCTCCCAGCTCGGCGAGTACCGCCGCTCTGACGGGATCCGGCTCGTCTGTCTTGCGAGCCTCCCGGACCGTCGCGACATGATCGAGATTGATGTACAACCTCATCGCTGCCCTGCTCCTCCGATCCTCGAGTTCTTTATCTCGGTCTCGATCGCCTCTGCATCTTTCGCGTCCAACCCGGCCTGCTTCGCCAACTGAACCGCCTGCCAAGCCAGTTCCGCATATACCTGGCGCGTATCGCCGTCCAGAGCAGCTAGATGCGCTTTTACCGTTTCGAGATCGCCACGCCGGACAGGTCCCGTCAGCGCTCCAGAGGGCCCTAGCTGATCCAGATTGGCGATGGCCCCACCCCAGAGCGGGCGCAACGCTCTGGCTGCCTCCCCTTCACCGATGCCCGCCGCGCTCGCTAACAATCGCGTCGCTACGGCGCCGCAAGCAACAACATAGTTGGAAGCGAACACACATGCTGCATGATAGCGCGCTTTGTCCGCCGCGTGAACCTCCAGCATCCGGCCGCCGGCGGCGTTTACGATATCCGCCGCCGCATCCCGCGCTTCTCCCTCTCCCTCAAAGGTGAAGAAGGCGTTCTTCAACCGCTCCGCGCCCCTCAACGGATCGGCCACGGTCTGCAGCGGGTGGAGCGAACCGACGGCGTAGCCACACTCGGCCAGGACTGCCAGCGCGCCGGTCGGCAGCGCGCCGCTCAGGTGCAATGCGACGCTGCCAGGACCCGGATCACCATGGCGTGCGATCTCCGACGCGACCGGCGTGATCGCTCCATCGGGCACCGCGAGCAATACGCGGGTTCCCCTAGGCACCGGCCCCGGGCTGGCCACGGAGTATCCGACCCCGGGCAGCGCGAGCACCGGATGCTGGGGAGCACGGCTCCGCCTGCCGATGAAGAGAAGCTCGTCGAAGGCGTCGGCATCGGCCAGGACCGAGCCGAGTGCCAGCCCCATCCGCCCGGGTCCAACGATCCAATAGATCCTAGACACGATTAGCCCGCCGACGGTGACCCAAGGACGGTCACACCCTTCCGGGTTCTCAGGCGCCCGAGCACGCTGGCCGGCAGTCTCGCAGTCACCTGGATGCAACTACCGAGATCATTTCTGGCAATGACTTCGCCCTCGCGATAGACCTCAGCCAGAACGCCCCCATCGGTTGCCGGGATATTCAGAACGACGGAGGGCCACTCTTCCCGCACCATCTCCCTCAACGTCATCCGAAGCGGCTCAAGACCGTCGCGCTCCACAGTCGAGGTGAAGACGTGCGAGTCCAGAAGCGCCGACGCTCTCTCTCGCAGCGCGGTTTCCTCGTCATGAGTCAGCCTATCGGTCTTGTTAAACACGACAAGCCGGCGCCTGGGCTTGAACTGCAATTCGCGTATGACACCCTCGACGACCTCGTACTGCTCTTCCCAGAGCGGATGCGCCACGTCCACAACGTGACACAGCACGTTCGCCTCGTTCGCCTCCTCGAGCGTCGCTCGAAAGGAGGCGACCAGGTCATGCGGCAGCTTGCGGATGAAGCCGACCGTATCCGTGATCAGCGCCTGGTAGCCCTCTCCCAGGTCCACCGCGCGCGTCGCCGGATCGAGCGTTGCGAAAAGGCGATCCTCGATGAACAGCTCCGAGCCCGACAGTCCGGCCACGACCGACGATTTGCCCGCGTTCGTGTAGCCGACCAACCCGACCCGGAACTCTCCTACTCGACCCCTACGTTCGATCTCGCGTTGCCTGGCCAGCTTCTCGAGACGTCGCTTCAGGTCACGGATCTTCCGCCGGATGGTCCGGCGGTCGGTCTCTAGCTGCGTTTCGCCTGGGCCGCGCAGACCGATGCCACCACGTATGCGCGACAGGTGGTTCCACATACGCGTCAGCCGCGGCATCAAATATTGAAGCTGGGCCAGCTCCACCTGCATCTTCGCTTCCGCGGTGCGCGCGCGTAGCGCGAAGATGTCTATGATCAACTCCGTCCGGTCCATGACGCGCACGCCCAGCGTCTGTTCCAGTTTCTGGCCCTGGACCGGGCTCAGATCTTCGTCGAAGATGACCAAGCTCGCCTCTCGCTCGAGGACCGTGGAATGAACCTCCTCGACCTTACCCGTCCCGATGTAGTACGCCGGGTGCGGCGACCGGATCTGCTGCTCGAGAGCAGCGACGACGTCGGCGCCGGCCGTGTCGGTCAGCGACTCCAATTCCCTCAGATGGTCACGCGCCTCCTCGCGGCTCGTGTACGAGTCCGGGGCACTGATCAGAACCGCACGTTCTTGCGGAACCTCGACTTCAATCAGGTTGTTGGCAGCGATCCTCGGTTGTCTCCCTCTTAGACTGTCCGCTAGCGCGTTCGCGACGTTTCTACACCGGCTCAGTCGCGACGATTCGTCCGCTTAGCCTGCGGTCCTCCCGCTGCACGCCGCTTCGACATCCAGCGCTCGAGGCGCTTCCCGATTTCCACCTCGAAGCCCCGCTCCGTTGGCTCGTAGAACCGGTTGCCGGCCAGAGAGTCGGGCATGTACTCCTGCGGCGCGTGCGCATCTTGTTCTTCGTGATCGTACCGATAGCCGGCTCCGTAGCCGAGGTCCTTCATCAGTCGCGTCGGCGCGTTACGAATGTGAAGTGGGGTAGGCTCGGCGGGTGTTTCCCGCGCCAGTCGAAACGCTCGCCCGAAGGCGATGTAGACGCGGTTGGATTTCGGAGCCGTTGCCAAATAGACCGTAGCCTCAGCCAGAGCCAGCTCGCCTTCCGGCGACCCCAGGAAGTGATACGCATCCTTCGCCGCGACCGCCACCGACAGGGCGCGCGGATCGGCGAGACCGATGTCCTCAGTCGCCATGCGCACCAATCGCCGCGCGATGTAGAGGGGGTCCTCCCCGCCGTCGAGCATCCGCGCCAGCCAGTACAGCGCCGCATCCGGATCCGACCCCCTCACGGCCTTGTGCAGGGCGGAGATGAGATTGTAGTGCTCTTCGCCCGACTTGTCGTAACGGGCATATCGTCTCGGGAGCGCCTCGGCAGCGATCTTGCGAGTAACATGCCCACCGTCTCCGACGATCGAAGCAGCGATCTCCAACGCCGAAAGCGCGCCTCGCGCATCGCCGTCCGCAGCATAGGCCAACAGTTCCAGTGCATCGTCGTCGGCGGTGACCCCGGAGCTTCCCAGGCCACGCTCCTCATCGGCCAACGCCCTTTCGCATATCGTGTGGATCTCGTCCTCGGTGAGCGGGTCTAGGACGAGGACCCGCGAGCGACTCAGCAGCGCGGAGTTGACCTCGAAGCTCGGGTTCTCCGTCGTCGCGCCGATCAGGATCACGGTTCCCGCCTCCACGTGCGGTAGGAAGGCATCCTGCTGCGCTCGGTTGAAGCGGTGTATCTCGTCGCAGAAGAGAATGGTCCGACGTCCCGTCAGGTCGAGCCGATCTCCCGCCTCCTTGATGATCTCCCTGACGCGCGGGACGCCTTCGGTCACGGCACTGAAGGGCACGAAGGCGGCGTTCGTCCGATCGGCGATGATCCGTGCCAGCGTCGTCTTGCCGCTCCCTGGCGGTCCCCAGAACACCAGCGACTGAAGCTCGTCCCGCTCGATCATCTCCCGCAGTATGCGACCGGACCCTACCAGATGCTCCTGGCCAAGGAACTGATCAAGTTTGCGGGGACGCATCCGCGTGGCGAGAGGCGCGGCGGGCGAATTCTCGTCCGCTATTCCGCCCCTTCGTGGGGCCGGGGCGGCGCGGCCCGGAAAGAGGTCCAGCTCCTCGCTCATATCAGGCCCATCTTGCAAACGTCACTCTTCACGGCAAGCTAACTCCATTCACGCACAAGCCTTAGCAAAACCTCACGGTGGTTCAGCTTCGGGTCCTCGATGACCGCATCCAGGGACAGTCGCAACAACCGCCCGATCTCGGGGCCGGGACGCACCCCCAGCACCGCCTTGATTTCGTTCCCGTCGATCGCCAGATCCTTCAAACTTACGGGGTCTCCGCTTCGCTTCACACTCAGCACTACGCGCGCGGTCTCGGCCAAAGCCCGTCGCGTCCCCGCATCGCCGGATCGCGCACGTATCATCGCGAAGTGCAGCCGCAGCGTATCATTCGCGCGTTCAGGCGTCACCTCGCTCAGCCAGCGCCGAGCCGTCACGATGTCTCCGGCACCTGGCAGCGGCCATTCCATCGCCCGGGCTAGCATCGTCACCTCGCGTATCTCGGCGTTCGAGAAGCGCAGGCGGGTCATCAGGTTCTCGATCTGCGAGCCGGCCGGCGCGAACAGCAGCAGGAAGCGGAGCTGTGCCCTGCTCATGGGTACGCTATCGATCGCCCGTAGCGAGTTCTTCCACTCTTCGTCGGTCAGATCTGCCAGCTCCGGCGTGATGGTTTCCAAGGCGCCCGACTTTCGATACAAGACGAGCACGGTGGATGCCGTTCCGCCGTCAAGCGTCTTGACGAGTTCCTCCCGAATGCGTTCGCCGGAGAGCCTCGGTAGGCGCGGCACGGCCTCGGTCAACGCCTCCCACGTGGCCTTGTCGATCTCAAGCTGGTAGTGACCCGCGAACCGGAGCCCACGCAGAACACGCAGGTAATCCTCGGCGAAACGCTGCGCCGGATCGCCGACACAACGGAGGTTCTTCCGCCCCAGATCAGCCCGGCCGCCGTGAGGGTCGCGGAACTCGTGCCGCAGCGGGTGGTAGGCGATGGCGTTGACGGTGAAGTCGCGGCGCGCTAGGTCGTCCTCGATCTCGTCGGCGTACTCAACGACCGCGTGTCGTCCGTCGGTCTCGATGTCGCGACGGAACGTTGTCACTTCATAGATCAGGCCGTCGCTGCCTCTGACGCCGATAGTGCCGAACTTGATCCCGATCGGATAGGACGGCCGGAACAGCCTGCGGACGGCTTCGGGCCGTGCGGCCGTGGCGATGTCCCAGTCCCCACGTGACAGGCCGAGCAGAGCGTCGCGCACCGCACCACCTACCGCCCACGTGTCGTACCCTTCCCGTTCCAGCCGTTCGGTAATGTCGCGAACGGCCTGCGGGATCTCGAACCTATCGCGACTATTCACCTCAACCGCAGAGGACGCTGCCGCCGTTCACGTTGAGGATCTCACCCGTGATATGGCGCGACAGCCTCGAACAAAGGAAAAGTATGGGGCCAGCGATGTCATCGGCGCTTCCGATTCGGCCGAGCGGGATCTGCGACACGACCTTCTCGCGCTCGCCACCCTGCAGAGCGGGCGCCGTCATGTCGGTGTCGACCCAGCCTGGCGCAACGGCGTTCACTTGTACATCGCGCGGGGCCAACTCGACGGCCAGTGACTTAACGAAAGAGATCACGGCCCCCTTCGTCGCGGCGTAGTGGCTGTGGCCGGCTTCGCCACGCTGTCCCGCCGTCGAGCTGACGATGATGATCTTGCCTCCGTCAGCCATCCTGCGTGCCGCCTCGCGGACGGTGTAGAAGACCGAATCCAGATTCGCCCGCATCGTTTCTTCCCACTGCTCATCGGACATATCGACCAGCGGGACATATTCCGGGGGCCAAATGCCGGCATTCGCCACGAAGATGTCGAGCCAGCCGAACTCGTTGTCGCACCGCTCGAACAGTCTGGCCGCTCCGTCAGGTATACCGAGGTCCGAAGCTACGGCCCAGGCCTGGCCGTTGAAGCGGCGCATTTCCTCGAGCGTTGCCGCTGCTTCATCGTCGCGCGCGCGATAGGAGACCCCTACTTCGGCACCGGCGCGAGCGAGCAGAACCGCCGTCGCACGACCGATCCCACGGGAGCCACCCGTCACGATCGCTTTCTTCCCCCGAAGATCGATAAGCGGTTCTGACATTCATTCTCCTCGCTTCACCCACCCACGACAGTTACGGGCGAGCGCCGCTTCTCAGCGCCGGCTCACTCTCCCAACCCGGAGCGGTGCCTAGCCGGGCCCGCGTAGCGCCTGCCTGAGGCGCGCCAAAAAACTCCGCCGCGGCCTGACCGCACCCACCGAGGTCGGCATCTCGTCCTTCAAGATACGCTGCGGATTCTCGCCGAGCAGCAGCCGCGCTTCGCTCTCCAGATCCTGAGCTATCAAGTAGTCCCACAGACTGCGCAGCGACGGACAGCGATGAGGGCGGGCGTGATTGTCGGACGCGACGAGATCCACGTGCCCGTTCTCGAGCAGCCGGAAGGCGATCGCCCGGATGGACTCTCCGTACTCGCCCAGGAAGCTTCCGCTGTTCACCTGTATCAGCGCGCCAGCCTCCAGCCACTCGGCCACCACGCTCAACTCGCTGTCGTACCCCCAGTATCGTTCCGGGTGCACAACGATGGGTACATAGCCGGTGTCCACTATGCGTGCCAGCACCTCGGCGGAGCGGGTGGGAATCGCGAACGCGAAGAACTCGACCAACGCGAACCGGCTACCGTGCAAGCGCAGCTGCGGGTCGCTGAGATCGAGCATGGGAACATCGAGCTGGATCTCGTACCCACGGCAGAGCCTCAGCTCGGGCAGCCGCTCACGCGCGGCATCCTCCAACGCAGGCCACGCTTCGTCGGCCCGAGCCCGGCGGGGGCCATTCAAATCGGATGCATTGAGATGCGGCGTTGCAACGACCGTGCTGACGCCGTCGTCGTAGAGATCTTGGAGAGTCTCGAGAGCGCTTTCCAGATCCGGCGCGCCGTCATCCACGCCGGGGATCACATGCGTGTGGAGATCCACCAGCCCCAGCGGCCTTCCCGGCCAATCGTCCCGTGCGGCCGCGTCGATGTCCGTTACTCCCTCCTCAACCAGAGTTCTGCGAGGCGGCCCAACTCGCCGCTCGGACCCATTGCTCGGCACCGCTTTGCCAACGTCTCCGGATCCGAGTACGCTGCGGCCTCGCACGCGAGCGTTAGCAGCCCATCCGCGACCAGTAGGTCGAAAGCCGCCGCTCGCCGCTCCAAGTCGTCGCGCACGCCGTCCAGTAGCCCGCACGCGGCTCCCACCAACGCTTCCGGTAGGCCCGCCCCGGTATCGAGGCCGGCGACCCGAGCTTCCAGCCGTTCCCGAAGCGGTGAGGGTGCATCCGCCAGCCGGGCCTGCAGCCAGTCGTCGGCCATCACACCCCGGCCTGCTCGAGCATCGTACGAACGATCTCCGGAACCTTCTCGAGCGCCTTCTCGGCACGTTCCGGCTCGGCTGTGCTGGCTTGAGCCATGTGTGGCCGGCCGCCGCCCTTTCCTCCCGCCAGCTTGGCGACTTCCCGCACCACGGCATCGGCCCGCATGCCTCTGCCGATGAGGTCGTCGGTCATCACCGCCAGAAGAGCATGCCGTTCGCCCATTCGCGCCGCAACCACGCCCACACCGCTGCCCAAGCGCTGGCGCAATTCGTCCCCGAAGCTGCGCAGAGTCTCCGAGTCCGGCGCTTCGATCACGCCCGTGGCGACCTTCGCGCCGTCTATGACCTCCGCCACATCGATCAGCCGCGAGATTTGATCTTGCGCCGCAGTCAGCGACGCCGTCTGCAACCTATCGCGTAGCTCCCGCGCCTCGGCCACCAACGCCTCGATTCGCTGCGCCACGTTCTCGGTCGGCACCTTCAGCATCTGGCTCAGGTGGCCCATCAGCCTGTCCAGCTCCTTCACGCGCGCGTAGGCGTGCGAGCCCGTGACAGCTTCGATCCGGCGCACGCCCGCGGCCGAGCCCGTCTCCGACACCAGCTTGAACAGGCCAATCTCGCCGGTCGTATCGACGTGGCAGCCGCCGCAAAGCTCGAGGCTGAAGCCCGGCACCTGCACGACTCGTACGGTGTCGCCGTACTTCTCGCCGAAAAGGGCCATGGCACCCTGGCCAATCGCCTCACGGTAGGGTAGAAACTGCTTCGAGACATCCTTGTCCGCCCAGATCTGCTCGTTGACAAGGCGCTCGACTTCTTCGAGCTCCGTCTCGCTCAACGGCCCGCTGTGAGTGAAGTCGAAGCGTAGGCGGTCAGGCGCCACCAGCGAACCCGCCTGCGTCACGTGAGCGCCCAAAACGGTCCGCAGCGCAGCGTGGAGCAGGTGCGTGGCCGTATGGTTGCGCTGGGTATCACGCCTTTCCTTGTCTACGACTGCCCGGACCCCGCCCGGCTTGAACTCTCCCTCGATAGGACCCGCCACGACGACGCGTTCCTCGAAGCGGACGACATCTTCCACTTCCATACGCCAGCCATCGCCCTCGATGAACCCACGATCGCCGACCTGGCCGCCGGCCTCGGAATAGAACGGGTTCCAACGCAGCTCGAGGGCAACCCGCCCGTTCTCCTGAACGGACGCCAGCACATCGGTGTTCACGCTCAGCTGCTCGTAGCCGACGAATTCCTGCTCGTCGTCCAGGTGACGAGTCCAGCCCTCGGTCGGGATGTCGATCGACCTGCCCTCCAGATCGCCTCGCTTACGCTGCGCCTCGCGCTGCTCCCGCGAACGGCGCCGCTGCTCCTCGAGCGCTGCATCGAACCCGGGTACATCCACCTCGTAGCCGCGCTCGCGGGCCATCAGTTCGGTGAGGTCGAGCGGAAAACCGAACGTGTCGTACAGCTTGAACGCCTCTTCGCCGGATACCGCACCGCTGCCGCCCACCGGAGCCACTTCGTCGAACCTCTGCATCCCCTCGTCGATCGTCGCCATGAACCGCTCTTCTTCGCCCCGGGCGGTCCTGACGATGTGGTCGCGTCGGTCCACAAGCTCGTGGAAGACGTCGCCCATCACGGAAACGACCTCGTCGCAGATCTCGTACAGCGTCGGTTCGCGCCGACCCAGCAGCCAGGCGTGCCGGCTCGCGCGCCGGAGGATTCGGCGCAGCACGTACCCGCGTCCTTCGTTTGTGGGAAAAACACCGTCCGCGACCAGGAAAGCGACGGCGCGGGCGTGATCGGCAAGCACTCGGAACGATGTCCCGGCGGCGTTATCCGGATCGTACTTGCGCTTGACCAGCTCCTCGGCCCGGTGAATCAGCGGCATGAAGAGGTCCGTGTGGAAGTTGGAATCCACGCCCTGCATCGCCGCGGCGATCCGCTCGAGCCCGGCACCCGTATCGATGGAGGGCTTCGGCAGCGGATTCATGTTGCCCTGTTCGTCGCGGTCGAACTGCATGAATACCAGGTTCCAGATCTCGAGGATCTCGCCAGCCTCGGTCAGCGCCTCGAACTCGGCGACCGAGAGATCTTGCTTCGCCGACTTCGGCCGCTGGTCGTAGTGGATCTCCGAGCACGGACCGCACGGGCCGGTCTCGGCCATTTGCCAGAAGTTGTCCTTGTCGCCGAACCTCAGGACACGCGCCGGCGGCAGACCGGCGACCTCTTGCCACAGCTCGAACGCCTCGTCGTCCGTATGGTGGATCGTCGCCCAGATCCGGGCCGGGTCCATCCCCAGCTCGTCGGTGCAGAACTCGAACCCAAAGTGGATCGCGTCTCGCTTGAAGTAGTCGCCGAACGAGAAGTTGCCCAGCATCTCGAAGAAAGTGTGGTGCCGAGCCGTCTCGCCGACTTGCTCCAGGTCGTTGTGTTTGCCACCCGCCCGCACACACTTCTGCGAGGACGTCGCCCGCTTGTACGGTCGCGGCTCCTGCCCAAGGAAAGTTCGCTTGAACTGGTTCATCCCGGCGTTCGTGAACAGGAGCGTAGGGTCCTCGGCAGGTACGAGCGACGACGAGGAAACGTGCGTGTGCCCGTAGCGTACGAAGTAGTCTATGAAGCGTTGCCTAATCTCTGCGGAATTCATCTATCCGGCTCACCGGTTGCTATAAGGCTAAGTTCTGGTAATCCTAAGTCGATTGAATATGACCGAAGGCAGAGGGGTTCTCAAGTTCGGTAGGGCCCAGCACGCTTCATGGAGCGAAGCTGAAGCCGGCTCGATCGAGCTCCTTCCGGCCGGGCTTGCCCGAGCGCCGGTCGCCCTCCGCATGAGCAGGCGACATAAGGAGTATACCATGAATAAGCACTTCATCGCGCCGGCGCTTCTCGTCGTGGCGCTGCTTGGCTCCGTCGTGCCCGGCGCCGCCCAACAGGTCGGCCAGGACCCGAACAGCGTCCTCCCTGTCGATCCGGCCGTGAAGGTCAGCACGTTGCCTAACGGAGTGCGCTACTACATCCGAGTCAACTCGGAGCCACGCGAGCGGGCGGAGCTGCGACTGGTCGTCAGGACCGGTTCGGTGCTGGAAGACGAAGACCAGTTGGGGCTGGCCCACTTCGTGGAGCACATGGCGTTCAACGGGACGCGGAATTTCGAAAAGCAAGAGCTGGTCGACTATCTGGAAGGGATCGGTATGCGCTTCGGACCGGAGCTGAACGCCTACACGAGCTTCGACCAGACAGTCTACATGTTGAAGGTTCCGACCGACAGCGCGGAGTTGGTCACGACCGCTTTCCAGATCCTCGAGGACTGGGCGCACGGCATCTCCTTCGACCACGAGGAGATCGACAAAGAGCGTGGCGTCGTGATCGAGGAATGGCGGCTCGGCCAGGGCGCCGCGGCGCGACTGCAAGAGAAGCAGTTCCCAATCCTCTTCATGGACTCCCGCTACGCGGAGCGACTGCCAATTGGGAAGCCGGAGATCTTGGAGAGTTTCGACTACGAGGTCTTGAAGCGGTTCTATCGCGATTGGTACCGTCCCGACCTGATGGCTGTCATCGCTGTGGGTGATTTCGATTCAGATGCGATCGAGGGACTCATCAAGAAGCACTTCAGCGGGCTGAAGTCACCGGACAATCCACGCGAACGGACGGTTTACCCCGTACCGGGTCACGACGAGACGCTGTTCGCCATCGCGACCGACCCGGAGATGACTTTCAACTCCCTGAACGTGTACTGGAAGCAGGATCTCCGAGACGAAAGCACCTTCGGCGCCTACCGCCAGTCGGTCGTAGAGGCGCTGTACAACCAAATGCTGAATCAGCGGCTCTTCGAGCTCACGCAAGAGGCGGATCCGCCCTTCCTCGGCGCTTTCTCTGGGCAGGGTCGATTCATCGGCGCAAAGGAGGTCTACATCCTCGGCGCCGGTGCGCCGGACAACGGTATCGAGCGAGCGCTTGAAGCGGTGCTAACCGAAGCCGAGCGTGTCGCGCGCTTTGGGTTCCGCGAATCCGAACTGGAGCGTGAGAAACGAGAGTTGCTCCGCTCGCTGGAGCAAGCTTATGCCGAGCGGGAGAATACCGAGTCGTCCGTGTACGCCTCGGAGTACATCCGCAGCTTTCTCTGGGACGAGCCTATCCCCGGCATCGCGAACGAGTTCGAGTGGACGAAGCAATTCGCGCCCGGAATCACCCTGGATGACGTGAACCGGCTCGCACGCGAGTGGATCATCGACGAGAACCGGGTGATTCTGGTCAGCGCGCCGGAAAAAGAGACCGTGTCGGTTCCTAGCGAAGACGACCTGACAGCAGTATTCGCCGCGGTGGCTGCCACAGAGATCACCGCCTACGAGGACGCGGCCATCGACGCACCGCTGGTCGCACGAGTGCCGGAGCCGGCGGCAATCGTGGAAGAAGATGTCATCGAGGAGCTGGGCGTGCAGCGCTGGAAGCTGGCCAACGGCGTGCGCGTCTTCCTGAAACCCACCGACTTCAAGGACGATGAGATCCTCTTCCGGTCCTGGAGCCCCGGTGGGTCCTCCCTCTCATCCGATGAAGACTACATCGCAGCGGCTACGGCGACCTCTGCCGTTACCCAAGGCGGGGCGGGCGACTTCAGTCTCGTCGACCTGCAGAAGGCGCTGGCGGGCAAGGCCGTCCGCGTATCGCCGTACGTCTCATCGCTGACCGAAGGGTTCTCCGGCAGCGTTTCGCCCAGCGACGTGGAGACGATGTTCCAGCTGATCTATCTCTATTTCACCGCGCCACGTCGCGACGAAGACGCATTTCAGTCGCTGACCACACGACTCAATGCCTTTCTCACCAACCGTAGCGCCGACCCCATCGCCGCCTACCGTGACACCGTCCAGGTCACTCTCTCGCAGAATCACTTTAGGGCTCGGCCTGCCAGCAGCGAGCTATACGCCGAGATGGACCTGGACAAGTCGTTCGCCTTTTACCGCGACAGGTTCGCCGACTCCAGTGATTTCGCGTTCTTCTTCGTCGGCACTTTCGATCCAGACAGCCTGAAACCACTAATCCTGACATACCTCGGCGGGTTGCCTTCAACGGGAAGAGTAGAGACCTGGCGCGACGAAGAGATTCGACCGCCCACGGGCGTGATCCGCAAAGAGGTCTACCGCGGGATCGAACCGAAGAGCCAGACGCAGATCACCTTTACCGGCCCGTTCGACTGGACGCGCGAGAACCGCTACGCGATGCGCTCGCTGGCGGCGGTGCTCCGCATCCGTTTGCGAGACGTCCTCCGCGAGGACCTGGGCGGCACTTACGGGGTCGGCGTCAGCGGTATCCCGAGCCGCGATCCGCGGCAGGAGTACTCATTCACCGTCACCTTCGGGTCGGCACCCGAGCGGCTGAAGGAATTGAGCGATGCTGTGTTCCTCCAAATCGACAGTCTTCAGAGCCACGGGCCACGTCAGGAGGACATAGATAAGGTGATGGAAGCACAGCGTAGACAACGCGAAACCGACCTGCGGGAAAACGGGTACTGGCTAAGCCAGCTGGTGTCCGCAGACCGATACGATGCCGATCCGCTAAACATCCTGACCTACGAGGAGTTGATCGAAACGCTCGACATCGAGATGATCCGCGAAGCGGCGAAACGGTACTTACGGACAGACAATTACGTCCAGGTTTCGCTGTATCCGGAAAAGGAATCGGAGGAGCCCCGGCAGCAATGATGCGACCGTGCACCTCCCGATGGGCTCGACCGGGGGCCGGGCGGATGGTCCGTCTGGCCCCTAAGAGTGACGGCCTCACGTGGTCGCCCGACTACGAGCTCGTCTCGACGGAGCGCCGATGAACGGCAAGCGATACGACGTGGTCGTCGTGGGCGGCGGAATCAACGGTGTCGGTGTTGCGCAGGCCGCTGCCGCTGCCGGCCACTCGGTGCTGCTGATCGAGAAGCAGGCACTGGCTAGTGGAACCTCCAGCCGGTCCAGCAAGCTGATACACGGCGGACTGCGCTATCTGGAGAGCTGGGAGTTCTCGTTGGTGCAGGAGGGCCTGCGCGAGCGATCACTTCTGCTCCGCCTGGCACCCGACCTGGTGAGGCTCACTCCCTTCTACATACCTGTCTTCTCTTACACGCGTCGCCGCCCGTGGTTGGTCAGATCGGGGCTCAGCCTGTATGCGATCCTCGGTCGCCTGCGCAAGGACGTCCGCTTCGAGAGGTTATCCCGCGGTCGCTGGGACGAACTGGACGGACTGGTGACCAATGGCCTGCAGACGGTCTTTCGCTACTGGGATGCGCAAACCGACGACGCGGCGCTCACGGCCGCGGTCTGGAGGTCCGCCGAGGGTCTAGGAGCGGAACTCGCGCTGCCGGCCGAACTTGCCGGCGCGGCAATCCACGACGAAGGCGTAGCCGTCAGCTACCGAAGCGACGGACGCGAGCACGGATGCCGGGCGCGAGTGCTGGTGAACGCGGCGGGCCCGTGGGTGAACGAGGTCGTGCGCAGGATCGAGCCGACGCCGCCCGCGATCCAGGTAGACCTGGTACAAGGCGCCCACATCGTCGTCCCAGGAAGAGTGGAACGCGGCATCTACTACGTTGAGGTCCCGCGGGACGGACGGGCCGTTTTCGTAATGCCCTGGAAGGGCAACACGCTGGTAGGGACCACGGAAACGCGTTTCCGAGGAGATCCCGACGCTGTGCAACCGCTGCGCGCCGAGATGAACTACCTGCTGCGGGTCCTGCACCGCTACTTCCCGCGCTACGGCGGTCAGCAGATCGGCGACGTGCAGGACGCGTTCGCCGGCCTGCGTGTCCTTCCCGCCGGGCCCGGGCACGCGTTCCACCGCTCGCGCGAGACGATCCTGCAGACCGACGGCGACGGTCGGAACGACCGACCCCGGGTGCTGAGCATCTACGGAGGGAAGCTTACGGGATGGCGCGCGACGGCGGAGAAAGTCATGAGCCGAATCGACGGGGCGCTGCCCGACCGGAAGCCCGTAGCCGATACGCGATCGCTGCCGCTGTCACCTCCCTAAAGGGGCCGAGCGTAGACCACGACCTGCCACGAGGCCGTACTGCGGTGATATCGCCGCTCGAAGCCCGCGGCTCTTACGATCGCATCGACAGCCCCTTCGGCGTGCATGAAGACGCGGAACGGGTTCCGAAAGAGCCACAAGTACAGGTTCAGGAACCGGTGGCCCGCTCTGGTCCACCAGACGTCCCGCGGATACACGAGACCATACAGCCTGCCCGCTTTGCCGACCGATAGACTCACTAGCGAGCGCATGTCATGATAGCAGCAGATCACGCGGTCGAGGGTCACCACGTCGGCCGCATCGACTTCGTCGGCAAGACAGACAAAGTCGCCATGGCAGTGATGTACGCGATCCGCGTGACCTTGACGTTCGGCCTCCTTCCGCGCCGCATCCAGATAAGCGGTTGAAGCGTCGGCGCCCGTGGCGCTGGCGGCGCCCGCCTTCAACAGCTCGTGCTGAATCGCACCCACTCCACCGCCTATGTCCAGCAGCGTCGCGCCGACGATATCCTCGGACCTCAGCGCGTCTATCAACATCGTGGTAGTTCGCCGTGGGCCCTTGCGGCGATAGCTCTTGAGATCTCTGGCGACATAGAAGCCGGAAAACACGCTCTCCGCACCGCGACACTGGCAGCAACTCATCGTCTCGGTCTCTTGCTCTAAGGTTCCCGAAGCGGATAGACCAGCAGCGGCAAGGAGCGACCGGGCAAGGCTTGCGAGGGGACCTCCCCGATGCGATCCGCGCCAAGCTTGAGATAGAAACCTTCGGCGAAGGGGTCGCTTTGAACCAGCAAGCGGTCATAGCCCATTTCCTCAGCGCGCCACACAGCGTCCTCCCACAGCAGCCGACCGGCCCCCTTCCCAATCTCCGAGGAATCGACAAAGAGATGGCACAGCTCGATGTCCGCCTTCCAGCGCGCCAGGCTGTAGAAACCGACGAGTGCGCCCCCGGCCAAGAGTACGTACACCTCCTCATCCCGCACGAACGCGGGTGTCAGGGTCAGTTCATCACGGCAGGCATCCAGGAACTCGGCATCATAGCCCCAATGCGCCTTGGACCGAACGGCCAGCGCGCTCAGCGCATCCGCTTCCTCGGGCACGGCTCGGCGGAGCTCGGTCACACTGAGCCCGGCTTGGCCGTCTTCCAACTTCCCCTCAAGAATCCGTTGAGTCTCTGGGGAACACATCGTCGATCACATCCCGAACCACCCGGATATCGAACCCACGTCTGAGCAGTTGATCGCGCAACCGCCGCCTGCCCATCGCCAGGTCGTCCCCTCTTTTCGCGAGCGCGTCGCGCTTCTTCGCGACTACGCGCTCGGCGAGGGTCCGCTCGTCCGTCTCTTCCTCCTCGAATACGTGCTCTATGACCGGAAGCGCCACATCCCGCGCAACACCCTTAGCGTACAGCTCTCTGGTCATCCGACGGATGCCCATAGGCCGATGGGCGATGCGGTCGCGTACGTAGGCGCTCACGAACGCCTCGTCATCGACGAGCCCAACGGCGCTCAACCTCTTCATCGCCGTTTCGATCGTCTCTTCGGCGAAGCCGCGGCTGATCAACTTGCGGCGAACCTCCAGGCCCGTCCGTTGCCGATACGACAAAAAGTTCAGCGCCGCGTCTATGGCGCGGCGCTGATCCTCCTCCGTCAGGCCGGAGGCCGCGTTTTCCGCTCGTCCGTCGCTTTCCATGGCCGGGTCAGAGCGATGCGGCATCACCCACCGCGCTCAGGATTCCTCGTCGCCCTCCTCTGCGCTCTCCTCCGTCTGGATCCCTATGCCCACGGCATTGCGGATCTTCTCTGCCACTTCCCCGGCCAGATCGGGATTCTCCTCGAGGAAGCCCTTCGCATTCTCTCGGCCCTGGCCGATCCTCTGCTCTCCATACGAGAACCAGGCGCCGGACTTCTTGATGATCCCGTGTTCCGCCGCCAGATCGACCAGTTCGCCGGCCCGGGAGATACCCTGGCTAAACATGATGTCGAATTCCGCCTGGCGGAACGGCGGGGCACACTTGTTCTTCACCACTTTGACCCGTGTGCGATTCCCTACCTGATCGTTTCCATCCTTGATCGAGGCGATGCGGCGGATGTCCAGCCTGAGCGACGCGTAGAACTTCAGCGCTCGGCCTCCCGGCTGCGTCTCGGGATTCCCGAACATCACGCCGATCTTCTCGCGGATTTGGTTCGTGAACACGACCGCGGTCTTCGAGCGGTTGATCGCGCCGGTCACCTTGCGCAGCGCCTGTGACATGAGCCGCGCCTGCAGACCGACGTGCGACGCGCCCATCTCGCCTTCGATCTCGGCTCGCGGCACGAGCGCGGCCACGGAGTCGATCACGACGACATCCACGGCACCGCTTCGCACAAGTACCTCAGCGATCTCCAGCGCCTGCTCGCCCGTATCCGGCTGAGAAACGAGCAGGTTCTCGATATCGACGCCCAGTTTCTCCGCGTAGTGGATATCGAGGGCATGCTCCGCATCGATGAACGCGGCGACGCCGCCGCCCTTCTGCGCGTTGGCGATGATGTGCAGGGTCAGCGTCGTCTTGCCCGAGGACTCTGGACCGTAGATCTCGGTGACGCGGCCACGGGGGATGCCACCGATCCCGGTGACCGCATCGAGCGCGAGAGAGCCCGTCGGGATCGACTGCACCTTGACCCGGGCGCCCTCAGCGCCCATACGCATGATCGCGCCCTTCCCGTGCTGGCGTTCAACCAGGGAGATCGCGACGTTTAACGCCTTCTTTCTCTCCTCACTCAGCTCCGCAGCCATGTCCCCTCTCCTGTGCTCGATTACGACGCCGCCCTGGAAATCCCCCATCACGGCCTAGGAAATGCATTTGGCGATTCACACTAGCCCGCAGTGCTCAAACGATTATCAACCGGCGGCTCCGTCCGTCAGAGCCGCGAAAGCCGCGCAGGCCCGCTCGATGCCAACATCGTCCACGTCTATGTGCGTGACCGCGCGCAGGCGACGCGGCCCCGTCGGCAGAAGCCACACGCCTCGCTTCTCGAGGAAGCCGACGACATCGGCGGGTTCGAGATCGTCCCGCTCGATATCGATCATGATGATGTTCGATTCGGGCGGTACGACGCCGAAGCCGTCCAGGCCATCCACGAACTCGGCCAACCGCCGAGCGCGTGCGTGGTCTTCCGCCAGCTTGGACAGATTGTTATCCAAGGCGAACAGCGCCGCCGCCGCCAGAATGCCGACCTGCCGCATGCCGCCGCCCAAGCGTTTCCTCAGCGTCCAGGCTCGGCCCATCGCCTCGGCGCTGCCCGCCAACGCCGAGCCGATCGGCGCGCCCAGCCCTTTGGAGAAACAGACCATCACGGTGTCTGCAAGAGCAGCGTAATCCGCCAACGAAACGCCGGTCGCCGCCGACGCGTTCCACAGCCGTGCGCCGTCCAGATGAAGCGGCAAGCCGTGCTCGTTCGCCAGCTCGCGTAGCTCTCGCAGCACCTCCAACGGCATGACCTTGCCGCCCGCCATGTTGTGAGTGTTCTCGGCGCAGATCAGCGAGGTCCTCGCCAGATGCCGGCTTTCCGGCCGGATGTATGCCCGCGCCGTTTCCGCCGTCAGCAGCCCGTCTTCCGTCGGCACCGGTCGCAGCTGGATACCCGACCACATCGCCGCGCCGGCAAATTCGTAGTGGAAAACGTGCGCGTTGGCTTCACAGATCGCTTCCGTCCCCTGCTCGGCGTTGAGGAGGATGCCGACCTGGTTGGCCTGTGTCCCGCTGGGGAAGAACAGAGCCGCCTCCTTTCCCAACAGGGCGGCCAGCCTTTGCTGAAGGCGCACGGCGGTCGGATCGTCGCCCAGCACATCGTCTCCGACCTCGGCCTCCGCTATGGCGTGGCGCATTCCCAGCGACGGGCTGGTCACTGTATCGCTGCGCAGATCCACGATGTCGTTATCGGTCATTTGACTCGGCGTGAAGATTGGACTGGCCGGGTGACGTTCCTCAAGCTATTTCGGGTCTTGTTCGGGGTCAAGAGCAGCGATTCAGATGCCATAGAACTCCTCGATCGCGGCGGCCACCCGCTCTAACTGGTCCTGAGACAGCTCGGGGTATACCGGAAGGCTCAACACCTCGGCGGCGGCGGTTTCCGACTCGGGAAATTGGCCCTGGCGGTACCCGAGGTCCGCAAAGCAGGGCTGCAGGTGCAGCGGAACCGGGTAATAGACGCCGCTGCCGATCCCCCGGCCGCGCAGGTGTTCTCGAAGCTCGTCGCGCCGCTGCGCACGGACCGTGTACAGGCTGTAGACATGAAAGCGATCGAGCTCGGCCGGTGGGCTGGCTACACCCTCCACCCGCTCGAGACGGCGATCGTACCAGCCGGCCCGCGCCCGCCGCGTCTCCGTCCAACCCGGCAGCTGCCGCAGCTTCACTTGGAGCACCGCTGCCTGAATCGCATCAAGACGAGAGTTGATGCCAACCTGATGGTGAACGTACCGCCCGCTGGAGTAGTCTTCGCCGTGGACGCGGAGCCGCCGCAGCCGCTCCGCGATCTGTTCGTCGTTCGTTGCGATGAGCCCTCCTTCGCCCCAGCCACTCAGGTTCTTTGTCGGGTAGAACGAGAAGCACCCCACGGTCCCGAGCGCGCCGGCCGCCCGCCAGGCACCTTCGATGGCCGCCTTGGCGCCGATCGATTGGGCCGCGTCTTCAATGATCCAGAGGTCACGTTCGTGCGCCAACTTCAAGAGCGGTCCCATCTCCGCCATCTGGCCGAAGAGATGGACCGGTACGATCGCGCGCGTTCGGTCCGAGACGACATCGGCGACGGCCTCTGGATCGATGTTGTAGGTGGCCGGATCGATGTCGGCGAACACGATTCGCCCCCCGGCGTTGACGATTGCGCCCGCGGTCGCAAAGAAAGTGAAAGGAGATGTGATGACCTCGTCGCCCTCCTTCAGATCCAGCAGGCGAAGCGACAGGTAGAGGGCGTCGGTGCCGCTGGCCACGCCCACAGCATGACCGACGTTCAGAAACTCGGCCACCGCCGCCTCGAAGTCGGCGACGACGCTACCGAGCACGAAACTCTGTGACCGGGCGACCGCCTCCACTGCCGACATCAACTCTTCAGCGATCGGCTCGTGTTGTCGCGCCAGGTCGAAGAGCGGAATCTGCGGCGGCCCACTCTCATGTTTGCTCATGTTCAGTCCCTTCAGCCGGGCCGTCCTGCGCCGAAACTCTCTCTTCGGCTTGGATCTCGCCGGCTGCCATTGACCAATTCCTCAGCGCCCTCACGCACGTCTCAGCGTCCACGTCCAGACTGCCCGACCGTGATGAGGCAAGCGGACGAACTCCCCTCTGGCGGAACAAGGGCCACACCGAGTATAGAACCGCCAACAATCCGAGCAGCACAGCAACGGCGGCGCTCATCGACTCACGTCCAGCGCGTCAGCGTCGACACGATCAACAGGACACCTCCAAGCCACACCAAGCTTGCGAACGGCCGAGTCGCCAGGCGACAACTCACCCCCTCATCCGGCCCGATATCATCGATGCTCACGACGACGTCGCGAACGAGGCCGCGTCCCACAGCTGGCCGGCGGCCATTCCTGTCGGTGACGACATCGTAGCTCGTCTCGGCCGTCATCAGTTGCGGCGCTGCCCGTCCTCGGTCCAACCTGAAGCTCGCCACCTGTTTCCGCAGCTCCTTCACCTGATAACGCGACAACCCCAGATAGGTCGCGCTGACGCCTTCGCCGGATCCGTCACTCAGGCTGAGCGAGTCACCCGGGTAGAGAACTCTGGTTTCCGAGTTGGTCAGAGATTCGGCGGCGAGGCCCAACATCAGCACCGCCAGACCGAGGTGCGCTACGGCAGCGGTCCGCCGTCGCCTGGCCCGGCGCCGGATCAGTGGCAAAACCTCCGAGTTTCTCTCAACTACGGGAAGGCGGGCGGCCCGTCTCGACCACGTTATACGCACAACGTCTGCGGTGACGCCGACGACGATGGCCGCCGTCAGCGCGCCGGTCACGGCCACGATCAGGCCCTGCCGCCCGACTTCGGCCAATAGACCGACGAACGTGACCACAGCCGCTGCGCCTGCGAACAGCCACACCCTCTGCCATGGGCCCGCCGGACGTGACGTCGACCACGCGCCGATCACGCCTAACCCGAGTAGGCCGAGAGCCCAAGCGAGATTGGCCCAGTGCGCGCCTCCGCTCAGGGCCGCCACCGCCGCGATCCCCGCCACCGCCAGCGTCAGGATCCCCGCCTGAAAGGCCCAAGGCCCGAAACCCGGCACGTCCCGCAGTTCCTCGAAGCCTCGTTCGCGTGGTCGGTAACTGGCAAGGGCCCCCGAGATCACCCCGAAGGCGAGACCGCCCACCCATACCCTTGGCGCGGGCGGGCCACCAAAGCCGAGGAGCACTGAGGCCCAAGCGCCAAGCGCGGCCGGGAAGAAGGCAACCTCCAGGATACGGCGCCAGCGCGAAGCCCACACCGGGACGATGTCACCGCCGGGTGCGTGCAGGCTTGAATTGGCCAGCAGCCAGGCCGGGACGTAGGCCAGAACGTACGACAGGCCCTCAGAGTCGAGGAGCACCCCGCTTCGAGCATACGCTCGCCATGTCGCGACCAGGATCGCGACCGTCAGCAGTGCAGCTGCCAGAGCCATCGCCGCCCGTTCCTGGGGCCGCGCATCCGGCTCCTCCTCTCCAACCATCAACTGGCCCGCCAACGCCCCCGAGAAGGCGAAGGCACCGCAGGCCACCGCCAGACAGGCAGCCAGTATCTCGATGTGCCAGGAGACCTCTCCGAGCGCCGAAGGCAGTCCAGCTCCGATCGTTGCCGGGCTTGGCAGTTGCATGAAGGGGCGGGTCTGGATCAGGACCATCGCCAAGCCGATGAGCGTCAGCACGGCGAGAGAACCCGTGCGAGCAGCCGCCTGCCTCGAGCGCCCGAGCCTGTGGCTGACCACCGCGCCGCCAGCGATGAGCGACGTCACCAGAAGGCCACCCCCGGCCGGCCCAGCCCAGAGTCCCGCCAGCCGCAAACCCCAAGGCTCTTGGAATCCGGAAACCGCCGCCACGTACGCGTACTTGAGCTGAACGCCAACGAGTGCGCTGGCCAAGCCTGCCACAGCGATGAGCAGAAGACCCGTCGCGGCTTCCGCCGCGCGCCCGCCGAACGCCACCACGTCGGCACGTCCCTTTAGGGCGCCGCCATTGGACGAGGCAGCGGCAACGAGCGTCAACGGCAAAGCCGCCCAGAGACTCAGCTCGCCTAGATCAGCCACGCCCGGCTCGCTCGCTCAAATCCTCTGCCTCATCCACGCCTCACCCTCGCCTGATCGATCGCCCACTGCACGGCCTCGTCCGCATTGTCAGCTTTGGGTACCGGGAGCGGCGGCAGATCGGACTCGAGCAGGATCAACGGGACTCCGTTCTTCATGCAGAACGCCGCCTCCGATAGCGTCCCCCACCCGCCGGCGATTCCTATCACCGCATCCGAGGAGGCAACGACGACAGCGTTCCGCGCTTCGCCCATTCCGGTCGGGATCGCCACAGCAATTCCGGGATTTGCCACGCTCGGGTCGGTACCTGGAAGTATGCCAACCGTGACGCCTCCGGCGTCCCTGGCGCCCGTCGCGGCCGCCGCCATCACACCGCCCAAGCCGCCGCACACCAGAACCGCACCCGCCTCGGCGATCAGGCGGCCGACGCGACGAGCGACGTCCGCGACGCTTTCGTCGCAGGCATGGCTGCCGATTACGCCGATGCGAAGCGGCTGAGTCATGGCATGCACCTGCTCAAAGAGTCTCTAAACGTCGGACCCCTCGGCCCACGCGGCCGCGGCCTTCACGGCCCGCTGCCAGCCGTGGAGGAGTCTTTCCCGTTCGGCGGTACCGAGGCCGGGCTCGAACCGCCGGTCCAGCTTCTGCAACTCGTGTAGTTCGTCCGGGCTAGACCAGACGCCGCAGATCAAACCTGCCAGACCGGCTGCTCCAAGCGCCGTCGTCTCCACCATCGCCGGCCGACCAACCGGGATGCCGGCGATGTCCGCCTGGAACTGCATGAGCCAATCGTTCGCGGCCGCGCCACCATCCGCACGCAGCTCGCGCACCGGATGGCCCCAATCGGCGGCCATCGCTTCGATCAAGTCGCGAGTCGCGTAGGCCATCGCCTCCAGCGACGCGCGGGCAAGATGCTGCGGGCCGCTGCCGCGGGTCAGCCCTACTACGGTCCCCCTGGCTTCAGCCAACCAGTGCGGCGCACCGAGGCCGACGAACGCCGGTACGAAATAGACGCCCTCGTTCGAGTCGAGCGACCGCGCCAGGTCCTCTGTCTCGGCGGCGTTCCTTACCAGCCCCAACTCGTCGCGCAGCCACTGGACAGCGGCGCCCGCGATGAAGATCGAGCCCTCCAAGGCGTACGCCGCCTCGCCGCGCGCCCCACACGCCACCGTCGTGAGTAGGCCGTGCGCGGACGGAACGACCTCGTCGCCCGTGTGGACGAGAAGAAAAGCGCCGGTTCCGTATGTGCACTTTGCCAGGCCCGGCTCCCAACACCCCTGCCCATACAGCGCCGCCTGCTGATCGCCGATGGCCGCGGCGACCGGTGCGACAAAGCCGAGCGCGCCATCCGTATCGCCGAAACTCCCCCCGGACGGCAACACCTCCGGCAGCATGCTCTCCGGAACGCCAAGAAGCTGGCAGAGATCAGGATCCCAACGCCGTTCGTCGATCCGAAACAGCTGGGTCCTCGATGCGTTGGTCGGCTCCGTAGCGTGGACGCGTCCACCCGTAAGCTTCCAGATCAGCCAACTGTCGATCGTTCCCGCGGCAAGCTGCCCGTCCTCGGCGCGCTCACGCGCGTCGGAGACGTTGTCCAGAAGCCAGCCGATCTTCGTGCCGGAAAAGTACGGATCGATGACCAGGCCCGAGCGCCCACGAATGAACGCCTCGTGGCCACCTTCTTTGAGCGCGCGACACTCGGGAGCTGTCCGCCGGCACTGCCAGACGATCGCTCGGTGAATCGGCTCCCCGCTCTCTCGATCCCAGACGACTACCGTCTCGCGCTGGTTCGTTATTCCTATGCCGCCCACATCGCCCGCGGCCAGCCCGCCGCTCTCCAGCGCGGCGCGGATCGTCTCGCACGTCGACTCCCAGATCTCTTCCGGGTCGTGTTCGACCCAACCGGGACGTGGGTAGTGCTGCTCGATTTCCTGATAGGCACGGCCAGCGACGCCGCCCTCGTGGTTCACCGCCAATACGGTCGTGCCGGTCGTGCCCTGATCGATCGCGAGGATCACGGACATGGAACGCTCACCGTTTCTGACCCCACGTGAATTTGCTCACTTCGAGCGATGGGTTCGCGCTCTGAAGGTGCGACAGAAAGTCCTCTAGACCTTCCATATTCGCGTACAGGTTCGTCGTTCGGCCGCCGTGCTCGAGCGAGCAGTATCGCCCAGCTCGCCTGATCCGTTTGATCGCCTTCGGATCGAGCTGGCTCCGCCCGACGACTGTGTGAAGGACGATAAACCCGTCGTCCCTCACAACGATCTTCACCGGCGCCCTCAGGTGGCGATACCACTCCCACGCAAGCGCGAAAAGGATGACGACGAAGAACCAGCGCGGCTCGGCAAAGAATAGGCCGACTAAGCTCAACCCCGTCAGCACAATCAAGAAACCGAGCGTAAATATGACCGTGCTTCGCTTGGCCTCGTACTCCTTCATGTCTTCGGCTTCGCCTCGCGCAGAGACGACAGGTCGTCCGGTGCGAAGATGCCTTCTTCTGCGATGATCGCCGTGATCAGGCTCGCCGGCGTGACATCGAACGCCGGGCTGTACACGTCTACGCCGTCCGGCGCGGTCCGTCGCCCGAAGCCGTAGCGGACCTCCTCCGCGCCGCGCTGCTCGATGGGTATCGCGTCCCCGGAGGCGAGCCCGAAATCGAACGTGGACGACGGGGCCGCCACGTAGAACGGGATCCCATGGTGTAGAGCGGCGACGGCCAGACCGTAGGTCCCGATCTTGTTTGCAACGTCGCCGTTGGCCGCGATGCTATCGGCACCGACGATCACCAGATCGACGCCGAGTTCCCTCATCGCAGCCGCCGCCATGTTGTCGGTCAACACGGTCACGTCGACGCCGGCCCGGTCCAGTTCCCAAGCGGTCAGCCTACTGCCCTGCAACAGCGGGCGAGTCTCGGTGGCAAGAACGCGGACGTTCAGCCCTCGCTGGGCGGCCAGATGGATCGGTGCCAGCGCGGTCCCAATTCCGCCAGTCGCGAGGGCGCCCGCGTTGCAATGCGTGAGCACCGTCATCCCTTCACGCAAGAGCCCGAGCCCGTGCTCGCCGATGCGGCGGCACATGTCTTCGTCTTCGTCGAGGATACTGGACGCCTCGGCGCGCAATGCTTCCCAGACTTGGGCGTTCGAAGCAGCGGCGCCCATCGACTCCGCCAGCTTGACCAGTCGATCGACGGCCCAGGCGAGATTCACGCCCGTGGGACGTGCCTCGCGGATACGCCGAGCGTTTTCGGCCAGGCAGTTTCCAAACTCGTCTGGAGCCGAACCGAGATGAATCTTGAGCGAAGCGACCAAACCCATGGCACCGGCGATACCGATGGCGGGCGCACCTCTGACCCGCAGGCTCTGGATCGCCTCCACGACCTCCTCCACCTCCGCCAGGTCGAGCTCCACGTACTCATCGGGGAGCCGAGTCTGATCGATGATCCGCACGGCATCGTCGTGCCAGCGGACTGCGCGGGGCACTTCATTCGCCACTTTCAGGCGTACCGGTTTCCTCAGGGTTCACTGTGTTGGAACTGGACGCGAACGTACGCTGCCCGATCCGCCGCATCAAGAGAGAGGGTACAGTATGTCGCAGGCACGAATCGTCTAGGAGGAAGGCAGCGGCTCTAGATGCCTCAATCCAACTCGACAAGCCCGCCAAAGGCATACCGCCACCCAAAGCGATTGAACAGCTCGAGAAGTCGCTGAATCGGCAGGCCCATGACGTTGAAATAGTCACCGTCGATGCGCTCGACGATCGCCGCACCAAACCCCTGGATGCCGTAGGCGCCCGCTTTATCCATGGGCTCGTTCGTGCTGACGTATTCCTCGCATTCCTGAAGCTCGAGCGGCCGAAACCACACACGCGTCGCCTCCACCGCGCTTTCGATACGGCCCGGCATCCCCAGCGCCACGCCCGTGTAGACGACGTGCTCGTCGCCCTGGAGTCGCCGAAGCATCGCAACTGCATCTTCGCCGTCGGCAGGTTTGCCGAGCGTTTCGCCGCGGTGGACGACCAGTGTATCACAGCCTATGACCAGGGCCCCATCCGCCAGCGCCACCTCGGCCTTGCTCCGAGCCAGGCGGTCAGCCGCGGCTGCTGGCTCTTCGCCGGGCAACAGCGACTCGTCAACGTCAGGCACACGAACGGCGAAGTCGAGTCCGATGCGCGCCAGCAGCTCCGCCCGGCGCGGGGACCTCGAGGCCAGAATCAGGCGAGGAGCCATCGCTACCTCTGGACTCCCACCCTCGAGCGGTTGTGCACGGAATCGACCCCGATGCTCAGAACTTGCGGATGAGGATGTTGTCGCGCGGTATCCGCGCTAGATCGAGCGCGCTCAGCGCGTGACCGAGCGCCGCGACATAGCGGTCGGAGCGCACTTCTACATCCTCGTAGAGCGACATGGAGCGGTTGCTGAAGAAGTACTCTTCCGAGTTGACGTTCAGCTCGAGCACCCGCGGCCCTTCTCCGGGCGCCGCCTCCAACACCAGCTCGCCAGCTACTCTGACCGGATCGCCGTGGGCGAGGGTCGCAGCCGAGGCCGCAGGTCGACCCGTTACGTCCATCTCGGCTGCAGGACCGACGCGCATGAACCCGTAGCGGTCGACGACAAACACATACCGCCCCGGTCGTAACGACGAGATCGTCGTTCCTGTAACTACGGGAAGGCCATGCCAGTCCTCACGGGCGCGCGTCAGGTCACCGTAGCGGTGTTGCAGCGCCATCGCGCCGTCACGATTCAGGAACAGGACATCATCCGCCTCTTCCTCGAGCCAGCCGATTAGCGGTGGACCGGGAAGGAAACCGTACACGTCCTTCACTTCACCGTCTAGTGTGAAGACCCGGTTCTCGCGAAGCAGATTCAGGTAACCCTCACGATCGCGGATTACCGGGTCGGGCGGTCCCGCGTACAGATCGAGCATCGCGTCCAGCCCGTATGCCGATGCGCGAGGAGGACGCGTTGTGGGGCGGCCGCTGTCCACGGCGGCAAGATACTCGGTTATCGCGGTGCTGTACTGCGCCAGCGATCCGGTCACCAGCTCCCGTATGCTCACCACGTCGGATCGCTGCGCCCAAAGCACCCACCGGTGCTGCTGAACGGTAAGAACCTGAACAAAGATCCTCTCGCCAGCGATGTTCCCCTTCAGAAAACGCCCCGGATAGCCGGGCGGCAGCTCGTGCGGAAGCGTATCCGACGGCTGCAACTCTTCCAGCGCTACACCGCCGGTCGGCATCCACAGCCTCTGTGTGACCGAGCGCGAGCCGGCCAGGTTTGGGGCGATTATCCGCAACGTCGTGCGAACCAGGTCCATGGTATCGGGGAGGTCCACCGTGAGGTTCAGCGGCCCCAACACCCAATAGCCGGAGTCGGTCGGCAGGTGCCGATTGAGCACCGCCGCGGCCGCCTGCTGCCAGGCCGGAGGACCGTCGTAGTCGATCGCATTCGGGTCCCAGGCCGTCTGCGCCCATGCGCTCGCCGACGATAGCACGAGCAACGCCGCGGAACACCCCAAGTATGACGTTAGCTTTGGCCTCACCGTTCAGTCCCTCTCGATGATGAGCGTCACGGGCCCATCGTTCACCAGGTCGACCTCCATCCTGGCACCGAAAGTCCCTGTGGCGACCGGGATCGTCCCTTGCCGAAGCAACTCGACGAAGCGGCTGTACAGCCGTTCTGCCTCGTCCGGCTCCGCAGCGTCTACGAAAGATGGGCGCCGACCTTTGCGCACGTCCGCGTAAAGTGTGAATTGCGAGACGACCAAGATCTCACCGCCAACGTCATCGATCGGCAGGTTCATCCTTCCTTCGCTGTCCGGGAACAACCTCAGGCCCCGCACCTTCTCGATCATCCAGCGAAGCGTCTCTTCGTCGTCGCCGGCCGTGAATCCCACAAGCAGGAGATAGCCGCGGTCGATCGAGCCCACCCGCTCGCCGTCCACGCGGACCTCCGCCCTGGCCACCCGCTGAAGTACGAGACGCATGGAGAGAGAAGTTTGTAGTATCAGTGAGGGGGCGCAACCGCGGCTCAGGGCGATGGATTTGTGGGCCGAGCGGCCTCTCCGGTGTTACTCCACCGTCACGCTCTTCGCCAGGTTACGGGGCTGGTCTACATGGCATCCGCGAAGCACGGCGATATGGTACGCAAGCAGCTGCAGCGGGATCACGTTTAGGACCGGTTGTAGCATTTCGAGGGTCCGAGGTACCGAGATCGTGTGATCGGCCAGGTTGTGCAGCTCGCCGTTCCCGTCAGTGGTGATGGCGATCACTCGGCCGCCGCGAGCCTTAACCTCTTCGATGTTCGACAGCACCTTCTGGTAAACGCTGTCGCGCGGAGCGATGAACACGACCGGCATGTTCTCATCGATTAGAGCGATAGGTCCGTGCTTCATCTCGGCGGCAGGATAGCCCTCGGCGTGAATGTAGCTGATCTCCTTCAGCTTGAGCGCGCCTTCGAGCGCGACCGGGAAGTTGTAGCCCCGCCCCAGATAGAGGAAGTTGCGGTGATGATGGTAGAGCTCCGCAAGTCTCCGAACATCATCGTTGCGGTCGAGGATCTGACCGATCAGGTCTGGTAGCTTCAGCATCTCCGCTACCAGTTCGCGTCCTCGCTTCTCCGTAACGCCGGTGTGCCGCCCGAAGTAGAGGCTGAACAGCGCCAGCGCGACAACCTGCGACGTGAATGCCTTCGTGGACGCGACACCGATCTCGGGTCCGGCGTGGAGATACACGCCGCAGTTCGATTCGCGGGCGATGGTCGAGCCGACGACGTTGACGATCGCGGTCGCTCGAGCGCCTTTCGCCTTTGCCTCCCGCAGGGCAGCCAACGTATCCGCCGTCTCGCCGGACTGCGAGATCGAGATGACCAACGATCGCTCATCCAACACCGGGTTACGGTAGCGGAATTCCGATGCGTATTCCGTTTCCACCGGCAGTCGCGAGAACTCCTCGAGCATATACTCGCCGATGAGTGCTGAATGCCAGGACGTGCCACAAGCCGTCAGAACGATGCGGTTGTACTTGGCGATGTCCTCCCACGGAAGGCACTCGGCCAAGCCGCCCAGGCGAGCGACGCCGTCTGTCTCGAGCAAACGGCCACGCATGGTATCCCGGACGGAATCCGGCTGCTCGAAGATCTCCTTGAGCATGTAGTGGGGAAAGCCGCCCTTCTCGATCGTCTCCATGTCCCAAGAGACGTGGCTCACTTCCTTGGTCAACGGGCGTCCCTTCAGGTCGAGTGTGCGGTAACCCGTTCTATCGAGGACGGCCAGTTCGCCGTCATCCAGATACACGACGTCGCGCGTGTGCTTGACGACCGCAGCGGCATCGGAAGCCACGAAGTAGCAGTTGTCGTCGCACAGCCCCAGCAACAGCGGGGAACCGTTCCTCGCGGCCACCAATTTCTCGGGGTCTCGACTAGAGACGACCGCGATGCCGTACGTCCCTTCCACTTGCGTCAGGGCCGCCGCGACCGCTTCCTCCAGGTTGTCCTCGTAGGTTTCCTCGATCAGGTGGGCCAGGACTTCCGAGTCGGTCTCGCTACGGAAGACGTGCCCGAGTTCCTCCAACTTCCTGCGCAGGACTTTGGCGTTCTCGATGATGCCGTTGTGGACGAGCGCGATTTCGCCTGTATCGTCGAAGTGGGGATGGGCGTTGCCGGAAGTGGGCGCTCCGTGGGTGGCCCAGCGCGTGTGGGCGATCCCAACGGTCCCCCTGGGCTCGTGACCCACGATCGACTTGGCCAGGTCGGAGATCTTCCCCGCCATCTTGCGCGTGTCTATTGTCCCGTTCGCGCACACGGAGATACCGGCCGAGTCATAACCGCGGTACTCTAGCCGTTGCAGACCTTCGAGAAGCAGGGGGGTCGCTTCAGACTTCCCTACATACCCAACGATTCCGCACATGTGGCAGCTTCTTTCCTATCCCTACCGGCCCGATCGCGCTATCATAGTGCCAACCGTCCGGACAAGTTCCCGTACCTCATCCTCCCCGCTGGCGGGCCCTTCACCGATAACTCGCAAAATCGGTTCCGTGCCCGATGGCCGGCAGTGAAGCCAGATATCCCGCTGGCGCCAGCGGAGGTGAAGGCCGTCCCGACGGTCAAATTCCGCATCAGGAAAGGCCTTTTCGACCACGCTCAGAGCGCTGTCGACCGCCAGTCCGACCCTTGGAAACCGGTCCTTGACAATGCAGAACTGTGGATATTGTGCCACAATTTCAGTCAGATTGACGCCTGCTTCGGCCAGTAACTGCAGGACCAGGGCCACGGCCAGCGGCGCGTCCCGGGTGTAGTGGAGCGCCGGGAGGATCACGCCGCCGTTCCCCTCGCCGCCGACCACAGCGCCAACCTGTTTGATCGCCACGGCCACATTCGCTTCCCCCACAGGAGACTGGTGGTATTCGACCCCTGCTTCCCGGCAGACGGTCTCGACGATCTGGCTCGTCGATAGATTGGCCACAACCGGACCCAACTCGTGAGCCAGTACGAGGCGACTGGCCAGGGCCAGGGTATAGTCTTCCCCGATCGCCCGGCCGCTGGCATCCACGAGGGCTAGGCGGTCGACGTCCGGATCCACTGCCATCCCGAGGTCGGCGCCTTCCTTAGGCACACGTTCGCACAGCGCGGTCATGTTCTGCGGGATCGGCTCAGGCTCGCGGGTGAAACGGCCGTCGGGTTCCAGTTCGATGCCGATGACCTCGCAGCCAAGCCGCTCCAGCAGCGACGGGAGAATCACCCCGCCGGCGCCACGGGTACAGTCCAGCACGACCTTGAAGCCCATCTCTGCGATGCGATCCGGGTTGACCAAATCGAGATCGAGTACGCGCTCGATATGCCGCTCGATAGCACCAGGCAGTTGGCCGGCCTGGCCAAATGTGTCTTGCACGTAGGCGGGTGGCTGCTGCTCCTGGAGCGCCGCCAGAAACTCCGCTCCCTGCTCCGGTGTCAGAAAGGCACCTTCCGGGTTGGCGAGCTTGAGGGCGTTCCACTCCTTCGGGTTATGGCTTGCGGTGATTACAATGCCGCCCGCAAGCCTTTGACACTGAATCTCGAGCAGAGCCGTCGGCGTAGGCACCAGTCCGAGGTCGCTAACCCGACAACCGACCGCCTGCAGGCCGGCCGTCGCCGCTTTGACGAAGGCAGGGCCGCTCAAGCGTGAGTCACGGCCGATGGCCAGGTGGTCGCCCCACCCCTGCTCGCGAACGTAGGTCCCAAACGCCGCGGCGAAGCCGGCTACGACCTCCGGGTTGAGGTCGATTCCTACCCGGCCCCGTATTCCGGAGACGCTGACGACCAAGGTTTCCGGTATTGCCATGTCCTGCCCTCTATGCAGTTTCCGTAGCGCGCCGTCCCACGACACGGAGAGCAATCTACTCAACTGCCCGCATTCCTGGGTAGTTTTTCGACTCGCTGGACGGGCACGCCTCCGGGGACTAGACTGTCTATTCCTCGGCTACGCCCAAACGACATACCGACATGCTAGGAGCAAAGGACCGATATGAGTCCCGACTACAAGCTTCGCTTCGCGACACGCGCGATCCATGCCGGCCAGCGGCCCGACCCCGCGACCGGAGCCATCATGACGCCCATCTATCAGACCTCCACGTATGCGCAGGAAGCGATCGGCGTCCATAAAGGCTACGAGTACGCTAGGGTTTCCAACCCTACGCGCACGGCGCTCGAGGGGAACGTCGCCGCCCTGGAAGGCGCAAAGGAAGGCGCCGCCTTCGCTTCCGGAATGGCCGCCATCGAGGCGATCGTCAAGCTCCTCTCCGCGGGCGACCACGTCATTTGCGGTGCCAACGTGTACGGGGGTACGGACCGACTGTTTCGCCAAGTACTGGGTAGGCTGGGACTGGAGTTCTCGTTCGTCGACACGCGCGAGCCGGAGCGCATCGACGCGGCGACGCGCGAGAACACGCGCCTCATCATGGTCGAAACGCCTACCAACCCGCTCATGCACATAACCGACATCGCGGCCGCAGCCGAAATCGCTCACCGGAACGACGCGTGGCTCGTGGTCGACAACACCTTCGCGACTCCTTATTTCCAGCGGCCGCTCGAGCTTGGCGCCGACGCTACCGTTCACTCGAGCACGAAGTATCTCAACGGACACAGCGACGTCGTGGGAGGTCTAGTCCTGACATCGAACGAGGCGATCGCCGAAGGGCTGCGTTTTCTTCAAAAGTCGGCAGGCGCCGTGCCCGGGCCAATGGACTGCTGGCTCGTGCTTCGCGGGACGAAGACATTGCACGTCCGTATGGAAGCGCATGACCGTGCCGGCCGTCTGATAGCCGAGTGGCTGGCTGGAGACGATAGAGTGAGCGAAGTCTTCTATGCCGGGCTCGCCTCGCATTCTCAGCACGAGCTGGCGAAGAAGCAGATGACCGGCTTCGGCGGCATGATCTCGCTCGAGCTCGGTGATCGCCAGCGCGCCGATAACGTCTGCCGGGCCACTCGGGTTTTCACGCTCGCCGAGAGTCTGGGCGGCGTCGAGAGTCTGATCAGTCACCCGGCCGCGATGACGCATGCCGCGGTGCCGCTAGAGCAGCGCCAGGAAATGGGCATCACCGACGGGCTGGTTCGCCTATCAGTGGGCATCGAGGATGTTGAAGATCTGGTCGAGGACCTCGACCAGGCTCTTTCCGCCGCTTGAGGAACTACGTGTCACCGACATCGAGATTGGAAACATGAGGATAATGGTCGTCGGTTCAGGAGGCCGCGAGCACACGCTGATCTGGCAGCTCAAGCGTGAACAAGCCAGCGCCCAGATTTACGCGGCGCCGGGCAACGGCGGCACCAAAGGGTTGGCGGAGTCCGTCCCGCTGAAACCGGAGGAGGTGGAAGCACTAGCGGACTTCGCCGACTCGCGAGAGATCGACCTGACCATAGTCGGACCCGAAGCGCCACTGGCGGCCGGCATCGTCGACGCATTCCAGCAGCGCGGCCTGACGATCTTCGGCCCGTCCGGGCGAGCGGCCGAAATCGAGGGCTCGAAGGCGTTCGCCAAGGCGTTGATGGACGAAGCGGGTGTCCCGACGGCAGGGCACGGTACGTTCCAGGACCTCGACGACGCCGAACGTTACATCCGTGACCGCGGTGCGCCCATCGTCGTGAAGGCCTCGGGACTCGCGGCCGGTAAGGGTTCCATCGTCTGCCAGACTGTAGACGATGCGGTGGAAGCCGCGCGATCGATGCTCGTCGACGAGGCGTTCGGCAGCGCCGGTTCCGTCGTGGTCGTGGAGGACTGCCTGGTCGGCGAGGAACTGTCACTGCTCTATCTGACCGACGGAGCCAGCGCGCTCCCACTCATCCCCTCCCAAGATCACAAACCGATCGGCGAAGGAGACACCGGCCTCAACACCGGCGGCATGGGCGCCTACGCCCCGGTATCGATCGCGGACGACGCTTTGATCGACAAGGTGACCGAGCGTGTCGTCATGCCGACGCTGGCCGAGCTACGCAAGCAGGATCGCACCTTCCGTGGCGTGCTGTACTGTGGCCTGATGATCGTCGACGGCGACCCCTATGTGATCGAGTTCAACTGCCGCTTCGGTGATCCCGAGACGCAGGCCATCCTCCCGCTGCTCGAGAGCTCGATGCTCGAGCCCTTCGAGCGGGTCGCACGCGGCGAATCGATCGGGCGCGAGAGCTTGATCTGGAGCGGGCGAACGGCCGTGTGCACGGTGCTCGCCTCGGGGGGCTACCCGGGCTCGTACGACAAAGGGAAGGTGATCGAAATACCCGAGTCGCTGGAACACGACCCCGACTTGATCGTCCTGCATGCAGGAACACGCCGCGACCCCGAGGGCCAACTGCTCACCAGCGGCGGACGTGTCCTGGGTGTAGTCGGGCTCGGATCGGATACGAGCACGGCCGCCGAGAAGTCGCGAGCCGCCGCCGCCGCAATCCACTTTGATGGGAAGTACTTCCGCCGCGACATAGGATACCAGGAGATCGAACGGGAGCGTTCCGAGTAGGAATGCCGGAGCTTCCTGAGGCCGAGACGATCGCACGAGGCTTGAACGCCGCGCTCGCCGGTCGCCGCGTGCTCCGCCTGCGCGTTCACCGGGAAGAGGTCGTCGAACCGATGTCGCCGGCGGGTTTCCGCCGCGCCCTCGGTGGCCGTCGCATCGAGAACGTCGGGCGACGCGCGAAGTGGATCGCGGCTCAGCTGGACAACGGGCACCGCTGGGTGACCCAGTTGCGTATGACAGGCCGCTTCACCTGGGAACCGCCATCCAGGTTATCGAGCCAACGCCACCTCTCGCTCAGCATGCTCGTAGGAGAAGCCCCAGACGGCGGCGTACTCCGCTTCTTCGACACGCGTCGATTCGGGCGCAGCTGGATTCTCGATCCGGCGGCCTGGGCGGAGGTTGATGGACGCCTCGGCGTCGAGCCGCTGTCCCGACGCTTCACGCCGGCGCGCTTCGCGGCCATCGTGCACGGCTCACGGGCGCCAATTCGCAACGTTCTGCTCGACCAGAATAGAATCGCGGGAATCGGGAACATCTACGCCAGCGAGGCCTGCCACGTTGCCGAAGTGGATCCGCGCCGTCCGGCCTCGAGCCTCGATACGGAGGAGGTCGGACGCCTCCGCAACGCCATCCGCTCGGTGCTCCGCAGCGCTGTCGATCGACGCGGGACAACGTTCAGCGACTACCGGGATGTGTTGGGCGGCAGCGGCGAATTCCAGAACCTGCTAGATGTCTACGGCCGGGCCGGCGAAATCTGCCGGCGCTGCGGCGAGCAGATAGAGCGCGCCGTACTCGCGGGCCGATCGCTGTTCTATTGTTCGGGGTGCCAGCGCTGAAGAACGCCGAAGTCGAGAATGACGCTCGAAGTCGACCTAGCAGACAAACCAGGAGGCTCCGAAACACATGCAGCGCACTAACCGTTCATTGATTTCCCCAGGCCGGCGAGCCATAAGCCTCGGCGTACCGCTACTGCTAGTTATCGCGGCCAACGCCAAGCTTGCGGCGCAGCCTGGGGAAGAGGGCGCACCACCCCTCTCCACGTTCAGCATCGTCGCCTGCGACCCCGCCAGCGGCCAACTCGGTGTGGCGATCCAGTCGCGCGTGGTGGCTGCTGGTGCGATAGTGCCGGCAGCCAAGGCGGGTGTCGGCGCTATTGCCAGCCAGGCGAACGCGAACGTCACCTTCAAGCCCCGTGCTCTGAAGCTCCTCGCCGAGGGGGCAACGCCCGGTGAGGTGAAGCAGCGCTTCATCGAGACGGACTCGCTGATCGAGAGTCGACAGTTCGCGATCGTCGATGCCGAGTGCCGCGTCGCGCAGTTCACGGGAAGCCGCAACATCCCCTGGGCCGGCATGCGCTCTGGCGAGACCTTCAGCGTGCAGGGGAACATCCTCACAGGTGCCGAAGTCGTGGACAGTATGGCAGCGGCCTATGAGCGCGCCGAAAATATGGGCAAACCGCTGGCCGAGCGCCTGCTCGACGCTCTCAAAGCGGCCCAGGCGGCAGGTGGAGACCGGCGCGGTAGACAGGGCGCCGGTCTATTGGTGGTTCAGGAACGGGGTGGCTACGGCGGCGGCGACGACCGCTACATAGATCTTCGAGTGGAAGACCACGTGGCGCCAATCCTGGAACTGGAGCGCGTATACAGGGTCTTCATGAACGTCTTCCATCCCAACGACATATACCAGCCTCTCGGCTCGCGGCCGCTCTATCCGCAGCGCGGGCCGGACATTCGAGAGCTGCAGGAACTACTGGCCGCGCACGGGTACTACGCCGAGGAGATCAATGGCCGGCTCGATGCCAGCACACTGAACGCACTCGCGGCGTTCCAATCCGACAAGGGGCTGTCCGAGCGAGGCTACGTTGGACAGCGAACGGTTGCCGAGCTGAAGAAGCAGGTAGGCGAGAAGGAACAGTGACGGCAGCCTTCTTCCCCGCGAGGGTTACGGCGAAGGACGATGCGTTTACGCGATTCGGGCACATGGATAGATTTATTCCGATGCTTCATTCTGCAATGGCTCTCGCTCGGCTGCTGCTGCATTTACGCGGTGCGACCGCGGCGCTGCTGCTTTTGCTCACGCTTGCTGCGACACCGGCGACCGCACAGGAGCCAGAGCTATACCGCAGCGCCCTCGCCGAGTTGGCCGCGGGCGACACCATGGCCGCGCTCGCTCACCTGCGCGAACTGACGGAGCTGGAGCCCGACTACGCGCCCGGCTGGGGAATGCTCGGCACGGTCCTGAGCGAGATAGCAAGCGGCAGAGAAACTGATTTTCAGCAGCGCCTGGAGGCCGACAAAGCGTTGCGCCGAGCCTGGCAGCTCGACCCAAAGGATCCAAGCTATCTGCTGGCGCTCGGCCAGAACATGCGCAAGCAGCAGATGTTCTTCGATGCCCGGCGAGTGCTCAACCGGGCAAAGAAGGCGGTGATAGAGCATCCGGAGGAAGTGACTCCGGAGGAACGGGCTCACCTATGGTACGAGCTCGGCCTTTACGCGGAGGACATTTACCTCGACACCCGGCACCTGGTATTCGTCCCCGACCTCCCGGTCTTCACGCCCGAATGCGGCAGCCTGGGCAGTTTCTGTCTGAATTTCACGCGGCCCCGCGAGTTCAATGAGTATTTCCGCCACGCTGCGGACCTCTCGGACGAGGGCGAGGACGACTTCGAGGAGATGGTAGACGCGTTCCGCCGCGCCCTGGAAGCGGATCCATCGCACGCGGGAGCTTTCCGCCGCCTTGTAGCCCATCTGATCGAGCGGGACGACCACAGGGAAGCTCGGCAGCTGGCGATGTACTTTCAGGAGGCCGCGCCCGAGAACCCGTGGGGCTACTTGACGCTGGGGCTCGTCTACCAGCGGACCGGTGTCGACTCGCTGGCGGAGGCACAGTTCGACAGGGGTATGCAACTCGCCGGAGACGACATCGCGGAACATTACCGAGACATCTCCTACGTATTACGGGAGGGGTCCGCCGAACGATACGAGGGCGCGAACGAAGAAGCGCGAAGGTGGATCGAGGAGATACTCTGGCGGAAATCCGATCCGTTGTATCTCAGTCCAGGCAACGAGGTGCGCGCCGCACACCTGGCTAGGGTAGCCTTCGCCGACATCTTCTTCGAGGACCCCTCCGAGGGCCGCTGGGGCGCTGACACCGAGCAAGGCCACATATTTGTCCGCTACGGAGCGCCAGAGCGCGTCTGGCAGGTACAGCGTGACGCGTCCAGGGAAGGCGGCGGGCAGCTCGCCGAGGCCGGCGGCCGCTGGATCTTCTGGAACTACGGATGGGAGCTGCCGAACTTCATCTTCCAGAAGCAGCTACGCTACCGCCACGCCAGCCACATGCTCAGTTCCGCTTCCAAGCTCGCCGAGGAAGAAGCGCGCGAGGTCGAGCCCGCTGTGCACAGCACCAGCTTCGAGTTGTTCGACTTCCCTGTTCAGGTGGCACGTTTTCGGGGCGCCACGGACTCGATCGTGGAAGTCGATTTCTACTCGGAATTACCAGGGGACAGCCTGCTGTCGACGCCGGACACGGTGAGCCTGGGGCTGTTTCTGTTCGCCGGTGCCGAGCACGTCGAGGTATTCCGTCGCACGCTGAACGCCGCCTCCGAACCGGCGCCGCAAGCGGTCACGTTCACGCTGCCGCTACCAGCCGGTCAGTTCACGTACAGCCTCGAGGCGGAAGCGCCCCTCGACAAAGCAGCCGTTCGCCGCGATACGCTCGAGATCCAGCCGTTCACCGATGGTACGCTCGCCTTGAGCGACATGCTGCTGGCCGATGCGGTCACTCCAAGGATTCAACAACCTCTGGATCGTCGCGGCTTCGCCATCAGGGCCAACCGTAAGGCCGTGTTCGACCGCGACCTGCCCGTCGCCGTCTACTGGGAAGTCTATGGGCTCGCGACGGATCAGGATGGCTTCGCAAACTACAGGGTCACGCTGAGCGTCACCGATGCGAAAGGTAAGGGAGTGCTGGCGCGGGTCGCAGGCGCGTTCGGTTTCGGCGACGAGGACGATATCGAGCTGACCTACGAGCGCGTCGTCGAGTTCAACGGCATGCGAGTGCCGGAGTACATGAGCATCGAGCTTCTCGACAGCGAGCCCGGTCAATACAAGATCGCCATCGAAGTCGCGGATCTGGTGGCAGAGCAGCAGGTCACCAGAGAGCGCCTGTTCGAGCTCGTCGTAGTCGATCTGGAGTAGTCCGTTACAACAGATCGACCAGCTTCGCCACGGGCGGCCGGCCGCGCTCGAGCGCCAGCAACCCAGCCGAGACAGGTTTACCGAACCGTCGTTGCCCGGCACTCCCCGGATTCACCACCAGTACTCCCGATCCCGCCTCCACCAGCGGTTGGTGGGTGTGGCCGTATATGATCACGCTGAAGTCGGGATATGCATCGACCAGATCCTCAGCACGCGGCGATCCCCATTGGTGGCCATGGACCACTGCGATCCGGTGGCCAAGACGCTCCACCTCCACCGTCTCAGGCAAGTGTTCGCGTAAATCCCAGCCATCCACGTTTCCGTAGACCGCCTGGACGGGCGCGATCACCTCGAGCTCCGTCAGGATAGACGGATCCCCGACGTCTCCGGCATGGAAGATCTCGTCCACCCCATCGAACGCGGCGTAGATTTCGTTGCGAAGAAGACCATGCGTGTCGGATACGAGCCCGATGCGAAGCCTCTCGCTCACTCGCCGCTCCAGCGCCTTCCGAGCTCGTGAGGGACATCCAGGTGGTCGAGCACGCGCGCGACGATGAAGTCCACCAATTCCTCCACCTTCTGCGGTCGGCTATAGAAGCCGGGCGCAGCCGGCATCACCACCGCACCGGCGCGGGTTACACCGAGCATGTTTCGGAGATGGACCTCCGATAGCGGCGTCTCCCTAGGCACCAAGACTAGCGGCCGCCGCTCCTTGAGAGTCACGTCCGCCGCTCTCTCGATCAGCGATCGGGAGTTGCCGTGCGAGATCGCCGCCAGTGTTCCCATCGAGCAAGGGCACACGGTCATCCCGCGAGTGATGACCGAGCCGGATGCCGGCAAGGCACCCCGATCCGAGTTGTCGAAGATCTCTACACGGCCCCAATCGCCCGTGACGTGGGCTCTGAGCTGTTCCTCGTTCTTGATACCGGCCTCGTGTCGAAGCAGACGCCAGCCATGGCTAGAAACGATGAGGTACGTCGGCACCTGCAGTTCGACGATCGTCTCGATCAATCGGATCGCGTAGGGCGCGCCTGAGGCGCCGGTAACTCCAAGAACAAGGGGGCGATTCATGAGACCAACCTGTCGAGCAGTACGAACCCGCAGAAGAGGGCAGAGATTATCGCGTTGACGTTGAAGAAAGCCACGTTGAGTCGAGACAAGTCGTTCGGCCCGACCAGCGAATGCTCGTAGATGAGGAGGCCAGCTGTGACAGCTACACCGATGTAGTACAGCGCCCCGGCGTCCGCGAAAACGAGTCCGGCCAACAGCAGGCAGACAACCGCCAGCGCCTGATACGCGCGCGCCGCCCAGATCCCCGCTCGCGTCCCGTAACGCGCCGGTAACGAGTACAGCCCCTCCTTCCGATCGAACTCGGCATCTTGGAGCGCGTAGAGGATATCAAACCCACCGACCCAGAAGCCCACACCGAGAGCCAGCAGCGGCAGAAGGTACCAGGGATCGCTCCACCGGCCGGATATCGCCAGGTACGCCGCGGCAGGCGCGATTCCATCCGCGATTCCGAGAGCCAGATGCGTCCATGTCGTGACTCGCTTCAAGTAGCTGTAGGTCAGAAGCCAGATGAGCGCGACGGGCGCGAGCGCCAGTACCAGCTTGTTCAGCATTCCGGCAGCGACCAGGAGGACGGCACTGGCGATGACAACCGAGATCTTCGCTTCCCGCACGGATAGGTGGCCCGCCGGTATCTCGCGGCGCGCCGTGCGAGGGTTGCGAGCATCCAATTCACGGTCCGCGACCCGGTTGTGCGCCATCGCCGCGAAACGAGCCGCCGTGAACGCGACGACGATCCAAACCAGCTGCGAGACGCTCACCGAATACCGAAACGAGGCCAGCGCCACACCGACGAGGGCGAACGGCAGCGCAAACGCCGTGTGCGGTAGTCGCACCAGATTGCTGTAGAGGACAAGGCGGCTCGTGCCCTGTAAGGTCTGTGGCTCGCTCACGCTCTCTGATTCCGAGGTTACGGTTGCTTGGACGACCGCCTAGTCTAAGCGAGCCGAGCCCTGCTGCCAACCGGTCAGGTCTTCAGCCGCCGGATGGAGCTGATCCGGAAGGCCAACACGGCCGCCGAGCCCATCAGCAGGCCCTCGGCCGCCCATAGCCAGTACTTGAGGGCGGTCGCGCCGCCTGTCGCCAATGAGATCTGCCTGGCGAGGTCGACGCCCTGGAAGAAAGGAGCGGCCGTCGAAGAGGGCGCGGTACTAAGGAACTCGAGGAACGAGCGCGTGGGCGTGAAACCGTCGGCCGCGAGCCAATGAGAGACATGCACCAGAAGATAAGAGGAGCAAGCAAGCAGAAATACGTACAGGTAGCTCCACCGTGGAGGCCGCCGATGCCGCACAGATGAGGGAGATGCCGTGGCTTCACCGATGATCACCCCCATCGCCAAAGGCTCCAGTGCTAGCAGCCACAGCCAAATTCGAAGGATGCCAGCCAGCACGCCCGTGACGAACGCCACAACGGTGCCCCACGCCAACGCCGTCGCGAAGGGCGGGCGAGCGCGGGAGCGCCCTACCGCGCGGGACTTCAGCCCGGCCACGCTCGCGCGAGACGGCGTGGCATCACCCGGCGGCGGCGACATCGGCGAGCTCGCGCTCTTCCGTCGGTTTCTCGGGGTGGCTTTCCTGACCACGCGCTTGCGGTTCGAGGTCGATGACGAAGACATCGGCGAGGCCGGCCAGCTCCCAGGCCGAGGTGTTGAGAGCGTTTACGGCCCCGGCGATCTCCTCGGTCGACGCGTTCTGCTCTTCCATCCCGGCGGCCAATTGTTCCATCGCGGCGGCGAAGTCGGCGAATCCCGTCACGACGGCAGCGAGTTGGCCCGCCGTACTTCGTACGCTCCCGTCCACGTCGGCGCTCACTTCCGCAACGCGGTCCGCCCAGCCTTCGGTTTCGCCCATGGCCCGGGTCACGTGGCCAAAGCTCTCATCGAGCGATTCCACGACCGCTCCAATCGCCTGCGTGGCCTCGCGAGTCTCCTCCACCGCCAGACGGGCCGTCTCCAACTGGCCGAGCACGGCGTCCGTGGTCTCCTCTGCCCGCTCGGCCGCGGCGCCCGCCTGGTTCGCCAATTTCCTGATCTCCTCCGCCAGTACGGCGAAGCCTCTCGTTTCCGCGCCGGCGCGAGCGGCCTCGATAGCCGCATTCAGCGCCAGAAGGTTTGTGCGACGCGCAAACTGCTTGATGAGATCGACGAACTCGCCGAACTGGCGCGACGCGTTCATGAACTCCAGCAGTCGCGAGGTCGCCAACTCGGAGCGCTCGGACATTTGGCCGGCCTGCGTGTTGCTCTCGGCGAGGCGTTCGCGACTCTTCTCGGCGATGCTGCGCAACTCGCGGCTTCGTTGGGTCGCGATCTCCGCCCCGTTTGCTAGATCACGCGCCGCCGCGCCCAGCGAGTCCATGCGCGCGCTGACTTCCTTGATGGTATCCGAGTGGTTCGAAGCCTCGGATGTGAGCCGCGACAGCGTGCCGGTCATCTCTTCCGTCCCCGACGATAGCTGTCCGACCGCGCCGGCGATTTCCTGGCTCCGCGACTGAGTGTGATAACTCGCCTCGCGCAACGAGCTCACGAGCTCTCGCAAGCGATCGACCATCTGCTGTACGGCTTCGCACAGCTTACGGACTTCTCCCTTCCCGACTCTCTTCACGCTGATCCGGAGGTCGCCACCTCCAACCCGATCCGTCGCTTCAGCCACCATTCTCACAGGCCGGCCGATCTCTCGCGACACCCAGCTACCGGCGACGATGATCCCCACTATCGCCGTAAGCAACGCGATGAGCAGGCCGAACCCAACCGCTCTTCGGGCAGCATGCAGTAGCGCGTAGGCCTGGTCCTCTCGCACCCAATAGACGGTGCGCCACCGGCCATCCAG
Source organism: Gemmatimonadota bacterium (assembly GCA_039588015.1). GTDB lineage: Bacteria > Gemmatimonadota > Gemmatimonadetes > Palauibacterales > KS3-K002 > JASFMO01. The sequence continues at coordinate 67,634 of JBDHAS010000001.1, read as the reverse complement.
GAGCGTCCGCACCATGCCGACGATCGGCTGCCCGTCCTGCCCTGCCGCACGTACGAGATGGCCGGGGACCAGCGTAGCCTCGTCCGGGTGACGCTCGAGAAGGTGTTCCGGATGTGGATCGCTGATCAAGCGGCCTCTTTCGTCGATCAGCTGGACGTACCCCCAACCTCGGGCAATGCCGGCCAGGGTATACTGGATACTCCTGAGATCCAGAACGGCGCTCAACACACCAACCGGTGTTCCGGTTCCGTCCTCCACCGCGAAGGCCACCGGCAGCGCCGCCGAGCCGGTCGAACCATCCGCGATGACTTCCGACGGACCGCCGTCGCCCTCGAAGGCAGAACGCCACCAGGCTTCTTCGCTCGGTTCTATTTCGGCGACCGGGCCACTGGAAGCGACAACCCGACCGTCCCCGTCGGTGACGATGATGAGATCGAAAGGCGAGTGGACCGCGGCATCCTCCAGGTATCGACCCGCGACGGTCGAACCGTCGACGACAGCGGCCAGTACCGCTGGCGACATGGCCAGCAACTTCGCCTCAGTGCTCGCGCTCTCGATGAACCCCTCGATGACCGATGCTGCCGAACTGCTCCGTTCGACAAGCTGCCGTTCCACCGTCGGCTCCACGAGCCGTTCCGCGGAACCCCAAGCCAACGCGGCGAACGCGAAGATTACGATGATCAGAATACCGCCGACGACCCCGAAGAGAAGACGACGCAGATCGACGGCCAACCAGCTGGATTCAGCCACTGGTGCCCTCCAAACGTCGCGAATGGACCAAGCCGGCTTATTGGTGGGGGAGTAGGTAAGAACTTCGCTGACAACAACTTGGCAGGTCAGCGGCCTTCCGTCAAGTCGATGCCGAGCCGCGGCCAGATTTCATCTATCCGCTGCCTGGTGGACGGATCCATCACGATCTTGTCCGGCCACGCGCGGTCGAACCCCTCTTCAGGCCATTTCTTGGTCGCATCGATGCCCATCTTGCTGCCGTATGTGAAGGCACGGGCTGAGTGGTCAAGCACATCGACGGGGCCCATGCTGAAGCGGACGTCACGCTCGGGGTCAATGTTGTTGAGAGCGACCCACCAGGCTTCTTCCGCGTTGTGCACATCGGTATCCTTGTCCACTACGACGATCACCTTCGCCAGCGACATCAGCCCCTGGCCCCACAGGCCGTTGATCACCTTCCAGGCCTGCCCGGGGTACTGTTTGTCGATGCTCACGAACACGAGGTTATGGAAGATCCCCTCCGCCGGCATATGGTAGTCGACGATTTCGGGAGTCGTCAGCCGCAGCAGCGGCAGAAAGATTCGCTCTGTGGCATGGCCCAAATAGTAGTCTTCCATCGGCGGCCGACCGACTATCGTGGCCGGATACATCGCGCCCTTGCGGTAGGTGACCGTCTCGACGTGCACGCAGGGATAGTAGTCGGCCAAGGAATAGAAACCGGTGTGATCGCCGAACGGGCCCTCGAGCACCAGTTCCTCGGCAGGATCGATGTAACCCTCGATCACGACCTCCGACTCGGCGGGGACGGGCAGATCACTCGTGACGGCGCGGGCCAGTCGCACGGGTGATGAGCGCAAGAAGCCCGCGAAAACGAACTCATCCACCTGCGGTGGAAGAGGGGCAGTGCCCGCGTACATCGTCGCCGGATCGGCCCCAAGAGCCACCACCACCGGCATTCGCTCGCCCCGCTCTGCCATCTCGCGCCAGTGCGCCGCTCCGACCTTGTGCCGTTGCCAGTGCATAGCCATTCGACGCTCGTCGAGAATCTGGATCCGGTAGGTCCCTGCATTCAAAATCCCCGTGGCCGGGTGACGCGTGATGACGAGCGGAAGCGTGACGTAGGCCCCGCCGTCTTCGGGCCAGCATTTCAGGTGTGGGATTCGCGTGATGTCCACGTCATCGCCGCTCACAGCTACCTGCTGGCAAGGCGGCGGGCCACGGAAGCTGCGCGGAGGATACTTGGACAGTTCCGCCAGTTTCGGTAACATGGCGATCTTGTCCATCAAGCTGTCCGGCACCTGCATCTTGAACATCTCATCGATGCGACGACCAATCGAGTCCAGCTCCTCCACTCCCAGAGCCATCGCCATCCGCCGGTAGCTGCCGAAGAGGTTTATCACCACCGGGTACTCGCTTCGCTCTCCGTTCAACAAGAGCACCTCTTCGAAGATCAGCGCAGGGCCGCCGCCGGGACTCTTCATGCAGCGATCGGCGATCTCGGTGATCTCTCGGTCTACCGATACCGGCTCGGCCACACGCACCAACTCGCCCGCCTCCGCGAGTGCGTTGACGAATTGCCCCAGATTATCGTAGGCCATCCTCAACTCCATTCGGTTCGAGCGCGGCCCGCACTCCCCACCAGATACAGACAGCCCCCCCTGTGATCAGCTTCCACTGCACGTCGGTGAATCCCGCCGCGATCATGCGAGTACTCAGCTCGGCGGGGTTCGAGAATTCCAGCACCGACTCTGGTAGGTAATTGTAGGCGAAGCTATGTTTTGAGATTAGCCGCCCGATGAACGGTAGAACTCGGGTAAAATAGAGACGGTACAGCCTCCTGAACAGCGGCCTCGTGGGCATGGCGAAGTCGAGGATCACGAGCCGGGCACCGGGGCTGAGCAGCCGTAGAATCTCGCGCAGACCGGCGTCGACATCTGCGAGATTGCGGATTCCGAAGGCGACCATGGCGCCGTCGAAGCGCTCCGACGGGAGCGGCAACTGGAGGGCGTCACCGCACACGGGAGCGATAGGTCTTCCTTCGATCTTCGAGATTCCCTGGCGGAGCATCGACAGGGAGAAGTCGACTGCAACGATGTTTCCTGCGAATGCAGGCCGGCGCGCGAGCTCCAGCGCCAAGTCGTGTGTACCCGCGCAGACGTCGATGTAGCGGCCGGCCGGCCGGGTATCCCAGGCCAAGCGATCAACGGCCAGGTGACGCCACCGCCGGTCGACGTTGAGGCTGAGAAGATGATTGAGCATATCATAACGCGGCGCGATAGCCGAAAACATCTCACGAACCGCTCGGGCACGCGCACGCGCCGAGTCGATCTCCAGGGGAGTGGGGGATTGCCGCTGGGGGGTGGTCATGATCGGCGGCGAACATATTGGAGCGGACTGTCCGCGGCAACCCGGTGAGTAGGGACCAGCCGCCAAGCCGCAAGATGGGGTCGGTCCAACACCCTCAGGAGACTGGAGTCGTCCAGCCCGTCGATGACAAGGAGCTGGTGGCCCGGGCGCTCGAGGGGGACGAGCCCGCCTTCCGGGAGCTGTTGGAGCGCTTCCGCCGCCCCGTCTTTTCGCTCGTCTACAGGATGATCGGCGACCGGGAGCAGGCTGAAGACCTGGCTCAGGAGTCCTTTGTCAAAGCCTTCAACAACCTGGACAGCTACAACCCGAACTACCGCTTCTCGTCCTGGCTTTTCAAGATCGCCAATAACCACGCGATCGACCATCTGCGACGCGCACGGCTCGCCACCGTCTCGATCCACGGCTCACCCCACGCCGCCAACGCGGAACGTGAGGAGGAGACCCGAATAGTGCTCGAGTCCCACGACGAGTCGCCGGAGCAGGAAATGCTCGCGTTGGAGCTCGGTTCCGAGATAGAGGAGGCCATCGCCCAGCTGCGGTCGGACTATCGAACCGCGGTCATCCTCCGCCACATCGAGAACCGGCCCTACGAGGAGATCGCCGAGATCATGGAGGTGCCGATCGGTACCGTGAAGACGTTCCTCCACAGGGCACGAGCGGAGCTGCGGGAGGCGCTGGCCCACCTGCGGGAAGAGCCGTGAACCGGCCGTCTGTCGCCATGAAACCTGGAAGGGGGGAGGCTCGTAAGGGGGTACAGCGGGCAGGTGAAAATGAAAACTTGGGATTCTAACGGACATCTCTCCGAGCTGGCCTTGGAGATGTGGGCGGCTGGTGAAGCCGAGGCCCACGAACTCCAGGCGATCGACAGCCACCTGAAGGCTTGTCCGGCTTGCCGGACACAGGGAGCTGAGTGGCGGGGGTTTCTTCTGAACCTCGCCTCGCTGCGTGGCGTCGAACCCTCCGCCTCCTTCGATGACAGTGTCATGGAGCGGGTACGGCTCCCGGCCCGCGCAACTGCACCGGCACCCGCCCTGGTGGTGAGGCTGGCGCACAGGGCTCCGCGCCTGGCGGCCGCCGTCATCGGCGCCTGGACGTTGAGCGTGGTCGGTGCAGCCGCCTGGGTACAGAAGACGGTGGATGTGCCGCTAGCGATGCTGCTCGGCCGGTTCTTCGGCTACGCCAAGGAGCAGGTCGTGGCGGCTGTGATCAGGGCTGTGGCTTACCTACACCTCAGCGGCCTCGCTGATTGGTGGTCAGAGATGGGTAATACGGTCCCCGGGTTGGGTGTTGCGGGCGCCCTGGCCCTTATGACGGCGTTGTCGGCACTCGCGATTTGGACGCTCCATCGCGTGGTCGGCTATCAACCTCCGAGGGTGGACGCACATGCTTAAGCAGATGCGACTTGCCGCTCTTGTCCTCGCCGGCGTGCTTGTCCCAGCACCGCTGGTCGGCCAGGCGGCACAGACGGTGGATGAAATCGTTCAGACGGCTATCGTGCTGAGCGAGGATGAGGCGAGCCTGGACCTCGAGCTCGTCGACGGCCGGTCGCTGCAGATCCGGCTCATCGACGGTACCGTCCTGATCGATGGACGCGAGGCTGGGGTTTACCGGCCCGGCGGCGCGCTCGAGTCGGCCTGGCGCAGTTTCCTGCGCGGAACCTCCGATGGCGAGTTCGAGCCGGCGCTCACGGGCTTCGCAGGAGCGGATTTGGCGGCCGATGAAGCGGCTGCGGTCTCGATCATCGAGGCGCTCGCTCCGTTCCTGGTCGAAGGTTCGGCCGAAATCGCCGCCACCGTTGCTACCGAGGAATCGGTCGAAGCGGCCACCGAGATCGCCGCAACGATCGCCGAGGCTGCCGCCGCGGCCGCAGCCGCCACGGCCCAGCTGGAAGCCCTGGATGAGGTTGTCGCCGGTGGCCTGGTCGTGGAACTCAGCGAACTCGAAGGACTGGCGGGCTCGCTCGGACGGATCGGCCTGGCCCCCGAGTTGGCTCGAATCCTCAACACCGACATCGACTCTCCAGTGCGCATCGTAATCGAGGCCGACGAATACGTGCTACCGGAAGGCGCCGAACTCGATCAGACCCTGATACTCGTAGAAACGGACGGTGTGCTGGCAGGGGTGGTGACCGGCAATGTGATCGTCGCGGATGGGTCGCTCATGATCGCACCCACCGGGCGCATCGACGGCGAGGTCGTCGCTATCGACGCCAGCATCCACAACGAGGGAACCGTGATAGGCGGACTGCGCGAGGCACCCCACATCGCCCCCGTCGTCGTGGCACCGTTCGCTAGGCACGTCCGCGTCCGTGGCGGACCTCCATCGATAGCGAATAACATCGCGATGGGCTTCGGATCGCTGGCTAAGACGATCGCGATGTATCTGTTGTTCGGATTCTTGGGCGCGCTGGCAGTCTACTTCTTCCGCGGCCAGCTGGAGACCGTCAGCGACACGGTGTCGTACAGCTTCGGCCGCTCGTTCCTCGCCGGGTTAGCGGCCGAAGTCCTGTTCGTGCCCGTCGGACTGGTCATGACTGTCCTGATCGTTACGGCCATCGCGGTGCCTTTCTACGCGCTGGGCTTCATCTTGCTCGGCTTGCTCGGGTATATCAGCGTAGCGCACGCGGCCGGCGAGAACTTGACGCGCCACCGCTTCGCGTGGCCAAGCAGGATGCGACGGTCCAACTCATACTATTACGTGCTGAACGGATTCGGCGTGCTGCTGGCCCTGTTCGCCGGGGCGGCGATCACACAGATGGCGGCGCCCCTGCTTGGCTGGGCACATGACCTGCTCATCGTGTCCGCCTGGATCCTCACCTGGGTTGCCGCGACGTCGGGACTGGGCGCGGCTTTGCTCTCTCGGGCCGGCACGCAGCGGAAGTACGCGCGCCCGGGTGAATTGCCGGAGCTTCCGGCCGACACGTTCACCAGGGACATGCCTCCGACCGATGCCGGAGCCAGGGCGCGTCGTGCAGAGGAGAAGGGTGATGAGATATAGACTCGCCGTTCCGGTCATCCTCCTGCTCGTGCTGGGGTTCGGCGCGGCCGCACCGGCAGAGGCCCAGAGTTGGAAGACCGTGGCCAAATCGCGCCAGCGGCGAGGCCAGGACTTCCTGGACGTGAAGATCAACTACGCGGTCGGGCGCTTCGAGTTGAAACGAGGTTCGGACAGACTACTCTACCGCCTTGACTCGAAGTATGACGAGGAGGCGTTCAAGCTCACGAGCAGCTACCTGGAATCGAAGGGTCGCGGCAGCCTGCGCATAGACATCGAAGGACACGAAGAAGTCGACCTCAAGGACCTGAAGGATTACGACTTCGAGGCTGGCAACTTGAGTGTCGACCTGACCGGCGCGACGCCAGTGGTTCTGGCCATGAAATTCGGGGCTGCAGAGGCCCGCCTCGACCTCGGCGGCCTCAGGTTGCAGAACCTCGTACTCGAGACCGGAGCCAGCGATACCCACATATGGTTCAGCGAGACGAATCGTGAAACGGCGGAGCACTGCTCATTCAAAGCCGGGGCAGCTCAGTTTCGCGTCGATAACTTGGGCAACTCACGTTGCGAGAGGATCACAGTGTCGGGAGGCGTTGGCACGCTGAGCCTCGACTTTTCCGGCGACTGGGACCACGACGCGACCGGCGACATCAACGTGGGACTTGGGACGATCGAGATAGCTGTCCCGTCAGAGCTGGGCGTTCGAGTCGAGCGCAGCACCTTCCTGATGTCGTTCGACGCGCCCGGTTTCGAAAAGCACGACGGCGGCGTGTGGCTCAGTCAGAACTGGGACACAGCCAAAAATCACCTGACGCTCTCTATTAGCGGGGCGCTGGGAGGGATCAAGATCGCCCGCCTGTAGACGGGCCTGCTTACCGCCAGCCAGCGTAGGGGCCGCCGCAAGCGGTCCCTACTTGTTTGTTCTCATCCCTGCTCATCCAGCCGATGATCTGTCGGGACTGACTGCCGGGGTCGTTGATCGACCAACGAGGCTGCCGCGCCCGTGTAACTCAGGTACTCGGCGCCTGTGCCCGATCAGCCGCCGCTTCCGCGGCGCGGGCGATTCTCTCTGCCACTTCTGCGAATGCTTTCGCTTCGGGCGACTGTGGGTCCGCAACTACCGTTGGGCGCCCTGCGTCACTCGTAGCCACGACCGCCGCGCCCAATGGGATTTCGCCTAAAAACGGTACGCCGGCAATCGCCGCTAGCTTCTGGCCACCTCCACGCCCGAAGACATCGGTCTCCTCGTTGCAGTGCGGGCACACGAAGCCGCTCATGTTCTCAACCAGACCGATCACCGGGACGTCCACGCGCTCGAACATCTTGATCCCCTTCAGTACATCTGCCACCGCCATACCCTGAGGCGTGGTAACCATCACGGCGCCGTCTACCTTGACCAGCTGAACCAGCGAGAGCTGAGCGTCGCCGGTACCCGGCGGCATGTCCACGACGAGGTAGTCCAGTTCTCCCCAGTCCACCTGCTGGAGGAACTGGCGAATGATGCCCATCACGATCGGGCCGCGCCAAATGGCCGGTGTGTCATCGTCCAAGAGAAAGCCGATGCTCATCAGCTTCACGCCGTGCGCCTCCAACGGAACCACACGTTCTTCCTGTGTTATGCTTGGCCTCGAATGAACGCCGAACATGATCGGGATGTCGGGGCCGTAGACGTCCGCGTCCATCAGACCCACCCTAACACCTCGATGCGCGAGGGCCGTCGCGAGATTGGCGGCGACGGTGGTCTTGCCAACGCCTCCTTTGCCCGAGCTCACAGCTATCACGTGGCGGATACCGGGGATCGACTGCGGTCCCGCCTCTTCTGGCGGTGCCGCCTCGGGCTGAGTCTGCTCTGGCCCCGCTTGACCCATGACCGGCAACTTCCGCCAAGTCTTGCTATCTCCCGCTCGATCGTGTTCGTCCATCATCTATCGTCACCTCGTGAACGTGGTTGGGCATCCTTCTCCTCGCTGCCTACGAATCTCAGGAAGGACCCAGAATACAAAAAAAACCGGCACAGGGGCACCCCATGCCGGCCACTCGACGCCGGGCTCGTCAGGTCAAACCGCGACCACCATCTTGACCTCGGGCAGGATGGTTCTCAGCCGGTGCTCGATGCCACCCTTCAGCGTCAAGAGCGAATACGGACAGCTATGGCAGGCACCGACGAGCCGAAGCTCGACCCGGCCTTCCTCCGGATCGAAGCTGACCAACTCGACATCACCGCCGTCCGCCCTAATCGCCGGGCGAATCTCGTCGATGACAGCCTCGATCTTGTCCAACGTCTCTGCCGCCGCCATGTCGCCTCTCCGTCAATAAAAACTACCACTAGTCGCCCTTTCGAATCTATTGGCGACCCAAGGGAGGGTCAACGTCTCGCCGCTCCAACCTCCCGGCAACACAACCATTCGGCGGCTGCAAGACGAGTCTAGTCCTAGGGTGTCGAGGGCAGATCCGGGTCCCCGCCGGAGTACGGCATCGTGTCGACTTCTTCTGAACCGCCATGAGGAGCGGGCCGTTGCCGCTCCGTGCCGTAAGGACCCGACTGCTCCGCGGCAGCCTTGTAGCCGGAAGCATCGACAGGTCCCGCGTCATACGCCGGGCGGTCGATGACAGCCGACAAGCTCGAGTAGCAGTCCGAGCCATCGGGAACCGCCACTCGCATGCTAACGAGCCGATTCAACCACGAATTGGCGGCGCGTGCATTGAGGCCGGCGTCAGCAGCGAAATCGCCCGTGAAAGCGCGACGGAACCGGCTGAGCCTGTCCCACGCCGAACGCAGGCGCATAGGCGCAGGCCCCCAGAGCGAGGGCTGCCCCTTGTCGACCGTAACGAGAAGCAGGTTATGCCTCTCGAGGACCGTCTCGATCGGTTCCTTGTGATGCTCCTCGACTCCCTGCAGAACGAAATACGCCTCGTTGGACCGATCCGGTCCCCGATACTTGTTCAGCAGCTTCGCGATGATCTCGTCGGCGCAACTGAAATCAATGATCCCGACCTGAGAGAAGTCGAGAATCGATAGGCAATTCCCGCCCGACTGCTCGATCTGCTGCTCGATCGCGAAACGAACCGCTCGACCCGTCGGTCTGGTGACGAGATTGCTGTATAGCATTGCCACAGAAGTGTGGAGCACCGTATCGACACCGCCAGGTTTACCCTCGGTCGCCCGTTCACCCATTCCCACGCCCTCCTCATGACCGCTCGCCGCTACCCGGCGGGACGAGCTGCGGCAATACAATCTGGATCTGCGCTCCCGGAAAATCCGGAAGGCCACCGACTACAGGTTTCTTATCTATCCAATCGGGCACCTCAGCGATCTGCGCCGTGCCGCTGCGGATCGTGAACAGGCCATTCCAACGGGACACCTGCTTACGGATGCCCTGCAAGCCCTGGCCACGGCCCGGATCACGGTAGCGCGACACGCCGTGCAGGAACGCTGCCTCCAGCGCCGTCTCGTCCGACCAACGATCCCCATACTGCTGCGCGTGCTCGCGCGCAAGCGAACCGCGAAATCCCATACCTACATCCATGACGGCTATGACGACGACCTGTCGGCCCAGTCGTTGCCGCCAATTGTAGGCCTGTGCCGACACCCACCCGTCTGCCCCGGCATGCTCGACGATGTTCTGACATACCTCGGATAGGATCACGCTGAAGTGGAGCACTGCGGGCGGTGGGTATCCGAGTCGCTTGCCGAGAATCATGACCGCACGATCTCGCACCCGATCGACGACGTCATGCACATCCTGATGCGACTCGACCGGAGTGATCTCGAGCAGGGCATCGGACTCGGCGGCGGCACGTTTTCTGACTCGCTCCTGGAACTCGAAGATTTTGTGGGCCGCCTCGTAGAACCCGATGCGCGCCAGATAGCTGGCCACCTCCCTGCTCTCAGGAGGCTGCAGAAGGGCATGCTCGCCTGAACGGCCGTGCCAGGCGGACCCCATTGCCAGAAGCCCGAGTACGCCGTAAGGGCTGACCCAGTGCACGTGCCTGGCGTCGAGCAATAGCCGGCTACTGCCGGCTTCAGCCCAGCCGCTGGTCAGCGACTCGAAGCCCTTCTCGTCCAGCGTCTCCGGCACAGGCAGAACGAAGGTCACCTGTCGCCACTCCCCCGATGTTTGCTGTTATGCACGGCCAATCTCACCCCGAAGGTAGTTACTCAAGCCCGAAGTACCGCGATGCACGACGTTGGCTCTGGCCGCAGCGTTCGCGCGGCGGACGGCCTGCTCGACATCCGGGCCCGAAACGGCTGCATGGAAAGCCGTCATGCCCCAGACATCGCCGCATCCCGTCGGATCGCCCTCCGCCACCGGCTCCACATCCAGCCGACCGGTACTGACCGGGCCAGGAGTCTCGAGGACGCTACGGCCGGCGTGGGTCAACGGCAGCGCATCTGGGGCCATCACGTAGGCTGCGCCAGCTGGACCCAGCGTCACAAACAGCAGCCGCGTCTCTCGGCCGACCACATCCGCGGCAAACGCCCACGGATCCCCCCAGTGACTACTTAGAAAGATCAGCTCGTCCTCGTTGAGCTGTATTGCATCGAAACAGCCGAGCCACTCGGCCCATCGCTCCAACGGTTTCAGGCTCCGCTCACCCCCTGGACCCAGCGCCAGCATCAGCGAGTGGATGTCCGCGTATATGGGACCACCGAAGTTGCGCCGTATCTGCTGCGCGACCTCCAGCTCGAGCTCATACCCGGTGATGAAGTTGATATAGAGCGCGTCGCACCCTTCGACGCGCGGCGCCAGCTCCTCCCATGTCCATGCCGGCACACCACCCTGCAGGCGCTCGCACCACCGTTCCGTGCCCCTGTAACGAAGCTCCACGCGTGGATTCGGCGAGTCGACCACGTGGATCGTCTCATCCGTCTCCACCACTGCCAGGCCCTTTAGAAACCGAAAACCTCGCTCGGCGAGGTCACGGCCCAGCTTGACAACGGGTCTTACCTTGAAGTCGGACGGCGTTAGTGCGTCGGCGGCCGCCAGCGCGTAGCTGATCCCTCCCCACTCTTCGACCGACGACCCGACCGGAGTCTCCCGCCGGATCGTGTCCCATACCATGGTGCCAATGACCCCAAAGAGCCGCATGCTGGTGGCTCAGTCCCCCCAGTTTCCTGACTGGTGGCCTGCAGGTGGGGCACGCCCCTCGCTTTCCCAGCGCCACCGCACGGTTCTATTTCGCTACGAGCGGATCGAGGTAGGTACTGAGGTCCAACCTAACGACTTCGCCGGGTCAGCGCGACCCCTCAAAGTCTGTGTTGCCGGCCTAGACTTCGCCCCATTTCTCTTTCTTGAAGCATGCGACTGCTCCTATCACGCCTGCCTTACCCTGGAGCTCAGATGGCATGATACGGCACGACTGTTCGGCCACGCGGAACGCGCGCCGGCGCACTTCCGCGCGGAGTGGGTCAAAGAGGTGGTCCCCTGCCCTGGTCACACCGCCGGAGATGACCAGAAGCTCCGGGTTCAAGAGATTGATGATGTTTGCCAGACCGACTCCAAGGAACTTGGCCGTGTCGTTTATGACTTCCGTCGCATACGCATCGTCTTGAACGACGCCCTCGAACACCGTCTCGGCCGTAATGTTCTGCGTGTCGCCGGCCAGCTCCGGCAGGATCGACATGGCACCGGAGTCGAGACCCTCGATCGCTCTCGCCGCGATCGCCGGGCCGGAGGCGTAGGCCTCCAGACAACCGTAGTTGCCGCATTTGCACTTTCGGCCCGTCGAGTCGATGGTCATGTGACCGATCTCTGCAGCGGCGTCCGAAGCGCCGTGGTACAGCTCGCCGTTCAGGACCATACCGCCGCCGATACCCGTTCCCAAGGTGACGCCAACTAGCGTGTCAACGTTGCGGCCAGCCCCCAACCACCACTCGCCGTACGTGGCCGCGTTCGCGTCGTTATCGAGGGTCGCCGGCAAACCCACAGCGTTCTGGATCAGATCGCGCAGCGGGAAGTTGCGCCAGCCAAGGTTCGGAGTGCTGATCACCGTGCCGGTTTCCCTGTCCAAGGGACCCGGGGAGCCGATGCCAACGCCGGCGAAGGCCTCACGCCCGGCCTCCTCCTGGTCCATCACCTCCCTGATCGCTTCCTTGATCATTCGAACCACTCGATCTACGACGAATTTCGCCCCCCGCTGAGCCTCCGTCGACTGTGTGCGAAATGCGATCGGCTGGCCACCCTCAAGGGGAACGACCCCGACATTGAGATTCGTGCCCCCAATGTCGACTCCGATAACCCAAGAAGCCCTTCTCGCGTCGGATATCACTCTATGCCCCCAGTCCTTCTAGCGGTTGCGGGCGGTCGCTAGCGACCGCGTCCTTGTTGGTACCGATCGGTCTCAAGCGCGAACTGACCCGGCCTCCCGAGCCCGGCCCGGGGCCTGGCGGCTCGGCAGCCGGGGCCCCGGCTCAATTGACCTCTAAGATGGCAAGAAACGCCTCTCGGGGCACCTCCACGCGCCCCACTCGTTTCATCCTCCGCTTCCCCTCCTTCTGCTTCTCGAGCAACTTCCGCTTTCGCGTGACGTCGCCTCCGTAGCACTTGGCAGTCACGTCTTTGCGCAGCGGGCGGACCGTCTCTCGCGATATGACACGATTGCCGATCGCGGCCTGGATCGCTACCGCAAAGAGTTGTCTCGGTATCAGCTCCCGCAGCTTTTCGACGAGCGCCCGGCCGTAGTAGGAAGCCTTGTCCCTATGGACGATCATGCTGAGCGCGTCGACCGACTCGCCGTTCAGCAGAATGTCGAGGCGCGCCAGGTCGCTCGATCGGTGCCCGGCAGTATCGTAGTCGAGGCTTCCGGTTCCGCGCGTCAGAGACTTGAGTTTCTCATAGAAATCGAGGACCATCTCGGCGAGCGGAAGTTCGTACATGACCTCCACACGTTGGCTATCGATGTAGTGGATGTGGCCGTACTCGCCCCGCCGCTCGTGACACAGCTTCTGAACGCCACCGATATAGTCCGAGGGGCATACGATCCGCACCCTGACGTATGGCTCCTCAATATGGGCGATCTCGGCGGGCGCGGGCATGCGAGCCGGATTCTCGACCTCCAACCACGCGCCGCCCTTCAAGTGCACGCGATACTCGACATTGGGTACCGTGCTGACGAGGTCGAGGTCGAACTCGCGTTCCAGGCGCTCCCTCACGATCTCCATGTGCAGGAGCCCGAGGAAACCGCAACGAAACCCGAAACCGAGCGCTTCGCTCGTCTCGAACTCATAATGGATCGCCGCGTCGTTCAGCTTGAGCTTTTCGAGCGCCCCCCTCAGACGCTCGTACTGGTCGGAGTCGCCGGGATAGAGACCGGCGAAGACCATCGGCTTCACTTCTCGGTAGCCGGGCAATAGCTCGGTGGCCCGCCGACCCGCCTCGAGCACCGTATCGCCGACTTTGGTATCGACGATCGACTTGATCTGCGCCGTGAGGTATCCCACCTCGCCGGCTTCGAGCTCCTCCGTCGCGACCGCGCCGAGCCGCAGGTAGCCCACCTCGCGCACTTCATAGACCGACCCGTTAGAGCCGAAGGCGATCTTGGTGCCGGGTCGTACACGGCCATCTACAACGCGGATGAGCGGCACGGCGCCCTGGAAGTTGTCGTGCTGGGAATCAAAGATCAGGGCACGCAGCGGGCCGTCAGGGTCACCGCTTGGAGGCGGGACGCGTTCCACAACCGCCTCGAGTGTTTCCTCCACGCCGGTGCCGTTCTTGGCACTTACCAGCAGAACATCCTCTTCGCTGCATCCCAGAAGATCGGCCAGCTCTGCGCGCCGTCTCGCTGGCTCCGCCGCCGGCAGGTCGATCTTGTTGATGATAGGGACCACGGTCAATCCTGCCTCCAGGGCCAGAAACAGGTTGGACAGGGTCTGCGCCTCGATACCCTGGCTGGCGTCGACCACCAGGAGAGCACCCTCGCACGCGGCGAGGCTGCGGCTGACCTCGTAGGTGAAATCGACGTGGCCCGGCGTGTCGATAAGGTTCAGCTCGTACTCGCCTTTATCTGACGCCCGGTAGATGAGTCGAATTGCGTGGGCTTTGATGGTGATGCCGCGCTCCCGCTCCAGGTCCATCGAGTCGAGGACCTGGTCCTTCATGCGGCGCGGATCGACGGTACCGGTCAGCTCCAGCATCCGGTCGGCAAGCGTCGACTTGCCGTGGTCAATGTGCGCGATGATGCAGAAGTTGCGAATTTGCCCGGTTTCCACCCAGTCAGCCTTTTCTAGGGCACAGGTCCGGCCTCGGTCCGGAAGACTGTTAGGGCCCAAATATAGAAGAGCGGGTTGGGTGGTGGGAGGACGGCAGACTACAGCAGCGTTCTCTGGGGTCCTGGATCCGCTTCGGCCAGCCCCTTCAACGGCTGAGCGAAAGCCGCCAACAAGGGCTCCGGCGCACATTGCGGGCGCCCCCGGATCATCGAAGCGAGCATGACCGCGTTGGCCACCGCCTGACCTCGGTAGTGGTTGTTGGTGACGACGTACACGTCTTCCGCCAAGCCACCGCGAGCAAGTTCGCGAATCCGCTCAATCCACGGCTCGAGTTCCGAGCGCTCATACAGGTAATCATAGCGAGCGTCCCGGCCCGCATCTTCGCGGAACCAGTCTTCGTAGTTTCGACCGTGCAACCTGACGTAGCCCACCGGCCCACTGGCTTTTGCCGACGGCTCGATCGACCGGCTGAAGAGAGGTTGGTCGATATTCACGAACCCTATTCCGTGTTCGCCGAGCCAGCGGTAGAACTCCGGCTGGTTCCAAGAGGCGTGTCGGACCTCCACTACCAGCGGGTACTCGTTGAACGCGGAAACGACATCGGACAACCACTCTAGCGATGGGTCGCTGGCCTTGAATGACCAGGGGAACTGTACAAGAACGGCACCCAGGCGGTTGCGCTCCGCTAGCGGATCCAGGCCCGCATGTACCATATCGGCCTCATCCGCCGTCCAGGTGGATTCCCGCTGGTGCGTGAATCGCTGCCAGAGTTTGGCAGTGAACTTGAAGTCCGCGTTCTCCGACACGCGACGAGCCCAACGCTGTGCAACTTCGGCTCGCGCCGGTCGGTAGAACGTAGAATTGACCTCCAGCGTGTCGAAGAAGCGCGCCAGGTAGGCGAGCGGATCGAAGCCCCTCGGCCGCGGCTGCGGGTAGACTACCCCGGCCCAGTCGGAGTAACTCCAGCCAGCGGGCCCAAATCGAATCAATGCGAACCCTCGACTATCCTGGCGCGAGCATCGGGGTGCCAACGAGCCGGAGCCTCCGCGTCGGCGAGGGCCAACACGACCTCGAACACGAGGCGGCTGATCCGGGCCACCTTGGCGAATCCGATCTTGCCGACTTCGTCGGACGGGCGATGGTAGTCCTCATGCACGCCGTTGAAGAAGAAGATTGCCGGAATCCCCACACGGGCGAAATTGAAGTGGTCAGAGCGAAAGAAGAAGCCCTGGTCGGGCCAGCGATCCCCTACAATGGTGATACCCAGTTCCGGGTTAGCCGCCGCCACGCTGTCGACCAACGTACCCAGGGTCGAGAACCGTCCGCCGATCACGGAGATCGTGTCCTCCCAGTTGCGCCCGATCATGTCTATGTTGACATTCGCCACAATCCGCTCGAGCGGGATCGGAGGGTTCTCGACAAACCAGGCGGAACCCAGCAGGCCTTTCTCCTCACCGCTCACCGCGAGGAACGCAACCGAGCGCTTTGGGCGATCCCTCAGACCCGCCATGGCTTCCGCGACCTCCAGAACCGCCGCAGTCCCCGACGCGTTGTCGTCAGCTCCGTTGTAAATGGAATCGCCATCCACGGCGGGGCCGACTCCGAGTCCATCCATGTGTGCGCTGATGAGCACGACCTCACTCCGAAGCTCCTCGTCGGATCCGGGAAGAATCCCCATCACGTTAGGCGCCGTGAGCATCTCGACGCGCAGATCGGCCGACAGCTGAATGTGAGCGCCGCTGCGATCAAAGTCCGTCCATACCATCGGTGACTGGAGTTCTACACCCAGCCGCTCGATGGCGCTCACTAGTGGCTCTTGAGATACCAGCACGGCAGGAAGGCTCGGCTCTACGTCGCCCAACTCGTAGGCGCTTTGCCCCTCTTCCAGCCATTCGCGTACGTGCGGCCCGGCCTCGCCCGCGACAACGAGGACGAGGCCCACCGCGCCCGCTCGTGTCGCGGCCGCCAACCACTCGCGCGGGGTTGTGGCGCGACTGAGGCGAGCGACCCAGAGAGTCCCATTCCCCTCGACCGGCGCATCCGCTGGCCGGTCGCCGACGAAGCGGACGCTTCCTTCAACCGTCCCGGCCGCCCACGGCACGCCCCAGAAGTCCTCCCGGTGGCGCAGCGTGACCCTTCTACCATCGCGGCGCAGCACCAGCGTCCAGCTGGGGCCCATATCGCCCATAGCCAGACGGTAACGCTGCAGGTAGCCGCCCGGCGGCGAGTCCAGACCCAGGCGCCCGAATTCCGACGCCACATAGTCGGCGGCGACATCCAGGCCATGGCTCGGAGTCGCCCGCCCGAGCAGCAGATCAGATGCGAGGAACGAAATTCGCGCCTGCATGTCGTTCGCGGTGATGCTCTCCTCCACAGCCCGCGTGCTCGGTGCCGCCCGACAACCGAACAACGTCGTGCTGATCACGAGCATGGCCAGATGGACTCTTACGAACGCCTTTGGCAACCTACTCCTCCAGTCACTCGGGCCCGACATCGCCGACCTCCAGCACTACCCGTCGTTGATATCGTTGAACCTTGACACCACACCGAACGTAGTAAGATGGAGCGTGTACCGATCATACCCGAACCGACTCATCTTCGGCAACGCTCGCAAGAGCGATTAGCCCGGGGCCCAACGGTCCGGTTATGTTTCGCCACGGCTACGAAGAGGCTCTTGCAGCCCACATAGGAAGGGTGTAACCCAAGGCAATCCAACGGGATGAAGACGCGTCAACGAGACCGACCCGACCTGCTGGACCCGGCCGAGCTCGATGCTCTCGGCGGCCTGGAGCTTATTGCGCGTGCCGTCGTCAAGGGCTTCATAACGGGTCTTCACAGCTCCCCAAGTCGCGGCTTCTCAGTGGAGTTCGCCGAGCACCGAGCCTACCGCCCTGGCGATGATCTTCGGTTCGTCGATTGGAAGATGTACGGCCGGTCTGATCGTTTCTACCTGAAGCAATACGAAGAAGAGACGAACCTGTCGGCTCACGTTTGCCTGGATGTCAGCGCCTCGATGGACTGGCGCAGCCAGACGGTCGGCTTGTTGACCAAACTCGACTACGCGAAGCGGCTGGCGGCCAGTCTGACGCTGCTTCTCATCAGGCAAGGCGACCTGGCGGGTCTGACCTGTTTCGCTGAGAGAGTGCTCGGGCGCGTTCCGCCGCGGGGGACGATCGAGCATTGGATCGAGCTGGTGCGCCACGTCGCGGCTCAAGTGCCCGGCCGGTTGAGCTCGGCGGAAGATGCGCTGGACGAGGTCGCGTCGGTGCGTCGGCGCCGGGGGCTGGTCATCCTTGTCTCCGACTTGTTGGTTGCTGAAGCAGCGACACAGCGAGCACTGAAGCGGCTACGCTATCAGGGCCACGAGGTGCTCGTCTTCCACATCCTCGATCCGGGTGAGCTGGAACTGCCAGGTATCGGCGACGCGATCTTCGTCGATCCCGAGACGGGCGATGAGGTCGCTGCCCGCTCAGCGGAACTCCGATCCGAGTATCGGGACGCGGTGGCCTCGGCCGTGGACGACTGGCGCCGTGTCTGCGGGGCGCAGAGGATCGACTACCACCCGATCGTCACCGACCAGCCGCTGGCTTCTTGTCTCAGCCAGTACCTGCACACCCGATCGCGCTTGGCTTGATGGGCTTCCTTCACCCCGTCTTCGCTGTCGCCGCTGCCGCGGTCGCCGTGCCGATCCTACTACACCTCGTCCGCCGCAAGGAAGTCCGACGTTTGACTTTCCCGGCCATCCGCTACTTGCGCCGAGCCGAGCAGCGCCACGCGCGCCGGTTGCGGCTCCGGCACCTTCTGCTGTTGGCCACCCGGACCCTGATCGTTCTCTTGGCCGCCATCGCGGCGGCAGGACCGCTCATCGGACGCGGCGGCGCACGTGACCACCGGCCGACTGCATTGGCCATCGTTGTAGACGAGTCGCAGAGCTCCGGTCAACTATCTGGCGACCGACGTCTTCTGGACCTTTATGCCGAGCGCGTCGCGCGAACACTCGACCTCGTCACCGGAGACGACCGTTTCGCTCTGTTCAGCGCTGTTCAGCCCGAGGAGGGAGCGCTGACCACGGATGTGGACGGAGCGCGAGCTTACATAGACGAATGGCAGCCCACAGCCGGGCTGGCTCGGCTGAACGAAACGGTACGGCTGGCAAATGCCTGGCTGGATTCATTTGGACACATGGAGCGAGAGCTGCACATTCTCACGGACCTGCAGACTGTCTCGCTCGCGGCAACCACCTCAGATACCGAGGCCGTGCCCGAGCAAGGCGCGGGCGTCTTCGTGCGCGCGTACTCACCCCAGTACGGGATCCAGCCCAACGGCGCTCTAGAGAATCCCGTGCCCGAGGTCCAGCCTCTTGGCGCCGGCTTGCAGACGAACGTGTCGGTGGCGCTAAGCATGCACGGAGCGGAACCGCCCGCAGAACCGACGGTAATCCGACTGGTGGTGGACGACGACGTCGTCGGAATTGCCGAGGGCGGTTTCGATAGCCAGACGCTCTTGAGACTGCCGCCTCAGGATAGCGGTTGGGTGCAAGGATACCTGGAAACCGAGCCCTCCGGCCTGGCGGCCGACGACAGACGCTACTTCACGTGGTTCGCCCGACCCGCGCCGAGGGTAGCAGTCCTGGGAGAGGCCACGCCCTTCCTCGCCCACTCCCTGGAAGCGCTGGAGCGCGGTGGCCGTCTCTATCGGACCGAGCCGAACGATGCAGAGGTTTGGATAGCTGACAGCGGAGAACGAGTCGGCGAAGGGCTCGCCTCGGGCCGCTCCGTGGCCGTAGTACCGCCCGTCAGCGCCCTGGGGTTACCGCTCATCAACCAGAGACTGTCCCGCGCTGAAGTTCCGTGGCAATACGACGCGCGCGAGCGCGGGCCCGGCATGACCCGTGTAGACGAGCGGGCGACGCTGCCCGGACTTACGGGACTGGCTGTGCGATCTTACTACATTCTCGTACCCTCGGCATTTGCCCCCGGCGACACCGCGCTTCTGCGGCTCGCTGACGGGCAAACCTGGCTGGTCAGAGGCACGACGCAGGAAGGGGCCGCTTACTTGCTGCTGGCTTCGCCATTGGCGGCAGAGGCGTCCGACCTGCCGGTCAGCGCCGCGATGGTGCCGTTCGTCGACGCCCTCGTGGGCGACTGGGCCAGACGCGGCGCAATCGAACCCGTGAACGTCGAGGGAGTGAGTACGATTCGTCTGCCTGCTCGATCACGCGCGATCAGCCAACCCGGCGATGTGCTTACCCCGGTCGAGGGTGGAGCCTGGTTTCGTGCCACCAGGGCCGGCAACTACAGAGTCCTGGACGGGGATCGCGTGCTGCTGGCTTTTTCGGTCAACGCGCCGCCGTCCGAGGCCGACCTCAGCCGCGCTCGGCCGGGAGCCCTCGAACGAACGCTCCCCGCAGCCGAATGGTCATGGAGTGAGGATGAGAACGCCGAAGCTTGGATCGACGGCGCCTTCCAAACACGCCGCGGAAAGCTGGCCTGGCGGCCCCTTGTAGTGTTCCTTCTGCTCGTATCTATTGTCGAAGCGAGCTTGTCAGCCGTGGGGAGGCGAAAGGCGGTTCAACCCGGCGGCATCGAACGTACCTCGAGCAAGACAATCGATAGCAGCGGTGATAATAGATAGCTTCCGGGGGACACCGGAATTCGACCGGCTTCTGGACCATTTGCCTGGGCCGGGCGAGGAGCGCCCGATAGCAGGCCTCGCCGGCTCTGCGCCCGTCGTCCTGGCGGCGGCCCTGGTCATGACCGGGGCCGCTCGGCGCCTGCTGCTCATAGCGCCCAACGCGCTGGCCGCTGAGGAGATCGAGGCCGACCTGGAGGCGCTCGCCCCAAACCAGGCCAGAGTGTTCCCGCAGCGGGAGGCGGTGCACCCGGATCTCGAAGACCCCCACATCGAGATATCCGCCCGACGCGTCGACTCGCTGCAGGCCGTCATCTCCGGCCGAGCTCGCATACTCGTGACGACGGGCCGCGCCCTGGGCGAGCGCTTCGGGCTGCCGGCCAGCTGGTCGGGACTCGAAATCCAGTTGGCGGCCGGCCAAGATCTGGACCGCGAGGAGATACTCGCGTCACTGGAGAAAGCCGGCTACCGCAGGGTCCCGATGGTGGAGGCCGTCGGTGACTATTCGGTGCGTGGCGGCATCGTCGACATCTATCCCATCACGACGCTCGACCCGGTCCGCGTCGAGCTCTGGGGCGACCGCATCGAGTCAATACGCTCGTTCGACGTTCTCGATCAACGGTCCATCGATCAGCTCGACTCCGTTAGACTGCTTCCGGTCGGCTTCCCTGTCGAGAGCGCAGAGCTTGCTCCCGCCGAAGACGACGACACCGGCCCCACCGGGACGCTTTTGGAAGTGCTTCCCGAATCGACGTTGATCGTTCGTCTCGATGCCGAAGCCGAAGAGGAGGAACGGCAGCGAAGCTGGAATGAACTTGCGCGCAGGACAGAAACCCCCGCTGCCTACCAAGATTCACCTGCCTCGGTGCGGTCCAACGTTCGCAAGTTCGGAGTTCTACGGATCGCCGAAACGGCCACAGACACCGTCGTGAACTTTGGCATCGGGCCGGTGCCGGCCATCGACCGCAAGATCGATGCCCTCGTCGCCGCCATCCGAGAGGCGCTTCGAGACGATGCGCGCGTTCTCATCCTTTGCGACAACGAGGGCCAGCTCGAACGGCTCGAGGAGATCCTCGAAGACGCCGCCGGCACTGCCACGTTGAAGAGTATCACGTTGGGGCTGGCACCTCTCGCGGCCGGCTTCATCGTACCTGGCTCCGATCCACCGCTCTGGCTGTTCACAGACCACGAGATCTTTAGGCGCGCGCGCCGACCGCAGCGTCAACGGCGCGTTGCGAGTCGAGCCGCTTTTGACACGCTTTCGACACTCACACCGGGCGACTATGTCGTCCATCTCGACCACGGGATCGGGCGCTACCGAGGTCTCGAGCGGGTGGCGATCAGCGGCGAAGAGCTAGAGACGCTGGTGCTGGAATACGCCGGCGGTGACATCCTGCGTGTTCCCCACTACCGAGCCGATCTGGTGGAGCGCTGGATCTCCCAGACCGAGGACGGCGACGATCGTTCCGCGCCGAAGCTCCACCGCCTTGGCAGTGGAAGCTGGCAGCGACTGAAGAAGCGGACCGAGAACGCGATCCAGACGATGGCGGCAGAATTGCTGGAGCTTTACGCGGCCCGGCGAGTGACGGAATCGCACGCCTACAGCTCCGACACACGCTGGCAACGCGAGATGGAGTCGGCCTTCATCTACGAGGAAACACCGGACCAGGAACGGGTGGCCGACGAAGTGAAGCGGGCCCTGGAGCGACCACAACCCATGGACCTACTGATCTGCGGCGACGTGGGCTACGGCAAGACCGAAGTGGCCATCCGCGCCGCGTTCAAGGCCGTCCAGGACGGCAAGCAAGTCGCTGTTCTCGCGCCTACCACGGTCCTGGTTGAACAGCACCTGCAGACGTTTCGGGCGCGCCTGGCAGACTATCCGATCGTCATCGAGTCGCTTTCCCGGTTCCGCACTCCCAAGGAGCAGGAGGCCGTTGTCAGCGGGCTGACCGATGGGTACGTCGACATCGTCATCGGCACGCACCGACTGGTATCGCCCGACGTTCGCTTCCACGACCTCGGCCTACTGGTGATCGATGAAGAACAACAGTTCGGGGTGACCCAGAAGGAACGTCTCAAGGCCTTGAAGCGGAGCGTCGACGTTCTCACCATGACGGCAACACCAATCCCGCGCACGCTGCATCTATCGCTGAGTGGGCTGCGAGATCTCTCCGTGATCCGCACGCCGCCCCGCAACCGGCGGCCGATCATCACTCACATGATGAGCTGGGAGGACCAGACCATCCAAGACGCGATCCGGCTCGAGGTCGATCGAACAGGGCAAGTCTTCTTCGTGCACAACCGCGTTGAGTCGATTCCAGAGGTCGCGGCGAAAGTCCGGCGGCTGGTGCCGGACCTTCGGGTGGAAATCGCGCACGGCCAGCTATCCGAGCGTCGCCTCGAGAAAGTGATGACGGACTTCGTGCGCGGCGACATTCATGTCTTGGTGGCTACGGCCATAATCGAGAACGGACTCGACGTTCCGAACGCTAACACGATGATCATCCACAGGGCCGACTACTTCGGTCTGGCCCAGCTGTATCAATTGCGCGGCCGAGTCGGGCGATCGCATCAGCGCGCGTACTGCTACCTCGTCGTTCCCCCCAACCTGCCGCCGGACACCGAGCGCCGATTGCACCTGCTCGAGAAGCACACCGAACTAGGCGCCGGCTATCGGCTCGCCTTGAAGGATCTCGAGATGAGGGGCGCGGGTAACCTCCTGGGGTCAGAACAGTCCGGTTTCGCGCAGGCGGTCGGTTTCGACACCTACCTGCGGCTGCTGGAGGATACGGTGGCCATGATGCGACGAGGCGAAGGGAAACCGATCTCGCGGCCCAAAGTGCCGGAGATCTCGATTTCCGGGGCGACCTACTTCCCTGACAGCTTCATCCCCGAAGAGGGGCAAAAACTCGACTTCTACCGGCGGCTCTCCAAGGTCTCCGACCTCGACGAGCTGGAGCATTTGACGTTAGAGTTACGAGATCGATTTGGCGCCTTGCCGGCCGAAGTGCAGCGACTGGTCGCCGCCGCCCGTATCAGGATCCTCGGGGGGCGCCTCGGTGTCGAGCGGGTGCTCGCGACAGCGGACACCGCTCGTGTTAACTTCCGGCGCGGCGTGGTACCGCGATTGACCGCTTTGCGCGAGGCGATGGCCGGCCACGAAGTGGAAGTCGACGTAAGACGCCTACAGCCGCTGTCTCTCGTCTTCCGGCTGACCGGCACACAGGACGTCACACCGATCATTGTCGAAGCGATGGGACGTATGCTAGAAGAAGAACGACTCACAACCACAGGATAAGATGAACAACCACTCGAACCCACTGATACTAACGTGTGTCCTCGCGGTAGGACTCATCTCATGCTCCGCAGGCCGTGAGGGAGCGGAAGGACACAAAGACGCCGTAGCCCGAGTCGACGGGTACACGCTGACGATCGAGCACGCCGCGCAGTTGCTCTCACTCGCTGACGAGAATATCGCCCCCGCGGTGCCGGTCGTCGTCGATCCCGTCGCCGACCTTTGGATCGCGTACACGGTCCTAGTCTCCGAGTTGGCCAGCGCCGACACCTTCTCGAACCTCGACTTCACGCCACTGATCCAGCGGGGCCTAGACCAGGAGCTTGCCTGGATGCTCAGGGAAGAAGCGATCCTAA
Organism: Gemmatimonadota bacterium; assembly: GCA_039588015.1. Lineage (GTDB taxonomy): Bacteria > Gemmatimonadota > Gemmatimonadetes > Palauibacterales > KS3-K002 > JASFMO01. The sequence continues at coordinate 44,050 of JBDHAS010000001.1, read as the reverse complement.
CGAGGCTGGAGCCGTCGGAGGCGGAACTTCGCGCGGCGTACGACGAGGAGCAGCCGTACACGACTGTCGAGGCCTACCAAATCCTAGTCGCGGTGCCTGATACCGCTTCGAGCCAGGAAGCGGACAGCCTGAGGAGGTTCGCCGAAGCGCTGCGCGAGCGCGCCCTAGCAGGCGAAGACTTCGAGCGATTGGCGAGGACCTATTCTGACGACGAGCGCACGGCGGCGATTGGTGGTTCGCTCGGCCGCGTTTCGCGGGGGCGTGCTTCGCCAGAGATCGAGGAAGCAGTCCTGAAGATGCAGCCTGGTATCAGCGAAACCGTCAGGTCGGGTCTCGGGTATCACATCTTCAGGGTTACCGACCGCGTCGAACAAGCCTTCGAGGATGTACGGGACGAATACCGTCGCGTACTTATCCAACGGCAGGTAGATGGCGCCGAGGCGGCCTACGTTGACTCGCTCTTCGAGGCGGCAGAAATCCGGTATGCTCCGGGTGCCGTCAACAAAGTTCGCCAGATGGCCTTCGCGCCGGAGCTCGAGAGGCTGTCCGCGGCACAGCGGAGCGCCGTCTTGGTACACTACAACGGGGGCACGCTGACGACCGGTGAATGGGCGGATTTCGTGGTCAAGGGCAGTACGGATTCGCGTCGCGCTTTCTCGTCGGACAGCATCACCGTAGCCGGCTACTTGAGGGGGTTGGTGCGAAACAAGTTGCTCGTGAAGGCGGCCTCCGACCTGGGGTTCACGGTACCGGAAGAGAAGGCGGACAGCCTGAGGGAGGCCGCCAGACGCGATCTGTTCACGGCGGCAGCCGTGGTCAGTATTCGGCGGGAGCGGCTCGTGAGCGGCGAACAAACGGTCACGGAAGCGGTAGACAATGCCATGGAGCTGCTACTCACGCTCCAGCGCAGTCCGGCTGCTCTGGAGAGGGTGGCGCCGGGGTTGCGGGAGAACCGGAGGTTCCAGGTCTATCCGGATCGTTTCCCCGCCGTGATCGAGAGGCTCAAGGAAATACGCGAACAGCAGGCATCTGGGGGCGGGCCGGCAGACGCGGCGCGTCCGGAGTGAGGCCGATGAAGCATCCTCTCGTCCGATTGATCCCTGTCTTGGGTGGCTCGCTGATTCTGGCGGCAACCCTGGCCTCGTCGGCTCGCACCGGCCACGCGGCAGTGGCCCAGGATCCGTCCGACCTGGTCGATCGTATCATCGCGATCGTCGGCGATACCGCAGTCCTCCAGAGCGATTTGCAGGAGTTCGTTTTCCGCCTCCAAGCTCAGGGCGTCCGGGTCCCGGAGGACCCTCGCCAACTGGAGGAATTTCTCCGTCAGGCGCTCGACCAGAAGGTGAACGAGGTTCTCTTCGTCATCCACGCCGAACGCGCGGGCATCACCGTCACCGAGGCCGAGTTGAACGAGATCGTTGACGACCGACTCGCACAAGTCAGCCGTCAGTTCTCTAGCCAGCTCGAATTCGAGCAAGTGCTGGCGCGGGAGGGGGTGACGGCCGCCGAGTACCGGATTCGCGTTAGCGAGCAAGTTCGAGCGGAGATGCTCGCGAACCGGTACCTGCAGACACAGGTATCAGGTATGCAGCCGGTGCCCGTCAGCGAGGACGAGATCCTGGCGCAGTTCGAGGCGCAGAAGCAAGCGCTGGGGACGAAGCCCGCGACGGTCACTCTCAAGCAGGTGGTGATAAACGCCGAGTCTTCGGGGGACGCGAGGCTTCTGGCTAAGGAGGAGGTCGCACGCGCGCTGTCGCGAGCGAACGCCGGCGAAGACTTTGCGCGCCTGGCTCGCGAGTACTCGGATGACCCCGGCACCCGGGATCGAGGCGGCGAGCTCGGATGGGTCGGGAAGGGAGAGTTGGTCAAGGAATTCGAGGACGCTTTGTACGCGATGGATGTGGGCGACGTTAGCGGCATCGTCGAAACGCCGTTCGGCTTCCACATCATCAAGCTCGAGCGCATCAGAGGCGACGAACGCTCGGCGCGGCACATTCTCATCCGGCCCGAGATGACCGACCAAGACACAGCCGCGGCGCACCAGTTGGCGGAGGAGGTAGCGGGAATGTTGGAGGCCGGGGCAGAGATTGACTCGCTGATAGCCCGATACGGCGACCCCAACGAGCTCTCCAGCCTGACCAACTACGCACAGGACAGGCTTCCGCCCGAATACCAGCAGGCATTGGAAGGCGCCCAGGTGGGGGACGTCGTGGGGCCCCTCCAATTGTCGATTCCGGGCCTGCCAAGCAAATGGATCGTTGCCAAGTTGTCCGCCGTGGAAGCCGGCGGCGAGTGGGCACTGGACGACGTGCGCGAGAGCATTAGGCAACAGATTCAGCAAGAGCGGATGCTGCGGAGGGTGGTGGATGACCTGCGGGAATCAACCTACATCGAAATACGCTTTGAGGGGCTCCCGTCCACCGGCTGACCGCATAACGTCCGGAAACCGGGCCGGACGTCGACCCAAAATCGCGGTCACGCTGGGTGATCCGCGTGGAATCGGACCCGAGGTAGCCGTGAGCGCCCTGAGGGAGCCGGTTCCCATCGACGCCGACGTCGTGTTGGTGGGACCGGACCGGTTTCCCGAGACGGAGGGGTTTGACTTGCGCCCGATCGGCCAGTGGACCGCCGATTCCGGTGCTCCCGAAGCCGGGCGTCTGTCTGTCCGCGCGATCGAGCAGGCCGTCTCCCTCGCCTTGGACGGCGAAGTGGACGCGATCGTCACCGCGCCGATCTGCAAGTCGGCCATAGCTGACGCCGGCTACTCGTGGCCGGGGCATACCGAGATGCTGCGCGACCTGGCTGGTGCGCCGGAGACGGCCCTCTGCCTTTCAGCAGAACAGACCTCGCTAGGAGCTCCGCTTCGAGTCATTCTCGTCACCGGGCACATGGCGCTTCGCAAGGTCACAGCAGCATACACACCCAAACGCTTGTATCGCGTGGCGCGACTCGCTCACGCGGGTCTCCAGCGCTGGTGGGGCCTAGAGCAGCCGCGGCTAGCCGTGTGTGCTCTAAATCCCCACGCCTCGGATGACGGACTGTTCGGGGATGAGGAGGCACGTGTCTGTAGTCCTACGATCGAGAAGCTGAATCGAGAAGGACTGCTGGTTAGCGGGCCGTACCCTGCCGACACCGTCTTCGTGCGCGCCATGAGAGGGGAAGCGGATGCTGTGCTCGCGCCCTATCACGATGTGGGGATGGCCGCGATAAAGACCGCCGCCTTCGGTCGGGCCGTGAACGTGACGCTCGGGCTTCCCTTCCCTCGTACGTCGCCAGATCACGGGACCGCCTTCGACATCGCCGGGTCCGGCCGTGCCGATCCAAGTTCCATGCGAGCGGCGCTCGAGACGGCCGTCGGCTTTGCCGCACGTGCTTTGACGAAGCACGCAAACTCCAGTAGATTGGCCAGCGAATGAAGGCAATCACCCCTGCCTACTTCAGCTCCGCCCACGGGAACCGCGGCCCGTGATCAAACTCATCGACGTCTACAAGGAATACCCTCGCTCGGGGCTGGCGGCTAAAAACGTCTCGTTCCACCTAGCCAAGGGGGAATTCGCGTTTCTCACCGGCCCATCGGGGGCCGGCAAGAGCACCGTGCTCCGTTTGATCCATATGGCCGAGCAGCCAACGGACGGCGAGGTCCGCGTCTCGGGCTTCTCCTCCAAGCGGATGAAACGCCGAGACATCCCCAAGCTACGGCGCCGCGTCGGAATGGTGTTCCAAGACTTTCGGCTGCTGAAGAACCGCACAGCGGCTGAAAATCTAGCGTTCGCGCTCGAGGTCACGGGCGCTCGTTCCAGCGAGATCAAGAGCAAGGTCCAGCGGTTGCTGTCACAAGTAGGCCTCGCTCCTCGTGCCGGAGCTTATCCGGACGAGTTGTCCGGCGGAGAGCAACAGCGCATAGCTATGGCACGCGCGCTCATCCACGATCCGGTCATCCTCTTGGCCGACGAACCGATGGGTAACCTCGACGAGCGTGCCTCCCGAGGGATCTTCGAGTTGACGCGAGACATCAATTCTTCCGGAACTGCTGTCTTGATGGCGACGCATGACCTCGATCTCGTACGGCGTTACTCGCAGTATCGAGTCATCGAGCTTGCGGAAGGCGCTGTCGTCTACGATTCGGCGGAGTCTGATGGCGAATCATAGCCTGCGAGAGGCTATCGCGGCGTTGCGGCGGGCGCCCGTATTGGTCGTCCTCTCGGCCACCAGTATCGGCCTGAGCCTCTTCGTCTTGGGGGCGTTCGGAATAGTCGCGCACAATGTCAACGTCTCACTGCGGGCAATCGAGCAGCGCGTAGAGGTGGTCGCTTACCTGCGCGACGAAATCTCCGCCACGCAGCTGGAGCTTCTCCAGAACGACGTCCGCTCCTTCCCCGAAGTCGAGTCCCTCATCCACGTCTCGAAGTTCGAAGCGATGCGGGCGGCGATGCAGCAACTCGCCGAGTTCCGCGATGTGTTTACCGACCTCGAGGTCAACCCGCTGCCTGCTTCGCTCGAGATCCAGCTGAGGCCTGAATCGCGTGACCCGGAGTCGGTCGAACGCGTGGCTGAGCTCATCTCGCTCTATCCCTTCGTCGAGGACGTGCGGTACGGGCGAGAGTGGGTGGACAAGATATACCAGCTTCGCCGCCTGGCCGGTTACACGGCCGCAGTCCTCGGGATAGCATTCGCCGTCGTCGCGATCCTGATCATTGGCACGACGGTCAGAATGGCCGTTCTCGCCCGCAGCGAGGAAATCGCGATCATGAGACTGGTCGGCGCAACCGACGGGTTCATCCGGCGGCCCTTCCTTCTCGAGGGGCTCTTGACGGGCCTGGCCGGGGGAATTCTCGCCCTGTGCCTCACGTACGGGGCGTATCGGTTAGTGGACGGTTCGCTCATCTCGCTCGATTGGATGCCGCCGCTTTGGGCGATCGCCGGCACGATCGCCGGTGGTCTACTGGGTCTTATGGCGTCTGGCCACGCGCTGCGGCGCCACCTGGCGAACTATGCGTAGTGTCCGTCTATCGACCGCAGGACCGCTCGTCCTCGTGGCGCTCGTCCTAGTCAGCGGCCCTGCGCCGGCCGGGGCCCAGGATCCGGTCGAGTCTCTCGATGAGGAGATCCGTCTCAGCCGTCAGCGGTTGAATCGAATCCGCTCAGAGCGGCAACGCCTGCAGTCGGAGATGCAAGCTCTCTCGTCGGCCGTGCACGATGCCGAGGACGAGCTGGACAACCTCAACCAGCAGATCAGCACACAGGAATCGCTACTGCGCGAGTTCGATCACCAGCTCGCCATGCGTGACCAACAGGTAATCATGGCGACGGCTGATCTACTGCGAACGCAGGACGAGTTGGTTGAGAAGAAGGTCTTGTTCGCCCGGCGCGCCCGCGACCTCTACAAGCGCGGGCCACTGGGCGATTTCCAGGTAATCCTGGCTGCGGAGAGCTTCGCTGACCTGATCAGCCGCTACCGATACCTCTATCTCGTCGCGCTGCACGACAGGCTACTTGTTCGCCAAGTAGAGGAACTCGAGAGTCTGCTCCAGGAGAAATACGATCAGATCCAAAGGGAAGTGCTCGGTCTTCGCCAGACCAGGGACGACAAGGTCCAAGAGATCCAGAACCTCTACGATCTGGAGCGGGAACGGGGACGAAGGCTGAGGACCGTCCGCGGGATGCGCGCAACGACCTCGGAGCAGTTGACCCAACTCGATCGCGATGAACAGGAGCTGAACGGCCTTGTCGAGCGCCTCGAAAGAGAACGAGAAGCGGCCGAGGCGCTCGCCGCTGCAGCTCCTACTCGCGGTACCTTGACGCCGGAAGACCGAGGTCGACTCGATTGGCCGGTGGACGGGCGAGTCGTGTACAACTACGGTCAGCAGCGGAACGAGGACGGTACCGTGATCCTCAGGAACGGGATCGGTATCGCCGCCAGCGAAGGCACCCCGGTGCAGGCGGTTGCAGGAGGGACTGTGTTCTTCGCCCAGCCCTACCTCGGCTACGGCCCATCAGTGATTCTGAGCCACGGCGGCGGTTACTGGTCCCTATATCTCTACCTATCTGAGATCCTCGTCATAGAAGGCGAGTCCGTGATCATCGGTCAACCGATCGGCCGAGTAGGTGGCTCGATGTCCCCCGAGGGACCTCACCTCGAGTTCCAGATCCGCGTCAACAGCAGGGCCGTCGACCCCAGGCCCTGGCTGAGGAACCAAGGTGGCTGAGCCCGGCTATCTGGCCGTCTTCGGCCACGAGGAGATCAAGCAGCGGCTGTCGAGGGCCGCCGAACAGGGTCGCCTGCCTCAGTCGCTCCTGCTTCATGGCCCTCGCGGCGTAGGCAAGCAGCGGCTCGCCCTTTGGACCGCGGCAGCAGCGGACTGCAGCGGACCGTCGCCGCGGCCTTGCGGCGAATGTCGGTCCTGTAGACTGGTCGCGCGATTGGAACACCCGGACGTCCACTGGTTCTTCCCACTGCCGCGCCCGAAGCGCGCCACGGGCGCCGAACAGTTGAAGAAGAAGCTCGAAGATCTCAGAGCCGCCGCTTTGGAAGAGCGCCGCGCCAATCGCTTCTATCTCGGCGAGGAGGAAGGCCCCTCAGGTATCTACGTCAGCGCCGTTCATACGATGCGTTCGCTGGCGCAGAGGACGCCCGCCATGGGGCCGAGCAAGATTCTCGTCATCGGACGCGCCGAGGCGCTCACACCGCAGTTGGGGAACCCCGAAGCCGCGAATGCGCTGTTGAAACTGCTCGAGGAGCCGCCCGCGGACACTCTGCTCATCTTGACTTGCGACGTTCAGGGTGCGCTCCTACCGACAATCAGATCCCGCCTCCAGGCGGTGAGGATCGCGCCGCTACCCACCGACCGCGTAGCCGGTTGCCTGGTCGATGAGGTAGGCCTGCCAGCCGACGAAGCCCAGCGACTGGCCATGAATAGCGGAGGGGCGATCGGCCGAGCATTGGAACTTCACAGCGCGGACCGTGAAGATGTCAGACAGAACGGCGTCGAGTTGGCCCGCGCTGCCCTGGCGCAGAGTCAGGGCCACCGCTTGTCTGCCGCTCACCGCTTCAGGCCATCGGGTGCGCGTGGAGCGTTCGCGCAAGGCCTGGTGGAAGCCCGAAGCATGCTGCGCGACCTCCTGGCGGTCGCGGCCGGCGCCAGCGATACGGCCGCTCGATCCGAAGTCGTCACCACCCTGGGTGCCCGCCAACCTCAGGACCTAGACAGGATTCTGAGAGCGATCGAGGCCCTCAGCGCAGCTCGGGACCTCGCAGAGCGAAACGTGAATCCGCAACTGATCGTCGCGAACCTTCACCGCCTCGGCGGCCCGGGCGCGAGAACCCGTCCACGTGCACGACAGGAGGCGCCGTAGGATATGCGTGAGCAGAAGCCCAAGCTCACCCACGTGGATGAGAAAGGCGGCGTCCGGATGGTCGACGTTGGACAGAAGGACAGCACGCGTCGAACGGCTGTGGCCGAGGGCTGGATTCGCATGGAGCCCGCGACGCTGAAAGCCATCGAGGAGAACGCCGTTCAGAAAGGGGACGTTCTCACCGTCGCCCAGATCGCCGGCATATCGGCGGGAAAGAGGGCCGCCGAGTGGATCCCGCTATGTCACCCTCTACAAATCGACGCAATTGATGTATCTTTGACGCTGGATCACAAGATTCCTGGTGTGAAGGTAGAGGCGCGGGCCGGCGTTACCGGCCGGACCGGCGCCGAAATGGAAGCGCTGGTCGCCGCCAGCGCAGCCTTGCTGACCGTCTACGATATGTGCAAGGCGATCGACCGTGGCATGGAACTAGCTTCCGTCCATTTGGTCGAGAAGGGTGGCGGCCGTAGTGGAACCTGGCGTAGGCAAGAGGCGTAATACCCGAAGAATCGCCGAAGCGGAGTTCAACAACGGCTCATGGGTGGTGTAGTGGACGGGAAGTGGGCCAAAAACAGTAAGATCTTTCACGATCTTTCACACCCGCCTTTGGCCCGGCTGAAGGCACCGTCCCTGGCAGCGCACGCGGGGACCGGTCAGATCTCCCTACTCTGGGGAGAGCCTTCGGTCAGCGTGTCCCACAGAAACCGGAACCGCGTCTCGGGCGTAGGTGTTAATGAGCCCGATGTACGGGGCGGTGAGCACCGGCTCGCCGCAGGACGGGGAAGGCGGGGAGGATCGTGAGAAGCAACGATAAGAGAGCGATGCGACAGTATTCAGGTACATGGTATAGCCACGCGGTCACGTTACCACGACCGGTAGAACAGACGAAGTTGTCGGAGGTGCCCCTTCCAGTGTGGGCCCTCGCCCTCGTCACCGTCGCGCTGGGCGTGGCGGCCGCGCTCAGTGGCTCGCCTGAAGCGAGCAATCCAGCCGCGGACCAACTGCAGTCGCAGGTGTCGCTGCTGGGCGCAGAGGTGCGAGACCTAGAGAGCGACATCGAATTGAAGTCACTGGAGGTCGAGCGCCTAGAACTGATCCACGCTTATTCGGGTCAGTTTCGAGTTCCGGCCGACCGTGCGACTCAGATCTACGACATCGCGCTGGCCGAGGGCGTGAACCCGGATCTGGCGTTCAACCTGGTGCGCGTCGAAAGTGGATTTCGCCGCAGCGCCGTGAGCTCGGCCGGTGCCATCGGCTACACACAGATCAGGCCCAGCACGGCTAAGTGGCTCGACCCGACGGTCCAGACAAGGGACCTGTTCGACATAGAGACGAACCTGCACCTCGGGTTTCGCTATTTCAGGTATCTGCTCGACGAGTACAACGGGGATACCCGGCTCGCCTTGTTGGCCTACAATCGTGGACCCGGGCGCGTCGGTGACTTGCTAACGCTCGGCATCGATCCGGCGAACGGATACGCGAAGAGAGTGTTGGGAGAGTAGTAGAAATCAGGAACGGCGGTGGCTGCGGGCCGGGGCTTTCGAGCCCTGGCCCGCTTTTCTTATGGACTGTCTCCGACGTAGATCCTCACCTCATCGCCGGGATAGATCCGGCTGCTGGTGAGACCGTTCCACGCCATGAGATCTTGCGCGGTTACGTCGTAGCGCTTGGCGATCGCCCAGAGGCTGTCACCAGACTGAACTCGGTACGTAACGTATGGGCCCTGCGGCCTCTGGGGCGCCACCTTTTTAGGCTGGACCGTTCGCGCACGCACAGTCGTCGGCGCGCTCGCGTACCGCGGCAGCTTGCCCGCGCGCGGGATGATCAGTCGCTGGCCGATCCGCAGGCGTCGCGGATCGACGCCCCGATTGGCGGCGCGGATCGCAGATACGCTGACGCCGTAATCCCGCGCGATCTCGCCGAGAGTATCACCGCGCCGCACGACGTGCTGTACCCACGTGACTCGCTCGGATGCCGGGACTCTCGCGTAGTTCAGCGCAAAGTTGTGGCTCGCCCCTGGCGGGACGCGCAGCGAGTACCTCTGACCCGGCGGAGTCACCCCGCGTAATATCTGCGGGTTTAGCGCCGCCACTTCGCTGACGCTAACGCCGGCCGCTTCCGCTATGACCTCGAGGCTGGTGGCATCCGGGACCTGAACGACCTCGTAAGCCATCGGTTCGGCTTCCTCTATGTCGAAAAAGCTGTAGTGCTCCGGTTGCTTAGCGATGAGCGCAGCAGCGATCAGCTTGGGTACGTAGTTGCGCGTCTCGCGGCGCAGATAACGACGCCGGGACAGAGTCCAGAAGTCGTCGCTCCCCGTTCGGCGGACTCCTCGGCGGACGCGATTGGGTCCGCCGTTGTAGGCCGCCGCCGCCAAGTACCACGAGCCGAACTCCTCGTACAGGTCTCCGAGGTGCGCCGCCGCCGCCTTCGTCGCCTTGATCGGGTCGCGCCGCTCATCGACCCAGTACGAGACCTGTAGATCGTACAGCCGTCCCGTCGACGATATGAACTGCCACAGGCCTACCGCGCGAGCCCGGCTATACGCCCGCGGACTGAAGCCGCTCTCGATCAGCGAGAGGTACACGAGATCTTCTGGAAGACCGGCATCCCTGAAGACGGCCCGCATCATCGGCTCGTACCGACCGGCACGAGAAAGATAGATCGCGAAATTCTTGCGGCCGTCCGTCTGGAAGTACTTCAGCCACCGTTCGACCGCGTCGTTGACCGTGATTGGGATATCGAAGGTAGGCCCCTCAGGCTCGACGGGCGGCGCGTCCGTCTCGCCGAATAGCTCGAGGACCTCTGCCTCGACCTCAGCCGGAGTGGCTTCAGTCGCAGAGTCCGCGCCTTCAGCGAGCAGTGTGCCGAGCGTATCGGGGATGTCAACGGAGACGACATCGGGCGGATCCAGCTCCGCTTCCATCGGCGCGACCGGGTCGCCGGGGTCGGACTGGGTCGACGCGCATCCCACCGGCAGAACCGGCAACAGCGCAACAACGGCAAACAGCCAGCGGGATCGTGCCATCACTGTCTCCCTAGCAGTGCGTCGAGCGCGCCGAGGAAGAACAAGACGTTCTCCTCGCGACAAGTCTCGCCCATCAAACCGATTCGCCAGATCTTGCCAGCCAGCGGTCCAAGCCCGCCACCGATCTCGATTCCGTACCGCTCCAACAAGGAACGGCGGAACGTCTTGTCATCGACCCCGTCGGGGATCCTCACCGAGGTGAGTTGAGGCAATCGGTAGGGCTCGTCCACCAACAGCTCGAGCCCCCGCTCCTCGAGGCCGCTCTGCAGCAGACCACCCCAACGACGGTGGCGGTCAAAGCGTGCCTCCAACCCCTCCTCCAGAACGGCGCTCAACCCCTCGTGTAACCCGTACAGGGCGTTTATGGGTGCTGTATGGTGGTACGCCCGTTCACCACCCCAATAAGCGCCTATCATGGAGAGGTCCAGGTACCAGCTCTGGACCTTCCCGTTCCGCGAGCGCAGCCGTTCCAGCGCCCGTTCCGAAAGGGTCACCGGAGCCAGGCCTGGCGGCACGCTGAGGCATTTTTGTGTACCGGAATACGCAACATCTATACCGCATGCATCGACATCCACCGGAACGCCGCCCAGGCTGGTGACTGTGTCCACGAGGTACAGCGTTTCCGTGCCCCCGAGGTACGCGCCAAGTTCGTCGAGCGGCTGCAACACCCCCGTGGACGTTTCCGCGTGCACGACCGCCAACAGCTTGGCCTTAGGGCTGGCCTTGTGCGCGTCGACCAGCTGCCCGACGTCCAGAGGCTCTCCCCACGGCGCCTCCACGGCTACCACTTCGGCGCCTGAACGCTCCGCTACATCGACCATGCGCCGGCCGAAGACGCCGTTGACACCTATGATCGCGCGGTCGCCCTCTTCAAGCACGTTGACGAAGGCTGTTTCCATCCCAGAGGATCCCGTTCCAGAGATCGGGATCGTCAGCTCGTTCTTGGTACCGAAAACGACCCTTAGCTGGTCAGCGATCCCGTCCATCAAGTTGAGGAACTCCGGGTCCAGATGCCCGATCGTCGGCCGGGCCATCGCCAAGAGAGTGCGAGAGCTCACGTTGGACGGTCCGGGACCCATGAGAGTGCGCGGTGGTGGATCAAACGACGAAGTTCTTTCGCTCATCTCAGATCATTCGCCAACTGCGAGGATATTGCCGAACAGGCGGTTCGTGGCATTGAGCGCGGCTCGAGCAACTGCCACCGTCAAGTCACCCTCCGGTGCAGGCGCCGTCCCCACCAACCTGCGGTCTTCGCCGCTGGTGGTGTCGTGAGCGTTGACCGCGATGATCGCCACCAGGTCGTCGAACGCTTTGACCGACTTCACGCCCACGAGCCTCAGGTTGGCCCGTTCGCCCAGCAACTGTTGCAACGCATCCAACGTCGCCAGCGCACAAACGCGCAGATCCATGGTTCCGTGACTGACAGCCGAGGCACGGCCGCGATACTCGACCGCTCTCCACTCGAGCACGACCTCGGCCCGGGCTCGGTTGTCAGCGCTGTGAACGAGCTGTGCTTCGACAAGTCTGGCCCGCTCACGCGGTCTATTCTCCTGCCAATCCATTCCCCTCCTCAACTCCAGCGGCCGCCAATCGCCGGCGACGGAATCGAAGGCGAGGCGACCACCCCGCCAGATCCCGACCGATCGGGCCGCGCATACTAGGCCCCCCTCAGACCCCCTGTCAACGCGACGGTGGACGTCAGAGGTTGTAGTTGGGGGCCTCCCTTGTGATGGTCACGTCATGCGGGTGCGACTCGCGCAGGCCGCCCGGCGTGATGCGAACGAAACGAGCCTGGGTCCGCAACTCGCGCACGTCGGCCGCCCCGCAATAGCCCATGCCGCTGCGCAGCCCACCCACGAGCTGATAGAGAACGTCCGCTACCGGCCCCTTATATGGTACCCGCCCTTCGATTCCCTCCGGGACCAGCTTCTGGCCATCCATGTCGCCTTCTTGGAAGTATCGGTCGGCCGAGCCTTCTTCCATCGCCGACAGTGACCCCATACCGCGAATCACCTTGAACCGCCGGCCCTCCAGCAAGAACGATTCACCGGGACTTTCCTCCGTACCAGCGAGCATGGATCCCATCATCACCGCGTCCGCACCGGCTCCGATCGCCTTTACGATGTCGCCGGAGTGCCTGACCCCGCCATCGGCAATGACGGGGACCTCCCCGCCGCAGCCTTCGACCGCGTCGATGACCGCCGTGAACTGAGGGACCCCCACTCCCGTCACGACCCTGGTCGTGCAAATCGACCCGGGGCCTACGCCCACCTTGACGCCGTCGGCCCCTCGTTCGACCAGCGACTTCGCCCCCTCGCGCGTGGCAACGTTGCCGACGATCAGCTCGACCTCGGGGAATGCCTCCTTCAGGCGATCCGTCGCGGCTAGAACGCCTTGGGAGTGCCCATGCGCACTATCGACTACGAGAACGTCGACGCCGGCCTCGACCAGTTCGGCGGCCCGCTGGAGATCCCCGCTGCTCGTCCCCACCGCGGCGCCGACCTTGAGGCGGCCATGCTCATCCTTGGCGGCATCCGGAAACTGGCGACGCTTGAAGATGTCCTTGACCGTGATCAACCCTTTCAGAGTCCCTTCTTCGTCGACGACCGGGAGCTTCTCGATCTTGTGCTCGTGCAGCATGCGCTCGGCTTCGTCGAGCGATGTCCCGACCGGCGCGGTTATCAGCGCGTCCCTGGTCATTACTTCCATGATCGGTCGGTCCAGGTCCGTCTCGAACTGCAGATCACGGTTCGTGACGATACCCACCAGGATGTCGTTCTCCTCGACGATAGGCACGCCACTGATCGAGAACTGCCTCATCAAGCGATGAGCATCTCGCAACGAGGCGTCGGGCTTCAGAGTGATCGGGTTTAGGATCATGCCGCTCTCGGATCGCTTCACCCGGTCGACTTGGGCGGCTTGGCGCTCGATCGGCATGTTCTTGTGAACGATCCCGATACCGCCGTGTCGAGCCATCGCCATGGCCATCTCAGCTTCTGTGACTGTGTCCATCGCCGCCGCCACTAGTGGGATGTTGAGCGGGATCTTGCGCGTAAGCCTCGTCTTCACATCCACGCTCTTGGGATGAACCGTCGAAAGCTGCGGCAGCAGCAAGACGTCGTCGAACGTCAGCGCTATCGGAAAATCGGATCGGCCTTCCATCTGCACCTACACCAAGGGGCTCATAGCAAGCGCCCGAGCACACGAATTCGCGCGCACTCGGGCGGTCCTGGTTCCTTTGCTGTTTCCATGGGACAAGATATCGGCGGCCTCAGACCAGTGTCAACGGCCCTCCACCTCCCGTCTCAGGCGCCGTCGAACGGGGGACGGCAACAGTCTGGCCAGGTCCTCCACGCTGCCACACAGCGCGTCGAGCGCCGCTTCTGATCCATCCCAGTGTTCTCGTACCAACTCATACCCAGCTCGGTCTACCAGCCGGTCGATGGCGAGGGCCAGGAAGAAGACGTCGTCGAGACGCCCGATTATCGGGATTACATCCGGTATCAAATCGAGCGGAGCCAAGACATAGGCGAACGCACTCGCCAAGACGATCTTATCGGTCCCAGACACCCGTGAGTCACCGAGCAGTCGCAGGACGAGCCGCAGGTAATGGGGCATGCCTGCCAACAGCTGGCGAAAACGTAGCGGTGTCGTCATTCGCCTAGTCGACGATGATCTTGGTTTGCTTGCGCTTCGAGGAATCCTCCGAATCATCCTTCGGCGACTTGCGGCCAACGTCAGCGATATCATCGGCCAGATCCCTGGCCGCCTTCGCCGCGGTACCTACCGCTCGGTCGACCACACTCAACGCGCCCATCACTCCCTTGAGCGCCCAAGGAGCCGCGCGCCGCGCGCGAAGCTTGTCCTGGATACCCTCCGCAAAACGCTGGATACTGTCGGGCTCTTCACGGTCCTCGCCGTACTTTTCCTCGAGGAACTCGATGTAGTCGAGGACCTGATAGAGCTTGTCATCGGGCAGCGACTCTAACTTGCGCCACACACGACGACGAAGGAACGAATCTGACATACCTACATCTCCTCTCTCATATCCAGCGACGCGGCGGCCTCCACGTTTACCTCGAACGGGACCGCGCCTTCCGCGGGGCCCAATCGTATCTCGACGTTGAGGAGGCTACCACCGAGCCAGTCTACCCGCTCCACATCGCAATCGCCAACGTATTTGCAGTCAAACTCCCAAGGCATCTCTAGCCTGACGCCTTGGAGCGCATCGTAGAGCCAAAGGCTGCGGCGCTGCTCGTGATGCACCAACCACACCGCCAGGTATGCACCGGCGGGAGCCCAGAGCAGCGAATCGGTCGCCGCTGATGACCAATACCCCAGTACATGGACCGGTGGTTCAGCCGGACCGATCACTCCGACGCAAGTCCCCGGCCCGATTGTAGCCCATGCCGCTCGCCCCGTGTCGGGAGACGGGCGCAGGCGGCTGAATCGGGCCCGGCCAAGCTCCGGGAGCCCGGCCCCGCACTCGACCAGCGTATCTGTGGCGACGCCGACGCCTGGCAGCGCCCCCACGGCCTCCGGTGCGCTACCGTGAGTCCGATACAGTGTGCCGGGCCCCATCGCGTACGGCCCCGCCCGTGCCGTGACCGGCTCTGCCGGCGGTTCATCCAGCAACGGCTCGCGCCGCTCGGCCTCACGGCACCCAATCATCCCCAGCGCGAGCAGCGCGCCGGTCACCGGCATCAGGCACCAGCGATCTTGACGAAACCAGCGTCCACCGAGTTTCGCACTCGGCCTACAGCGAATCCAAGGCATCCGACTCTTCCGCTTTAATAGTACCCAGCGCCGGCCCACCAGCGCCAGGACGATGGCCGACTGCGGCCGACCGCTCCGCAAGAGATGCCCGAAGTCCGCGCGCCTCGGTCAGACGGCTGGCAAGAGTCGCGCTATCGTCCGAGGCGTATTCGACCAATTCGTGCAGGTTAGCCGTCAGCTTCTCGACGGCTATCCTCAAGTTGTCCGAGTTCTCGGCAAGCATTTGCGACGTCATCACCGGATCGCCCCCCGCAAGGCGTGTCGAGTCGGCGAAGCCAGGCCCGGCCAGGAACGCTTCCTGTGCGATGTCACGCCCGGTACGGCCGGCAAGCTCCGTGAGCCCAACAGCCAGCACGGCTGGCAGATGACTGGTGACGGCAACGATTCTGTCGTGGTCGTCCGCGCTCACACGCACCGGCCGCGCGCCCAACTCTCGAGCGACCTCCTCCACAGCGGCCAGCGATCGCTCATCGGTCCGCTGTGCAGGCACCACCGCCCACCTCGATCCCCGAAAGAGGTCGGGGTCCGCCGCACCCGCCCCGCTAGAAGTACTGCCGGCCATCGGATGCCCTCCCACGGCCCCCACACCGACTGGCAGGGTCGACATGGCGTCGACAACGTTTCGTTTGGTGCTACCGACGTCGGTTACGACGACGCCGGGCTCGAGATGCCGGCCCAAACGCCGGAGTAGCCTGACGATCTCGGACACGGGAGTCGCAAGCACGATCAGGTCAGCCTGCCGGCCCGCGACTTCCAGGTCGGTGGCCAAGTCGTCCACAAGACCCCGCCTCAGCGCCGTATGCGCCGTATCCCGGTCAACGTCGAATCCTTGCACCGCCTCGAATAAGCCCGATCGGCGGATCCCTGCTGCCAACGACCCTCCGACGAGTCCGAGGCCGACGACCAGCAGGCGCCCGCGTAGCCTCTTCGCCGACCCAGCAGTCCCGTCTGACGGGCGGTCCGCGTCCCAGCGCTCGGCGTCGCCGGGCTCCGCGAGATCCGGTCGCATCGCCGCAGCGCGACCCAAGTACACGGGTTTGACCGGCGCATCGCCTTCCGCCAGCACGAGCGCGCGGATGGCTCGGTGAGGCGCGCCGGGCACCAGCGACTCTTGCGCGCCGAGCATCGGGACGTCCACCCAACCCATGTCACGCGCCGCGTAGGCCGGGAAGTCGGCGTTCAGGTCCGGCGTCATGGTGAAGAACGCGGCCACGACATCGCTCGCGCCCAATCGGTTTCGCTCCATCATGACGCCCAGCAGGCGTTGAGTCGCCTGATAGATCGCATCCTTGCTGTTGTCGTGCGCGCATATGGCGCCACGTATCGCTCTCATTTCCCGCCCTCCGGTCAAACAAAAAAAAGGCCCCCGCTTTCGTGGGAGCCGTCTTGGAACGAAGTGTTTGTACGCGATGCTGTCTCCTAGGGCACACTCCTCGGATCCGGCTCCCTGCGGCGGGCGCCGTAGTACCGATAGCCACGAAGAAGATGCTCTGGATCGTGCATAGGACCGGCATTATGCGCCCGCTGCTACCGGTCGTCAAGCCTCTTCTCCGGGGCAGTCCGACCGCTGGCGGCCGCCGGCTGGCCGCCGCCCGGAGCCGTGGCTAGTTTGGCCCGTCGTACGAAGCGAGCGGAATCTTCACAGTTAGAACGAGCCAATGGAGCCTACAGGAAAGATAGCGCTTGTTACTGGCGCGGCGCGGAGGCTAGGCCGAGCGATCGCCCGCGGACTGGCTGAAGCCGGAGCTTCCATCGCCGTCCATCATCACGACTCGGCCGCGGCCGCGGAACAAGCAGTCCACGAGTTCAGCCGGCTTGGGGTACGGGCGGAGGCCTTCCAGGCCGATTTGACGGACACACACCAGATTTCGTCGCTGTTCGCTCGGATCGATGAGGCTTTCGGCCGGCTGGATATCTTGGTGAACAACGCCGCGCGGTTCGAGAAGAAGCCGGTTCACGAGATCACGCCGGAAGACTGGGACAAGACGCTGGATCTGAATCTCCGGGCACCTTTCTTCTGCTCACAGTGCGCTGCGCATCTCATGCAGCGCACGGAACGGGGCGTGATCATCAACATCGCGGATGTGGGCTCATTCCAACCGTGGTCCGGCTACGCTCACCACAGCATATCGAAAGCGGGCCTGGTGATGATGACCCGGGTCCTGGCACGCGCACTCGCACCCGACATCCGGGTGAACGGGGTGGCCCCCGGCCCGGTGCTACCCCCGGACGATCTTACTGCGGAAGACCTGAAGGAGCTGGCCGGGCTGACAGCTCTGAAGAGGCTCGGTGCGCCCGACGATGTGAGCAGAACGGTTCTCTTCCTGGTGACCTCTGACTACATCACCGGGGAGACGATTGTCGTTGACGGCGGCAAATTGCTGAAAGGCTAGGCGGACTTTGCCTCGAGCACCACGACAGCGCACGCCAATCCGGCGTCGTGGCTCACGCTGACCCAGACTCGATCGACGCTCTTCTCGTCCGCCCGTCTTTCCGCCGCGCCATGCAGCAGAAGAGATGGCTCGCCGCTCGCGGCGCACTTGATTTCGAGATCGGTCCAGCGCACCTCCGGCACCTTGCCACTCCCAAGCGCTTTCAGCGCCGCCTCTTTCGCGGCGAAGCGACCGGCCAGGCAGTCATCGGAGTCGATCCTCTCGTCGCACGCGACCAGTTCCGGTTCGGTGAACAACCGCCGCCGGGCGCGGTCGCCATGTCGCGCCAACATTCTGCGGAACCGGGCGACGTCAACGACGTCGATACCCACCCCTACTATCATCGTGTGACTTGGCCTTTAGCGGGGAAGGCTCATCCCTCCAGCAAAGCGGGGATGCTTGTTTCCCCGGCCGACGGGTGCACGAGCACACCCTCCCCCACGGGAATGCTGATGACGGCAGGCGCGTCCTTCTCGATCCGATGGAATCCCTTCCCTTCCAGCACGCGGTGCACGAAGATGCGACGAACCAGCACCATCACCACCGCGAGAATCGGGACAGCGACGAGAAGACCCACGATTCCGAGCAGCTTGGCCATCACCAAGACAGAGAGGATAGTGAGCACCGGTGGCAGCTCGACTTTCTTCTCGAACACCATCGGAGCCACGATATTGGCTTCAACCACGTGCACTACTACGCCAAGCAAGATGACGAGCAACGCCTTGGTGAACCCGCCGCCAGAGATGACGAATAGCGCAGGCAGAAACGTGGATCCAATGCTGCCGAAGAAAGGAACGATCACCGCCAAGCCGGTGAACACGCCGAAGGCGAGCGAGTAAGGAACGTCAAGAAGCAACAGCCCAATCCAGGTCAGCGTTCCCAGGAACAGCATCGCTATGCCCATGCCAACCAGCCAGGACCGCAGAGTGTGCCCGAGGTCGTCGAGGATGTCCCGGGAAAGCTCCCGGTAAATCGGCGGCGTCAGCGCCACGATCCCTTCGCGGTAGAGCGAAGGTTTCACGGCCAGGTAGATGCCCATGATCAGAACCGACACGCCGTGGATCACCACCCCGATGCCTTCGGTCACGTAGCGGGGGGCGTGTCCGAAGAACTCGCTGACCTGAGCATAGGCCCGATCGAGGAAGCCGGTGCCTTGCTCTCTGCCCTCACCGATCCGGCCCAGTATGCGACCCAAGAGGCTCTCTTCCTCAGCCAGGCGAGCCAGTTCGACCTCCAGCGCCGAGAGCTGGTCCGGCAGCACGTCGATGAGCTCGGTGAACTGGTTGATCACCGGCGGGACGATGAGCAACCCCACGAAGCCGATGACGAGAATCGTTCCCAGAAGCGCGAGGGTCAGCCCCAAGCCGCGCCCAACGCCGAAACGGCGCGACAGGGTGTCGATGACCGCCGCCAAATAGATGCCGAAGAGCGTCGCGACGAAGAGAAGAAGGAGGATCTCCGCGATGCTGTTGATGAATAGAAGGACGAGTACGACGAATACGGTCGTCGCGAGAACGCCGTAGGCCTGCCGCCAACTGAACGTCTGAACCGAATCAGCCAGCTTGTTCCTCCTCGGGGGCCTCTTCTTCCTCGATTATCTCAGCTTCCTGAACCTCGTCGGGCGCGTGCTCCTCGGCGCCGGCCGGGAGCAGGCCCATCTCCTCTTTCAGCGCCGTCAGCCGACGCTCGACATCGATGTCGCCGCCTTCCAAGCGCTTGAACTGGCGCTCTAGATCGTCGCCGCCCAGTTCTTCATCAACCTCGGCCGCCGCCAGGGCCCGGATCTCAGCTTCCTCGATCCGCTCGGCCATGCGATCGAACGCCTCGAAAGAGCTGCGGTCAGACAATCCCGCCATCGTCTCGTGGATCCGCTTCTGCGCCGCGGCTCGCTTCGATCTCGCTATCAGCAGGTTCCGCTTGCGCTTCGCCTCCTCGATCTTGCTGCTCAGCTGCCGTAGCGTGTCCTTGAGCTTCTCCGTCTCGGAGGCGTGTCCCCTCCACTGCTCTTCCAGCGTGCCGGCGTGCGCGCCGTGCTCCTGGCTACGGAGCAGGGCCTGGCGAGCCAGGTCCTCCCTGCCCTCGCGTAGAGCCAGCTTGGCGCGTCGTTCCCAATCGGAGGTCTGGTCTCGCTCATCCTGAACTTGACGACGCAACTTGCGCTCGTCCGCGATGGCGACTGCCACCTCCTGCTTGGCCTGCGCCAGCTGGGAACGCATGTCATCGATGATCTGGTTTAGCATCTTCTCGGGATTCTCGGCCCGAGCGATGAGATCGTTCAGGTTCGACCGCACCATCGTGGATAGCCTGCTCCAGATACTCATATTCTCTCTCTTTATGGGGTCCTGAAACGCGATAGCGTATCGTAGTGCGATCTCAGAGCCATCAGTATGCTCTCTAGCGAAGCCTGCATCTCGCTGAAGTCCAGATCGCCAATCTGTAATGTGTCGGTGAGAACGATTTCGTTGCCATCGAGCCCGTACGCACCGTGCACCAGATCTGTCGCGTTCAGCTCGAGCAGCTCTCGGAACAGGCCGTTCCGCAGTTCCTCTTCCTGCGGGGTATCCATGACCTCGACGCGTACAAGGAGCAGCGGTGGTGCATAGTTGACGAAGAGAGGCGCCATCTCCTGACCGTCACCGACCACCCACAACCCCTCCTCGAGCTCTTGGAAGGGCAGCTCCATCCGAACTAGGTAGCCTTCTACGTCTTCGCGCGTGACCATTCAGGCCTCCGCCTATGGGTTCAGGTATCCCGTTCTTCCTCGAACTCCCCTGCACCGGGACCGATCTGCTTGGGTTGCGACAACACGCGTCGGGAACGACTACTCCTCGATCACACCATCAACCCGGTCGCGAAGTCCCTCGACGTCGCGCCGCAGACCCCTCCAGCTCGGAGGTGGATGCCGCACGGCGTCCTCGGCGACACCAAACCTCGCACCGCATCGCCCAGGGCTAGCCCTCAGGCGAATCGATCGGCACGAACTTCGCCAGCAGCACAACCACCTGCAGGTACAGTACCGGCATCATGACCAACTACGACCCCTGTACGTCAGGGGTTTCCGCTCCCCAGAAAACGATCGCTGTCCGCGCAGGCGGCCCGAGCGCGACCACGAGGAAATATTGGTGCCTCCGGGGAGATTGGCTAGATCAGGGGGACTTCTCGCGGCGAGCGCCCTGCAAGAGCAAGGAAAGCTGAGCGTGCAGCGCTTCGCCCTTGTCCTTCGCCTGGCTCCACTGCTTGCGCTGGGCCAGCGCCTGGACTTCCTGAAGACCTTCCTCCATGATCCCGACGGATCCACCGCTCAGGGGCGAATCCTCGCCGGCTCGCGAAGCGGCTTCCTTCAGCTCAGCCAGCAATCGCGCCGAGTCCTCCAGTTGCGCCTCCACACGGGAGCGCAGTTCCTCCTTGGAAGGTGTCTTCGGAGCGGCGGGTTCGGCTGGCGCCGCCTCCGCCGCCGGCTCAGCTTCCGCAACCACCGGCTCTGCTTCGCCCGGTTTCTCTACATCTTCCCCGATCGGCGCAGCCTGCGGCTCGGAGTAGACGTCCTCGGCCGCTGCTCCCGGCGGCGATGCGACCACCCCGGCCGGCTCGCGTTCTGCTTCAGCAACGGCCAGATCTGCCTCGGCCGCCGCCACAGCCGCCGGGCCTGCCGTTGGCTCGCCGCGGCCCGCACCACGGCGTCGGTACATGATCCATGCGGTGAATCCAATCACCGCGACCGCAGCCACGATGACCCAGATCACGTTAGGATCGCTCCTCTGAGATCATCTCAAGAATTTGGATCAGAAGGGGAGACGGTTCGTAAAGAGCAGCACCAGATATGCGATTCCCCACAGAAGCAAAAAAGTATAGGCCCCGAACAGCCATGCTCTCGAGCCCTTCGGTTTCTCTTCAACCACGGCGACGCGGGTTTCGACCCGGGCCACAGCTCCACTCTTCACGTCCTCTATTGTTTGGTTGGCTATCCTACGTTTCTTCATCTCTGCACCAGCGCTAGGCGGGTCTGGTAGTCTTCTCACCTCCACCCAACGCGCTGCCAAGACAGGCGTCCCCAACCCGGACCTCTCCAGTCCCAGCGATTGAAAGGTAGTCTCTCTTTCAACGAAAGGGATCCTAAGCTATTGGACCTGTGGGGCCCGTGTCAAGTGTTTTCAGGGGGTCCTTGGCCTCTTCCCTCCAGCTCGTCGATCCGGCGCACCAGCTTCTGCACCAGGCCCTTATAGGCCAAAATGGTCCGGGCATAGGCGACCCTCTCCCATGCCGTCACCAGGACATAGGCGACGGCGAAGAAGAGCAGAAACCTCCACGATTGGGCGAGCGGAGACAGGACCACCAGTGCCGCCACCAGTACCGCCGCGCTGAGCACGACCAGGCGCACTCGACGGCGCGTGAGACTGGTATCGGAACTCCTCTCGAGCAGCAAGCGCTCGGTGGTCGTAAGCCGAAGCTGCTTGTCCAGCATCCCTCACTCACTCCTGTCCACCATTCTAGTCCCCGGACGTCCACCGCCCCTCTATACGCGAATCAGACCACGCTCCAGAGCGATCCTTTGCCGCTCGGCAAGTTCGTCCGTTCGGCGGATCTCCCAGAGTCCTTTCACTCTACCTTCTTGCCAGTCAATTCCTGACCGCCCTGGAACAACGTCAGGCTTTCTACGACTCCGTCACCGGTGAGGTTGAACTCGATCTCAGCCTCCACGACCTTGAGAAAGAACCGGGTCTGGGACATCGGGAAGATAGGGAACTTGGACTGGCCTGTGGCTCTTGCCATCAATTGGTCACCTTCCAGGGTGACGGTGACGGTGAACCCCGGCTGAAGCTCGTAGACCCCGACATACCGGTTCAATACTTCCGGATCGAGCGAGATTTCGCCGCCCGTGCTTTCCTCCACCTGCACACCGAGCTCGGCCAGCATCAGGCGCGCATTCTCGTTGCGCGGGTTGAGTTCCAGCGACTTGCGGTAGTTCTCGATCGCCGACTCCCGGTCGCCGGCCTTCATGTACGCTTCGCCGAGACTGTCGTACGTGTTGAAGGCTTTTGGATAGGCCTCGACATTCAGCTTGAAGATTGCAATGGCCTGCTCTTGTTCGCCTTGCTCCAGCAAGTAGTAACCAAGCCCATTCAATTCGGCCTCTCCGAAGTCATAGGCGTCCGGCTCGCTTGCCTTCAATTCGTGGTATTGCCGTATACCGGCCTCCAGGTTCCTTTGCTCAATCGTTTCGCGCATCTGCCGCGCGATCGATCGCGTTGGCGGTTGTGCTGGATGGCCGTACAAGATGTTCGTGATACCTCGCTGCAACGCCCCCACGCTGCTGGAGCTATTGTCCATCAACACGATCAAGTGCCGATCGTCGACCAACCGTCTGAACCCGGCGATAAATCCGTTGATTCCGCCGCCGTGTTCGATGACCTGGACCGAATCACCTTCCCCACCGATCGGCATCCTGCGAATGACGAGTCCATACCCGTAGCTCTGGATATGCGGGGTCAGCATCAAGTCCTTGGTTTTGGGGTCGTCGAACAGCCGATCGGAGTAGAGGATCTGGTCCCAGAGATACATGTCCTCGACGGTCGAATAGAGAGAACCCGCGGAGTACGGAAGCGAGGTGTCGAGATACGCTGTGTTCTCATAGCCCGTGAACGTCACCTCATAGCCCGCGGCGCGCCGCTCGAGCACCTCGGTGTAATGGTCGTATCCAGTATCGCGTAGTCCCAGTGGCTCGAGTAGCTGCTCTCGCAGCACTGCTTCGTAGGGCTCGCCCGTGACCCTCTCGATGATCACACCGAGCAGGAAATAGCCCGAGTTGCTGTAGCTCCATTCCGTACCGGGCTCGAAATCCAGGTCGCGTTCGGAAAACACGGAGATGAACTCTTCAGGCTCATACCGGTCTCGACTCATCTCCGGAAAGAAGTCTGGAAAACTCGTGTAGTTAGGAATACCGGAGCTGTGCGTTAGCAGGTGATGGATCGTTATCCTATCACCGGTCGTCTTCGGGTACTCGGGCAAGTAGTCCGTGATTGCACCGTCCAGGCTCAGCTTTCCCTGCTCCACCAACGATCCGACCCGAAAACGTGTGTTCGGCTTGTTCGGAACCTCCCATTCGATATTTGCGTAGCCGAAACCCTTCTTGTAGATGACCTTCCCGCTCTCGGCCACAAGAACCGACCCGTTAAACTGGCGCAGATCGTGGTACTGCTGAACCAGAGCGTCGATCTGGCTGACCTTGTCCTGGGCAATGCCGTTGGACACGCCTGGCCACGCCGACATCCATAGCAATAGGACCAACACACGTATTGCAAAGCTCCTAGGTGTTGCCATTCTCGGCCTCCCTCATCGGTGTGGGCCTACTACAGTCCCATGCCGTCGAGAAATGAGTTACGAACGCTAGCCGACACTGGGCACGCGCCAGTTGCAACGAGGCCGGCGCGAGGGGGCCGGCCAGGCTGGTTCGGGTCACACCCGCGCGCCCGGCCCGCTGCTGTCCGCGTCAGACGGCGGCTTCACTACGTTGGCCGGCTCCAGTCGTGCCAAATGGGCGAGATTTGAGAGTATGCGACGTAGAAGCATCAATAGCATTATGCCGACCCCTACGAGCCCCATCAGGTCCAACGGTCCGAGCCCGACGTCCTTGAGTTCAAAGGTCGGCTCGAAGCCCAGAGCCAACGCGGTCCCGGCGAGTATGAGAAGGACGCGCACCTCGGTGGGCCCAATGTACTCGTAACCGAACTGAAACGTCTTCATCACGAAAGTCTCGAGATAGACGTTGATCGACATCAAGTAGTATGCGATTAGCATCGCCAAACCAACCGAGAGCAGCAGGTAAGGCGAGAAGCCTAGCCCGATACAGACGAACGCGACGGCGAACATGTCGACGATATGGTCGAGGTAGTAACCGTAGCGCGGCCGTTCGATGCCCCGCACACGTGCAAGCGTCCCGTCCAGACTGTCGCCGATCCAGTTGACCACCCACAGCACGTTGGCCACCCATAGATAGTTGACGCCATAACCGGAGGATGCGTAGCAGATTCCGATGCCCGCCGCCGACAGGATGCCGAGCGCCGTCATGTGATCCGGAAGCACCCACTTTGGCAGTGCGCGCGCCATCTTTGGCAGGATCCACTTCTCGAAACTACGGAGCAGGTACTTGGGCTCACGGCGATGATCAGCTTCCGACATGTTCGGCCTCCCGTCGCTTGCGACTGCCTCTGTCGAGCAGCGGCCGCAGGTACTGCCCTGTAGGACTCCCCTTCACCTTCGCCACTTCCTCCGGAGTACCCGCCGCCACTACTTCACCACCCCGCTCACCGCCCTCGGGGCCGAGATCGATCACCCAGTCCGCCGTCTTGATGACGTCGAGCTGGTGTTCGATCACGACCACTGTATTCCCGCGGTCGACCAGCCGATGCAACACCTCGAGCAGCAAACGAATGTCCTCGAAATGCAATCCCGTCGTCGGCTCGTCCAGGATGTACAGGGTTCTGCCCGTCTGCACCTTCGAGAGCTCGGTGGCAAGTTTCACCCGTTGTGCCTCGCCTCCCGAAAGCGTGGTCGAGCTCTGCCCGAGGGTGATATAGCCTAGCCCGACATCGTGCAACGTCTGAAGTTTCCGTCGAATCGTTGGTATGGGCTGGAAGAACTCCAGCGCTTCTTCGACAGTCATCGCCAGCACGTCGGCGATGCTTTTCCCTTTGTAGAAGACCTCCAGCGTCTCACGGTTGTAACGCCGGCCGCGACACACTTCGCAGGGCACGTAGACATCGGGAAGGAAGTGCATCTCGATCTTCACCAGACCGTCACCCCGACACGCCTCGCAGCGGCCACCCTTCACATTGAAGCTGAAGCGTCCCGGGGTGTAGCCGCGTATGCGCGACTCGGGTAGCTGGGCGAACAGTTCTCGTATGGGAGTGAATAGGCCGGTGTACGTTGCTGGATTAGACCGCGGAGTCCGCCCGATCGGCGACTGGTCCACGTCGATGACTTTGTCGACGTGCTCCAATCCCTCGAAGGCTTCGTGCTCGCCCGGTATCAGGCGCGAGCGGTAAAGGCGCCGCGCCAACTCCCGATAGAGGATCTCTTCTACGAGAGTCGATTTGCCGGAGCCGGAGACGCCGGTGACACATACGAACCGACCCAGAGGAAATTCGACGTCTATGTTTCTGAGATTGTATTGGCGGGCGCCCCGCACCCAGAGGCTCTGACCGCTCCCCTCTCTTCGCCAGCCCGGCACCTCGATCCTGCGGTCTCTCCGCAGGTAAGCCCCCGTGAGCGAATCCGGGCTGGCGAGCACGTCGTCGAGCGGGCCGGCTACGACGACCTCCCCGCCCGTCAATCCAGCGCCGGGACCGAGGTCGACGATGTGATCGGCGCGTCGGATGGTCGCCTCATCGTGCTCTACTACGATCACCGTGTTCCCGAGATCGCGCAGAGACCCGAGGGTCTCCAACAGCTTGCCGTTGTCTCGCTGGTGCAGGCCGATCGACGGTTCGTCCAGGATGTACAGGACCCCGACCAACCTCGATCCGATCTGCGTCGCCAGCCGGATTCGCTGTGCCTCGCCGCCCGACAAGCTGTCGGCACTGCGGCCCAGCGTCAGGTAGCCGACGCCGACGTCGGAGAGGAACTGCAACCGCTCGAGGATCTGCTTCAAGATCGGAGCGGCGACCGCTTCGTCGAACCGGGATTTGCGGCTCCTTCGGCTGGGCTCGAGGGCCTGGAAGAATTCGAAAGCACGATCGGCGGTCATCTTCACGACCTCCCCGATCGACTTCTCCGCGAACGTAACGCCGAGCGCTTCGGCCCTCAGACGACTACCGCCGCACTCGGCGCATACCGAATCGGACATGAACTCGGCGAGCCGTGCGTGCAGCTTCTCGCTCGCGGTTTCGTAGTACCGACGTTCGAGTCGAGCGACCGCCCCCTCCCAGCCAATTCCCTCGGCTCCGAAGAGGATCTCGTTCCGCATATCGGGGGGTAGCTCGGACCAGGCCGTGTTGGGATGAACGCCGTGCTTGCGAGCCAGCGGCTCGATGACGCGCTTCCGCAGATAACCGATCGGCGAGCCCCACGGAATGATCACACCTTCGAGCAGAGACAGACGACCGTCAGCCAGCATGAGGTCGGGGTTCGCCACTTTGCGCATTCCCAAGCCCCCGCACACGGAACACGCCCCGTAAGGCGAGTTGAAAGAGAATTGGCGCGGCTCGAGCTCCGGGAGGCTGATGCCGCAATCGGGGCAGGCATAGCGCTCGCTGAAGAGGTGGCTCTCGACTTCGCTGTTGCGGTAGCGATCGACCTGGACAACCCCATCGGCGGTCCTCAAGGCAATCTCGATCGAATCCGTCAGTCGGGCCCGGTCCTCGTTCCTTACCGTGAGCCGGTCGACGACCACGGCGACATCGTGGTTGGCCCTGCGGTTCAGCTTCGGCGGGTCGTCGAGATCGTATGTCTCGCCGTCCACGCGCATTCGAACGAAGCCGTCCTTTCGCGCTCGCTCGAACAGCTCGCGAAATTCACCCTTTCGCCCTCTGACCAGCGGAGCGAGAACCTCGATTCGCGTCTTCTGTGGCCACTCCAGAACGGCGTCGGCCACCTGTTCCGGTGACTGTGGGCGCACGGGCTTTCCGCACGTGGGACAGTGCGGGATGCCGCAGCGGGCCCAGAGTAGCCGCAGGTAGTCATACACCTCCGTGATCGTGCCGACGGTCGAGCGTGGGTTGCGGCTGGCAGTCTTCTGCTCGATCGATATCGCCGGCGACAGTCCTTCGATGGAGTCGACGTCCGGTTTTTCCATCAACCCAAGAAACTGTCGCGCGTAAGCGGAGAGCGACTCTACGTAACGACGTTGCCCTTCTGCGTAAATCGTGTCGAAGGCCAGGCTCGACTTGCCCGACCCCGACAACCCAGTAATCACGGTGAGCTCGTTACGCGGGATTCGAACGTCGATGTTCTTGAGGTTATGCTCGCGCGCGCCGCGGACGATCAGATACTCGTCGTGCATGCCACTCCACCTAGCCTTGCTCGGCAGGCACCACGATGCCTAATGCGCCTGGTCGCACGGTCGCCGCGAACGGCGTAACGGCCTCCGTGCGTTCACCGTCAATCTGTACGGGCAGCGGTGGATCTGCCCGGACGACCACTTCCCTGCCGCGGAAGTATCGCAAGCGGGGATCTTGCTCCATCCTACCCGATATGATGGACGTGAGCGCTGCAATGAGCTCCATGGTCGTCTCAGTCGCCAGAACGCACACATCCAGCAAGCCGTCATCCGGCTTGCCATCCGGCACGAGATCGACCGGTCGAGCCAGCAGCGGCGCTGTCAGGGCGGGCATGTTCGCCACCTCTACGCCGATTCCGGTGCACTCCGACTCTTCGCCATCCACGACCACCACGATTCTCGAGACCTTCGGAGCGAAAGCGGCGCCGGCCGCTGCCTGCACGTAGGCCAAGTAGCCGATCTTCCTCTTCATCTCCGACTGCGGGCTGACCACCTCGGCATCGAAGCCTGCCCCAGCGATGCAAGCGAACGGTTGCTCGTCGAGCATGCCTACATCGATCTTCCGGATGCGTCCGCTCACCGCCACATCGATCGATCGATCTACTCCTTTGGGGAGGCCCATGTTAGCCGCGAGTTGGTTTCCGGTCCCAACCGGCAGCAAGGCGAGCGCGGCACTGCTATCGGCTAACGCCTCGACCGCCTCGAGCACTGTGCCGTCTCCTCCGGCGACCAGCACCCGCCCGTAGCCGGCCGACAGCGCTTCCTCGACCAATTCCCGTCCGTGACCCGGCGCTTTGGTGTAGGCGTACTCGAATTCCACCTGCCGGGCTGCGAGCGCGGCCTCCACCTGGCGGCGCAGTCGGTCGGGATGCCTCGCTCCCGCCGCGGGGTTGTGGACGACGAAGATTTCTCCGCTCACGTGATAGTCCTCGGCCGGTATGTGTGGGCGCTCAAACCGGCCCGCCGCGTTCGAACTCCTGCAAGCGCGCGATCCTCTCTTCCGTAGGCGGATGCGTCCGAAACAGCCCCGTCAACATGCCGCGCCTCAACGGATTTACGATGCATACGTGTGCCGCAGACGGGCTCACATCCATCGGTATTCGCCGCGCATGATTTTCCAGATTCTCCAGAGCGCGTGCCAACCCTCTTGGCGTCCCCGCGATTCCGGCGCCGGTTCGGTCAGCCCTGAACTCCATCTGTCGACTTATCGCCATCTGCACGAGCACCGCCGCGAGCGGAGCCAGTATCAACATCGCGATACCGGCGATGGGATTCCGATCACGGTCACCAAAGAAGATCGCGAAACGCGCCAGGATCATCACAGCCCCGGCCATGGTTGCCGCAACCGTGTTCGTGAGCATGTCCCGGTTCTTGATGTGAGCCAGCTCGTGAGCGGTCACCCCTTCCAGCTCTTCCCTTGTCATCACTTGCAGAATGCCCTGAGTGAAACAGACAACCGCATGGTTCGGGTCACGTCCGGTGGCGAAAGCATTCGGCTGCTGGCTGGGCGCGACGGCTACCTTAGGCATGGGGAGGTCAGCTCGCTGCCGCAGCCGGTCAACCATCTCGTACAGTTGGGGACTGTCCTCCGGACTGATTACCTGCGCGCGGTAGGTCCGGAGTACCGCCTTATCGCTGAACCAATACATGCCGAAATTGAAGAGCCCGACCAGCACCAGGGCCGGTATCATGGCGTTGGGGCCGCCCAGCTGATTGGCGATGGCCACTACCAGGACGGTCATGCCCGCCATGAGTCCGAAGATCTTCATGTAGTTGCTCATTCTTCCCCCTCGAGCAGACGGCGATTCGGCGCCCGCGCCTCCGGGTGAGCATTCATATTTCAGGGTACCAAACGTACACACAACAGGGGCCATCGATCTACCCTCAACCGATGGCCCCGTAGCGAGGCTCTGCAGCCGCCTCGGGAGTCCCTAGTACGACCACCCGTAGAACAGGAAGACCCCGATGGACTGTTCCAGATCGCTGCTGCCCGGGCCTCCGTAGAATAGTACGCCTTCGCGGCCGAAGCGTGGCTCCGTTATTCCGCGCAGGGTCAGATTGTCGTCCAAACGCCAGTCGAGCCGCACGGTCGGCCGCACCGCGCCAACCAGGTGTTGAGCCACGCTTATGAAGACCGTCGGTGCCAGGTACCAGCCGACCTCCACCTGTGTGGCAGCGAGCGCGGGCCCGACACCGCTTCTGTATTCACCCTCCTCAGTCGCCGATGGAGTCACGCGGCTGACGTCCACGTAGGCGATCCCCGCTTCGCCTACGAGCAGCGAACTGAGGGCATAGCCGACGAAGGCCTGCGGCACGCCGGATGTCACATCGTTGATCAAGCTCCGCTCGGCACCCGTGCGGGTGAGCTCGTAGGTTGGCCGTCCAAACAACAAGTAGGACAGCAGGTCCGACTCTGGTATCGGCGGACGATGGTCGCTCTCCAGCGAGAGCGTCATCTCCTCGAGCGTCCCGCCGATCAGGAGCCTGATAACGATTTGCTGTTTCTCGGTGCGAACCGTGTAGAGCGACACGATGCGAAGGCCCGGGTTCAGACCGGTACCCACGTAGTCGATCGTGCCCTCCACTACCTCGAAGCGCTTGTTGAACAGGCGATAGTCGCCGCGAACCGCCGCCAGCGTCCCGTCAATCCGCCACTCCTCTTGGCCCGGCCGCATCTGGACGGTGAGGTCGCCTTCGATCTCGATGTTCATGTCGGCCGACCTCAACCACGTGTCCTGCGCCACGTTCAGGCCCAGATCCATGTTGAGGTTTTCCATGAACGGATTCTCGGACCGGCGCGCCTCGGAGCCCAGACCAAATGTCTCTGCCAATAGCGATCTTTCCGACGCGAAGGGATCGACGATCTCGCGCTGACGACCGATCTCTTCGACGTAGAGCACACCGCTTACGACCGACAGGTTGCCCGTGAGGATCGGCGCTTCGTAGGCTCCTCTCAGTCGCACAACTCCCGACACAACACCACGGGCGTCCAATCGATCGTAGACAGGCAGGGTCTGAGCGTTGACAGTTAGGTCGAACTCGGGATTGGTGAGGGCCGTGAATGTCACCGTGCCGCTCGCCGTCCCCCGACCGCCCTCGACGCTCGTAAACGCGACCTCATGCAGTCGCACGGTCTTGCCATCGAACGTCAGGCGGCCGCCAAGCCCGGCGTAGCGGATCCCGGACCGTATCACGCGGAAGCGGCCATCCGCGACTTCCGCGCTCCCGCTCAAGCGCAGATCGTCGGGAGTGCCACCGAATGCCACCAATCCCCTGCCGTATCCCCCCACATCCGTGATTTGTTCGGTGACGATGCGAGCCAGCACCAGCGGCACGCTATCGCCATCGAGCGTCAGATCCAGCGACCGCTCGGCCCAGTCCATGCTGAACCCGGGCAGACTCAGATCAAGTGGTAAAGTCCCCCGCAGACTCGCCATCTGCGCCTCGCCCTGCCACATCGACGCATCGACGGCCAAGTCGCGTCCATCATAGCCGAAGGTACCCCCGAGCCTCGAGAAGTCGACATTCAGCACACGCCCGTCCACGACTTCGTACCTACCCTGCAGGGTGGGACTCCGGACGGTGCCGGTCAGTTCGGCCTCAATCTCGACGAGCCCCCTGATCACCGCGGTGTCCTGCCAGAGCGTAGCGACGTCCGCCAATTCCACCCCGGTCATTCGCGTCCGGAGAGCGATCGGTCCGGAATCACTGACGAATCCGTCGAGCACCACCTGTCCCGACGAGCTCAGCAGCTCCAGGTCGCCTATCGCGAAGCGCTCTCCCTCCTCGTAGCGGAACATGATCGGATCCCGCAGCTCCCAAACCGATTCGCCCAGTCGCGCGGTTAAGGCGGCAAACCCGAGCCATCGTTTCTCTGGCGCCCAATCGGACCATAGGGTTCCAGACAGCGATGCGCTTTCCTTAGCCAACACGAACTCCACGTGCGTCCGATTTCCCGCATGCTCTCCCGCCAGCCTCAATTCGTCGACGTGGAGCCCGGCGAGAGCTGCCCCGTACGCCACGAGGTCACCGCGCGCTCGGAGGATCGAATCATCGGGACCCAAATCGAATTGCTCGATCCTGAAACTGTCAGCCGAGAAACCGCCATACGTCAGGCTATCCCCATTCGCCGCTCCTCGAAGAACGAAGCGACCCGAATCGCGAACGAGCCAGCCCTGCACGCTCGCCCTGCCCTCGACGTTGGAAGGGCCGGCTTCAGCCGCCGCACCCGTCGGTGTCAGTCGCCCCGGCGTTGCCAGAGCCTCGATATCCGTGAAGAACCACGCGTTCAACGCGCCCAGGCTGTCCGCATCCAGTTCGAAGCGGAGACTGTCCGATGTCTGTTCCAGTAGGCTCAGCGCGCCCGACGCACGGAGTTCACCGAATTCGCCGCTGGCGACCGACGTGTCGACGACAAGCCTTCCTTCTGTGACGCGCAGGGCAGCCGACGCCGAGTCGAATTGCACGCCTCCGACGAACGAAGCGAAGACATGAGCTTCCCCATGGCCCTCCATGTCGGCGAAGCTGGCGCCCTCACCTCGAAATCTCACCAAGAAATCGATGTCCGATGCCGGAACGCCGCGACGGAATTCCGGTAGACGCATTCGCCACCCTTCGACTCTTGCCTCGTAGCGCGGTCGATCTTCCGCGAGCAGCAGGCGCCCATCGATAACCAAAGAGTCGCTGACCCCGGTGAGACGAGCCCCGAGCTGCAGATCGTCGAGTGGACCTCGTGCTAGTATCTGTCCTCCAAAAGTCCCACGCAGGGGGATAGCCGGGAAATACTCGGAAATAGTACTCAGCGAAATCGGCTCCACGGACAGATCGACATCGAGTCGCCACGGCGTACCGCTTCGCTTCGTTATCGTGCCGCCGTCGCTGATCCGTGTCGGTACGAAATCACGATCGCGGTGTTCGATATCGAGGTTGACGCTCAGCCCCTCCGCGAGTCGGCCATTGAGGCCCACGGTTCCCGAGACTTCGCCCAAGACGGTGAGTCCCGGAACGAACGCGCGGACCAGGTCAAGCTGCAGCCGGTCGAGCTCGACGTCGAGGTTTCGAGCGCCCAAGGAATCATTGGTGGCGTGCACGAGACCGGCAGCGACGACGTGTGAGGCCGCCGCTTCAGCCCCGTCCGGCTCGATCAAGACGTCGCCCCTGACCTGAAGGGCAGAGAGCGCACCATCGAGCCTCACGTCACCGGAAAGCACCGCCGTCAACGGAGACTCCCACGCCGTGAGCGACTCGATCAACGACGTTTCCACGCGATCCACCTGTAGATCGACATCGTTGAATCGTAGCCCATTTGGGCCAGCGCTCCGGGTCATGGCGAAGTCGCCTGAGGCCGTTGCCTCCGGGGACTCCCAACGCGCGTTTTGCGCTTCGAGCACCATCTGGTCCTGGTAACTCAGGAAATGGAAATCGAGGTGGGCAACGCCGGGTGGAAGCTGCGGTATCAGCCAGACTAGGTCTTCTGTGGTCACAGGGTTCCCGCGCAGCGTGAACTCGTAGTCTGGCCGGGATCTGAGGGTCACCCAGCCCTGTCCGAATATGTGGGAGTCCGGCAGTTCGGCCTGCCAAACCTGGAAGGACAGCGTGTCGTGGACGACCTCGATGTCCACACGAAGTTGCTCAATCTCCACGGGCTCGCCGATGATCGTCGCCCGAGTGCTGAACGTCGTGATCTGAAAGAGGCGACCAAGATCCGCCGGACCCGCAACTCGCGCATTCGGAAACGTCGCATTGAGTCGCTCGAGCCGGATCACACGCTCCCACCCGGCATCGGTCTCTTCCAGGTGCCAGCGTACGGAGTCCGGATCTATCCCACGATCCGGCTCCCAGGCAGTTCGAAGTGAAATATCCCCGGACCGTATCGTCACTTCACGCAAGACGACGCGCCGACTGCGGCCGGGCTCTTTATCGGTCTGTGACTCGCCTCCCGTTCCGGCAAAGACCCTGAGGAAGTTCCACCCTACCTCGGGCTCGACTCGGAACTGCACTACCGGACCTACGATCGTTACCTTGGCGAGCGTCACATTGCCGATCAGGAAGTCGGCCCAACGGTAGTGGACCGACAATGTGTCCGCGCGGAGGAATTCTCTCCCATCCGGCTCGTATACCCTCACGCCCGCCATCCGCACCATGCGGAGCAGGTCTCCCTCGAGGACCTCGTCGATCTCGACCCGCCCCTGGATGGCCCCGTTCAACTTCTCGAGCGCGTACGATCGGACCTGTTCACGCCCCCAACTCGTGCGCGTGAACATCATGCCCGCGGCCGTTACTAGAAGCAGCAACGCTCCTATCAGCGCGAGCGGTATCCCGATCAGCAGCTCTTTCCAGGTCACTAGAACGCGTGTCCTATCGAGAAGTGAAACTGTAGCCGATTCAGGAATTCCCGAATGCCCGGCGCTTCGTACGGATCGTAGGGGAACTTGACTGCTTCACCGTCGACGTTGACGAGTTGTATGATCGATGTGCTGCCATCGATCTCCAGCGCGGTCACCATCGGAAGATGCTCGGTACCCCCAGTGTTATATCCGACATCCAGGCGCAGAGGTCCCACTGGACTACGGTAGCGCACACCGATCCCGGGCGACACGCGAATGTCCTCGGCCTCCGCCGAGCTGATTTCTCCGCCCGTGTTCCAGACCTTTCCGAGGTCGATGAACGCGACGCCTGTCCAGCGCTCGGATCCTAAAGGCACACGAAGCTCTGCGTTGGCCACGATCGCGTTCTCGCCGCCGACCGGGCGCGGGAAAGCATCGTTCGACGTCACTCCCGCCTCGACCGGATCACACTCCCACGTGTTCTCGGGACTCACCAGGGACTCATCGCAGCCGTCCGGATTTTGCTCGGTGAGCCGCAGCTTCGAGGGATCCACGAGCAGCACCTTGGGACCGAGTAGGTTCTGCCCATATCCGCGCACCGTGAACGCTCCCCCGGCATAGTGGCGTTTGAGCGGATGCGTCACGTCACCTTCCGCGTCGGTGAGCGGCACATCCTCCAGTCCGGAACCTACGGGACGAACCAAGCCACCACGCAGCCTGAGGGCCACGACGTTTCCAGATCCCAACCGCTGGAACCAGCTCACCTCGCCCGCCGCGCGGTAATACGCCCAATCTGATCCCGTGAACCGGGAAGCGGTCTCACCCTCGACAGTCCATCTATAACCCTTCGTTGGATTGAGGACCGCGTCCGTTCTACTCTGTGCAAACGTCAAGGCCACCCAAGAAAGCCACCGGGTCTCGGACAGGGTGGCGATATCATCGGGCGCGCAGATGCCGAGATTGGCGCACCAGAGAACATCCGCGCTTCCCTCTTCCAGGCTGTCGCGCGCCGGCCGGTAGCTGGCGATGACCGCCGTGCCAGGCGAGATCTCGCGACTGAAGCGTACGTTGGCGCCGTAACTCACGCGGGCGTAGATGGCCGGGAGACTCTGTCGCTCGGCAAAGACGCCCAAATGAAGCCAATTCTCGGTCCCTAGGAACCACGGCTGCTGAAAATCTGCGCGCAACCGCCAGTTGACCTTGTTGTACGGGTTCGTGGTGACATCACTTTCCTCGACGGGCACACCGGCATAAGTGCATGGGAACTGCCGCGCCAAGGTGGAAGCCCCTATGTTCGATAGCTTTCCAGTCAGTTCCAGCGTCCGCGTGCCACCGAAGAAGTTGCGATGAGCCCAACCCACCTCCACCTGCAGACATTCGGTCGTCGACACACCACCTCCGAACTGGATCGCGCGTGTCTTCGCTTCGCTCACCTGAACCAGAACGTCCATGACCGAATCTGACTCAGAGGCGCGCCGGGTTATTGACACGTAGTCGAACAACGCCATCGAGTAGAGGGTCCTCTGACTGCGAGCCAACTCCTCATCACTGAACACGTCGCCGACTCGAAACGATAGCAACCGCCTGATGTCGTCCGGGTCAACTTCCTCTGCCCCCTCGATGTCGATGACGCCGATCCTCGACCGAGGTCCCAATTCGGCGCTAAGCGTGACGAATGCGCTGAGGCTGTCATCGCTCGGGATCGAGGCGCTTCTAAGAATGACCGCGTCCGCGTATCCTCGGTTTCGCAGGCCTTGCTCCATTGCCTCGATCGACGCGGTCAATGCCACCTCGCTGAACGGTTGGCCTACATCCAGCTGCAACTCGGAGATGATTGTGGCCGAGTTCGCAAAGTCATCTAGCCCCTGTACGTCAATACTACCGACGACAACCGGCTGACCTTCGTCGATCTTGAAAGTCACCTCGACCTGACCGTCGCCCCGAACGATGCTCGTATCAACCTGCGCGCTTCGGTAGCCGCGCCTGTAGTAGAATACGCGAATGCGCGCCACGTCTGTTCTCAGCTCACGAGGATCGAAGCGCTCGATCCGCTTGAACGGGCCGATGCCGATCCAACAGAAAGGGCTCAGAACGACGGACCTACATCCGCTCGCCCGAGTCGCGATGCTGCGCTTGATCCGGTCATCCGTGAACGCGGTATTACCCTCGATCTCGACGCGCTGAATAACCGGAAGAGTGTCGCGCGCGGTCGTCTGGACTTGCGCGGCGACCGGTGACACTAGGCCCGCACCAAGAAGGACAGAGGCAAGAAGAAGTCGAGTGCTACCGCTCACAGGCCCGTCTGCAACCCGGCCAAACAGGTCCCGGAATGGCAAGCCACTCAATCGAGCCCGTACGTGTCTCCTGGACCAGCTGAGCCATCGAAGTACTGTTTCTCACCGCTCGGGAAGTAATGCTTGCTTATGGGCACGAACCTCGACGGATCCGCAGCCCAAGCGTGGTGCACAACGCTAATCACTCCCTCATCGATGCGAATGACGTTCAGAGTATTTCTCATCCGTTCACGACCGCGACCGCGACTGGATGTGCTGGTGCCGCACTGGACAATCACGATACCTCGGCGTCGAAGGTCACCAGGGAAGAAATCGAGCGAAGTGCCTATGTAAGCGCGATGCGTATGTCCCGCCAGAATGAGATCGACATCCGCCTCGGTGAAGCGCCTCAGCGCGCGCCGTGCAAACGGCATTACGTTGGCCCTCTCGAAGCCCGGCGGCGGTGCCAGATGGTGATGCGTAACCACGATCCGGACCAGAGAATCTCCCGCAGCCTCGAAAGCTCGAGTAGCGAACCGGAGTTGCGACCGCCGGATCCGCCCGTTTGTGAGCGTGAACCTGCGACTCGAGTTAAGGGTGACGATCAGCAGACCCGCCACCTCTGTCGCGGTGTTCAGTTCGCTGCAGATATAGCGACGGTAGTACCTGTACGGCGCTAGGAACCGCTCCCAGATCCGATAGAACGGAACGTCGTGGTTTCCCGGCGTGACGACGATCGGTCTTTCGAACCGTTTCAAGTATTCAGCCGCCTGTCGGAACTGATCCGCCCGGGCGCGCTGGGTCAGATCGCCGGACACAACCACGACATCGGGATCTATCGCGCGACTGTGATCGAGGACTGCCTCGGCCACTTCCGGCAGGAAAGGCTTCCCGAAATGGAGATCCGATACGTGAAGGAGCGTCGCCACCGGCGCTAGCCCGCGCTCGCGTCTGCTGGCTGCCCGTTCCGGCGCTTGCTGAATGACCAGACGCCGATGGCCCCGCCAACTATCAAAGCGACGCTGATAGCCTGCGCGAGCGTGAGACCGCCGAAGAGACGGTCATCCTTTACACGGAAGAACTCGACGAACAGTCGTTCGACACCGGCAAGCAGCAGATAGAGCATGAACAGCCAGCCCGCCCGGTAGTTATGACGCCTCGAGCGCCAGAGCAACGCGAAAATGGCCAGCGTGATTACGACCTCGAAGAGTTGTGTAGGGTAGACCCGCAGCACTTCCCAATCAGCGATCGATTCGGGTACCTCGACCCCGAACGAGTCACGGAGGTTTCCCGCCGTAGACGGCGGTGAGCCCTGCGGGAACGCCATGCCGATCCAACTGTCGGTCGGGCGGCCATAGTCGTCGCCTACCAAGAAGCAGCCGATGCGCCCGATCGCGTAGGCGAGCGGCACGCTCAGAGCCGCCACGTCCGCAACCTTCCAGAAGGGCAACTTCTCTCGCTTCAGCATATAGGTCACACCGATGGCGCCACCGAGCAGTCCGCCGTACCACACCAGCCCGGCCCTCGAGAAGATCGTCCGGAACGGATGCTGGACGAGGAGCGGCCAGTTGAGAAAGGCGTAGTACAGCTTCGCACCGACGATCCCGCCGACCAGCGCTCCCATGAGCAGCGACCAGGCGACGTCCTTCTTGTAGCCCTTCCGCTCGAACTCGAGGCTCCCCACCCAACCCGCGGCGAGAAAGGCAAGGCCGAGCATCAAGCCAAACGAAGTGAACTCTATTCCTTTGAATCTGAAGAGAATCGGGTGCATAATCTCAATCCGCCTTGGAGACGACAGACCGCGTCGAGACGCTCGCTTTAGTTTTGCACGATACCGGGCATCGGAAGATCCGCTCTCGCGTTCAAGTCGAGCCCCGACCGTTCGCCGCGCCCGAGTCGAAACTGGCCCGCTCGCGCAACCATCGCCGCGTTGTCGGTGGCGAGTCGGGGCGACGGTACGAATACCAGATCGCCGGGCGCCAGGCGTTCACCGATGCTCTCGGCCAACCTCCGGTTCCGGGCCACACCGCCCCCCAATACGACCCTGCTGCTATCGGTCGCCCGCACCGCGCGCAGCGTCTTCTCTGTGAGCTGCTGTACCGCCGCCTCCTGGAAGCCGGCGCTGAGGTGTGGGATCTCCTCTTCAAAGCGCCCTTCAGCCTGGAGGTCCCTGACTCGCATGAGAACTGCCGTCTTCAAACCGCTGAACGACATGTCAAAGTAGTCGTCGTCACCCTGTTTTTGTCCTGACCGCACCATCGGCACCCGGAACCTCTGCCGGGCCGGGTCTCCCTCCCGAGCCAAGCGTTCGATCGCCGGGCCGCCAGGATAACCCAACCCCAAGAGCCGCGCCACCTTGTCATATGCCTCACCAGCCGCGTCGTCTCGAGTTTGGCCCAGTAACCTGTACCGTCCCCAATCCTCGACATGAAGCAGCAGCGTGTGGCCGCCCGACACTAGCAAGGCTACGAACGGCGGCTGGGCCCGCTCGTCTTCCAGCACCGAAGCGAAGACGTGAGCCTCCATGTGGTGCACCCCGATGAACGGCCGCCCCAAGGCGAACGCTGCTGCCTTCACCCAGTTGACGCCGACAAGCAGAGAGCCGATGAGCCCCGGGCCAGCCGTTACCGCGAAGGCATCGATGTCCTTCAGACCGATGCGCGCTTCCGCGAGCGCCCTCGCAACTACAGTGTCGATGACCTGCAGTTGAGCACGGGACGCGACTTCCGGCACTACCCCTCCGAAGCCTCCATGAACGTCTTGTGTCGCGATAACGTGCCCCAACAGTTCTCGCTCGCCGCGCAGAACGGCCGCAGAGGTATCATCGCATGAAGTCTCCACGGCGAAGATGATCAAGTCGTTCATGGCAAGAGAGCTTGACCCCACACGCTCAGCGTGGTCGGCTGCCTTCGCCGACTGCCACGACGCGCGCGGAATCGGGCTCGACCGTCACGACCAGGAACGGATCCGGCACGGACAAGCTAATCGGGAGCAGCCGACCGATGTCCGCCGGGCCGCGGAACCGAACCTCCGGGGAAAGATCCTCGGCCCGCACGGCCTCAACTCGGCTGGCCGGCCCTACGATGCGCACATCCAACAATGGTGGCTCGATCCTGACCTCGCCGGCGTCAGCGCGGCTCAGCCGCACGGGAACGCCGGGGAACGTCCGTTCATGCCTCGCTTCTATTGGGAGCGTGACCCGAACGCGAGGCAGTGAGAGCGTCACCAAGCTATCGTACTCCTCTGTGTCGAGCGGAAGATCGATGTTGACCGACTGGCGGACTCTATCACCCTGATAAGGAACCGTGAAGACCGAGTCGATCAACTCCACCGATGGCTGCGGCCCAACCACGGCAACGGCGCTGGGATCAGCTCGCGGGGAGTCGGCGAAAGCGTAACCGTCCGCAAGAGTGATCCGCACCCTGGGGACAACCGGAACCACCCTCTGGGCTCTTCGCTCGAACTCGAGGCTCAACTTGTTGGGTCGTACGCTCACGGCGCGTACTTCCCCTAGATCACGCCCTCCTCCTCCCCTCACCATCGAAGGTTCTAGGGCTACCTCCTGCTGAGCCGCATCCACGCTATCGATGGCCACGATGATCTGCGGCCGCGATACCGAGAGCAGGGCTAGATCGCCGGCCCGACCGGTGAACTCGACCGAGACCTCGTTCGCGGCCGGGACCTGTTGCGTTAATACGTATCTGCGGTCGGCGTTGATTACCACCAAATCCGCCAGCACGGTCTGTTGGCCTACGGTATCCGCGCTCACAGCTACCCAAAGGAACACGGAGATCAGCAACCCCGTGAGCATGTACATCCAGTTTCTCTTCAGCGTCGTCCCCAAGCTCTCCATTTGCTACATCCTCAGCAGCTCTTCGATCAGCGCCTGATGGCCCGGAGAATTCCAATCCGTCGCCCCGATGAGCCGCTTGACGATACGGCCGTCGCGACCGAGCACGAATGTCTCCGGAACGCCGACGGTTCGGAAAACCTCGGTGATTCGCCCGTCCGGATCGAGCAGGATTGGGAAGTCAAGACCATACTCCTCGGCGAAGTCTCCCACTTTCTCCTCGTGTCTTGGGCCCTGATCGATGGATACGGCCAGCACTGTAAAGCCTTGGTCCTTGTATCGGTCGTAGCTCGCCTGGATCGGTGGCATCTCGACTCGGCACGGCCCACACCAAGTAGCCCAAATGTTGAGCAGTACGACCTCACCCAGATAGTCGTCGAGCGAC
The DNA here is from genome assembly GCA_039588015.1 of Gemmatimonadota bacterium. Lineage (GTDB taxonomy): Bacteria > Gemmatimonadota > Gemmatimonadetes > Palauibacterales > KS3-K002 > JASFMO01. The sequence continues at coordinate 3,633 of JBDHAS010000001.1, read as the reverse complement.
ACCTCCTCACCGGCAAGGTCGATCGCGCTGAACTGCGGAGCACGATCGCCGACCTCTACGCCTCGAACATCGACACCGCACCCTGCGGTGAGCGCCCCGACGGCAACGCCTGCTGCCACGACCAGCGCTCTCCATACTGAACGTGCTGCCCGTCCAAAGACAGGCGAGCCACCTAAGACCATTCCGTTTCTCTCCTCACGTAGAACATCCGCTCTGCCGCCTAGCGCATGACGGTCGTGTCGCGAGACTGATCCAGCTGCGGCATCTTCGCCACCGTAACCCGAACGCGCGAGGCCCGATCCACGACGATCCCTGCCGCCGGCGACTGTGACAGCACCGTCCCCGGAGCGGCGAGCGAAGCCGAGTCTTGTCTGACATCCCCGAGGCGGAGGCCGAGCCGCTCCAGCGTGAGGCGGGCTTCAGACAGGGAGCGAGTCACCAGATTGGGGACGGGAGCTCTCCGCGGGCCCGCACTGACAAACAAACGTACGGTGCCCGGCAACTGAAGCGGCGTACCCGGCGCGGGCCGAGTGTCAACGACCTGGCCGACATCCGCGTCGGCGTCGACCCAATCCAGCTCGCTCTCGTATCCTGCTCGAGCCAAGGCGATCTCCGCCTGGGAGTGACCGAGCCCTACCACGTCCGGCACGGGACTGAGTTTCGGGCCCAGGCTGGTCACAAGCCTGACCGCCGATCCCGGTTGCGCCATCTGCCCAGCGAGCGGCTCCTGCGCTACGACCGTGCCGACTGCGGAGGAATGGTACAGGCCCGCCTCTTCCTCTGCCGTCAGGCCCACCTGTTCGATCTGCTCGCGCGCTCCGGCCGCCATGAGACCAATCACTTCAGGTACTCGCGTGAGGTCGACGGAGCTGGTCCGCGTCGGAAAGATGAACAAGGCAGCGATCACGTAGCCCAGCACCAGGCCGAACGCCACGATACCGGCCACGGCGGCGAGCAGTCGACGTGGCTCCTTTACCCAAGCACGCCAGTCGGCCGCTGGTTTGTCGGCCTCTTTGCGGTCAGCCGGCTCTTCGCCGTAGTCTTGCTGCATACGCTCCATCCATGCCATCTCTCTGCGGGAGCACGCTCAGTTGTCCCTCCGAACCCAGGAAGCGGTCGAATTCAGGCAGCTCGGGCGGACCGTCAAGCACGAAATCGGCCCGTCGTGACAGAAACGACTCCACCTGATCCTCGTTCTCCTCCCGCTCCAGCGAACACGTCGCGTACACCAGAATCCCATACGGTGCCACCAAGTCCGCTGCCGCGTCCAGTAGCCGTCTCTGCAGGTCTGCCAGCACCTCCAGATCGCCAGGCCGGAGGCGCCACCGGCCATCCGGGTGCCGAGACAGAGTTCCCGTGCCGCTGCATGGCGCGTCGAGAAGAACGGCTCGGGCCGCGCGAATCGGCGGACGAGTCGAATCGGCGATCAGTACATGAAGCCTCGACAAACCAAGTCGATCCCGATTCTCCAATAGCCTCGCAAGGCGTGTCCGTGCAACGTCGATCGCCCAGATTTCGTGGCCCCGACTCGCGAGAAGAGCCGCCTTTCCGCCCGGCGCGGCGCACAGATCTACTACTTCAGCCGCCGGTTCAAGCGCCATGTAGTCGACAACGGCGGCTGCCCCTGGATCTTGTACGACGGCCTCGATCTGCTCGAGCGCCCGCTTCGGATCGCCCGACTTCAGGCGGATCGAGCAACGATTGTGTTCAACTGTCTCGGCCTCTAATCCGGCTTCATGGAGCCGCCGTACGGCTTCTTCTCGTTCACGCGCAACGCTAAGGTACACCGGAGGACGTTGATTGTTGTAGTCCACGAGCCTCCGCACATCACCAGCCGGCCAGCGGGCCAGCCAGCGCTCCACCATCCAGCGAGGATGCGACCCCCAGCTTTCCAAGTACCCTAGCGGGTCTTCTTCCAACCGAGGAAATGTAAACGAAGTATAAGACGAATGGCTAAGCCGGCGTAAGACGGCGTTCGTCAGCGAGGCGGCTCCCTTCCCGGCAGTCCGCTTTGCGGCTTCCACCGCCTCCGAAACCGCCGCGTACGGCGGAACGCGCTCGAGCTCCAGCAACTGGTAGGCCGCCAATCGAAGGACGTCGAGCACATCGGCTTCCAGACGTCCGAGCCCGCCCTCGACCAGCTCGGCGATGACGAAATCGAGGCGACCGCGGAGTCGGAGGACGCCGTATGAGAGCTCTTGAGCGAGGCGGCGGTCGGCATCGCCGAGGGGGGCGGCCGCGTGTTCGAAGGCGTGATCGACGAACCTCCCCTTGCGGACGGCATTGAGCACCTGCATGGCCGCCGAGCGAGCCGGGGAGACGCTGACTTTGTGTGTCAGGACCGACCTCAGTCCAGCATGCCTGCGGTGGGGCTCGAGGGCACCGCCTGCTCTCGCATGGGCATTCGGCCCGCCAGATAGGCCAGCCGCCCTGCCTCGGTCGCGTTCTTCATCGCTATAGCCATTCGCACCGGGTCCTTGGCGGCCGCTATCGCGGTGTTCATCAGAATGCCGTCGACGCCTTGTTCCATCGTCACGCAGGCATCGGAGGCGGTACCTACACCGGCGTCCACGATAACCGGAACATGGACGCGACTCTTAATCAACCGGATGTGGTAAGGGTTGAGCAGACCGAGTCCGCTGCCGATGGGAGATGCAAGTGGCATTACGGCTGCCACACCTGCATCCTCCAGCTTTAGAGCCGTGATCAGGTCCTCGTTCGTGTATGCCAGAACCTTGAAACCCGCGCCGACGAGCGCTCGCGCTGCCTCGAGCAGTCCCTCCACGTCCGGCAGCAGCGTCTCTTGGTCGCCGATGACCTCCAACTTTATCCAGTCGGTAAAGCCGGCGGCGCGACCGAGTTCGGCGTAGCGAACCGCCTCATCGGCTGTGTAGCACCCAGCCGTATTCGGCAGCAGGAACCATCGCTCTTGATCTAGATGATAGAGGACCCCTTCCTCCTTGGTACGGTCCAGGTCGACCCTGCGAACCGCGACGGTCACGATCTCCGTCCCGGAGGCCGAGATCGCCTTCACCATCGTCTCGTTGTCCTTGTACTTGCCCGTTCCAAGAATAAGTCTGGACTTGTAATTCTTCCCAGCTATCTCGAGGGAGTCATCCGCTCTGTCGAGCTCTCCGGACGCCACTGTCATGTGGGCTTTCCTCCTTATCTACCCACCGCCAACGAAGTGGACCAGTTCAATCGTATCGCCCGCAGCTACCTCGACGTCAGCGTAATCGTCCCTACGGATGATTTGCCGGTTCCTCTCCACGACGACGAGCCGCTCGTGGAGATCGAGATGCTGCAGAAGGCCGCGGACCGTCAACCCGGCGGGCAAAATCCGTTCCTCACCGTTCAGCGTGATCTCAATCGTCTCGCGACTTGATTCGCTCATCTTCTCGAAGATCCCTACTAGTACTCGACCACACCGACATTGACGCGCTTTGAATATCGAACACCGAATATCGATTATTGAATAGCGAAGAACTGTTCTTGGATACTGGACATTCGATGTTCAGTATTGGCAATTCAAAGCCCGCCTCACCTCAACCACCGGCTGCCCCTTTCTCGTACGTCATCACTGTTGTGGCCGACCACCAGCCGGCCCTTTCGGCCCAACCTCCGCCTCCAAGG